>NZ_JAMYOX010000041.1:0-53114 GCF_040320025.1 Mesorhizobium sp. M0808
GCCGATGGCCGTCCGTCACCCCTGATCGATTAAAGCCTCACCGACGCTGCCAACAAAGCTCACGCCTCAAACCCCGCGCCCCTCCCGCGAGCGGGTTCGTTCATTGGCGCAACGTGCTCGTCTGGCAGATGAGACGAACGGCAACTTCCCGCCCATCTCGGCCATTGGCGGCAGCCTGCTGATTGAGTTTTGACCCTAAGGCGCTTTTTGGGACGTGGCCGGTCTCGAAGCAGGTCAGGTACCGAGTTCTTCGACTTCCTCGACGAGTTGCGGACGCTGGTGCAGATAACGCGTCGCCTTGCGCTTGGCGATGATATCGGCCCAGACGCGTTCCACTTGTGAGGCGGCCAACCCCGCCGCCTGCCCCACCACTTCGGCCGCCATGCCGTTGTTGAGACCGTAAAGGCAAATATCCATACGGTCATATGGAAGCGAGAAATAGAACTCCTCCTGTGTCTGCGCCAGCGAGTAGGTATCGGTGGTCGGCGGCCGGTTCCGGATTTCCTCCGGAACACCGAGATGGGGCGCCAGCGCATAGACCTGCGTTTTATAGAGGTGGGCGATCGGCTTCACGTCCGCGGCGCCGTCACCGTTCTTCACGAAGAATCCCTGATCATATTCCAGCCGGTTCGGTGTTCCAAGAACGGCGAAGTTCAGACGATCAGCATGATAGTATTCGATCTGCTTGCGGGTGCGCTGCTTCATATTGGTAGCGGCGACGACGCCGAGATAGACAGGCAACGGCATTCTCAGTTTCGTCTGCTTGCCTTCGGGATCCTGCACCACCAGCGACGAGATATTATAGCCTTGGCCCTCGAGCGCGTTCGCGATCACGATCTTCGAGGCCCAGCCTTCGCCGTATTCCGGGACCAATTCGCGGATGAAGGCGTCGCGGCGCTGGTAGCAGCCCATCGCGCGCAAGGCCGGCCCGATATCCTCCGTCACAGCCTCGACACCAAAAGTTTCGGCGACGAGGCGGCCGAGCCGCAGGCTTTCGGGATCAGAATCGCTTTCCGGCATGAACAGGCAAAGCACATTCCGCGGACCGACGGCACGTGCGGCCAACGCGACCGACACGCTCGAATCGATCCCGCCCGAAAGACCGAGCACAAGGCCCCGCTTGCGGAGCTCGCGCAACTGCTGGCGCAAGGCCGTTACGATACGGTCCGTTTCAGCGGCTGGGTCGATCGCCAGAGCCTTCGCCACAAAGGTCCGCGCGTCCTCGGTCGGGCGAACATTCATTGCGCGGCCTCCATCATCTCTGCCGCAAGCCGACGGCTGACCTTGCCGGTATCCGTCTTGGGCAGCTCGCGGCGAAACTCGACGATCTTGGGCACCATGAAGTCCTCAAGATGACGTGCACAGTGACGAACGACATCTTTTTCGCCAAGCGCTGGGTCGGACCGTACGACACATGCGCCGATCGCATGCCCAAGCACAGGATCCGGCACGCCGAAGACAACCGCTTCCGCGATGCCCGGATGAGCGTGAAGCACGGCTTCCACTTCCTTGGGCGCCACCTTCTCTCCCCGCGACTTTATGATGTCGTCCTTGCGGCCGACGAAATAAAGAAAGCCGTCCTCATCGGCCCTGAACAGATCGCCGGTGTAGAGAACCTTCTCCCAAGGGTTCGGGCCTGGGCGCAGGGTTTGTTCCGTCGCAGCTTCGTTTCGCCAATAACCCTGCATGACGTGCGGCCCGCGAATGACCAATTCACCTGCTATGCCCGGCGGCACTCGTTGCCCGTGGTCGTCGACGATAAAGGCTTCGGTGTTTGGAATGGCTATTCCGACCGACCCCGGCCGGCGGTCGAGCTCCTCGGGCGGCAGATAGGTGCAGCGCTTGCATTCCGTCAGGCCATACATCGAATAGAGCCTGACTCCGGGAAAAAGGAACCGCAAGCGTTCTATGTGAGCCGTCGGCAAGGCAGCCGCCGTGTTGGAAATATAGCGAAGGCTGGGCAGGAAGCCCGGCGCCAGATCACGCATCTGCAGGATCATCGCTGCCATCGTGGGCACGAGCGGAAGCCCGGTGACGCCTTCCTGGCGGATGCGTTCAAAGACCGCCTGGGGAAAAGCGAAGGACTTCTCGAGCACGAGCGTGGCGCCGAGCCTGACAGCCATCAGCAACTGATAGAGGCCGTAGTCGAAAGCGAGGGGCAGAACATTCAAGATGATGTCGTCGGGCGAGTTGCGCAGGTAGGTGGTGATGGAGTCGGCCGCCGCGTCACAATTGCGGTGCGTCATCATCACGCCCTTGGGCCGGCCGGTCGAGCCCGAGGTGTAGATCAACATCGCAAGATCGACGTCAACGCCGCGGTGATCAATCTCCCTGGCTTGGAGCGTCAAGCAATCCGCCAGGGATGTGGCCCCTGCCGGGCATTGGTTATCGGCAGCAACGGTGGAGGCCACGAAGATGCCGGTCTTGCCGGAGGACGTCTTGCCGGACGATCCGCACGCCTCGGCGACCACGGGCATCAGTTTTGCTTGCGTGAGGATCGCAGCTGCGTCGCAATCGGCGATGATGTAGGCCAGCTTTTCGGCCTTGGTGGATGCATTGATCGGACTGAAAGTCGCGCCTGCTTTAAGAACTGCGAAAATCGAAACCGCAGCCTCCCAGCAATTGTCCATGAAGATCAGGACCCGGTCGTCGCGACTGACGCCATTCATGAAAAGGGCGGCGGCCAGACGGCTCGAAAGATCGTCCAGCTCTTCATAGCACAGCCTTTTGTGCTCGGTGATCAATGCCGTTTTGGCTGGATGGGCAGCGGCCTTCGCCGTCAGAAAATGTTCGATCCGCACGGACCCTCCTCGCCGATGGCGCCTACGCTGCCAGCGCTTCTGCCTTTGCCTTGATGAAGGCTGAGATGCGGTCAATCGAATCCAGATTGGCCGGTACGATGTCGGCATCGACCATCGCTATGCCGAAATCATCCTCTATGAATGCCACGAGCTCCAACACGGCCGTCGAGTCGATGATGCCGTTCTCGATCAGTGATACGGAGTCTGCAAGCTCGTAGGACGTGTCCCCGAACAGGAAGTTGTCGACGATAAAGGTTTTGACCTTGTCCTTGATTGCTACCATGATTTTTCATTCCCTCGATTTCTCAGGCCGCTCGTGCTGCACCGACCTTTTCGCCAGTGAAAATCTTCTGCCACAGTTGCGTCGACAAAATGCCGACGAAAGCCGCATTGTCGCGGAATCCGGACGCTGGCTGCAAGCGGCATTTCTCGTGCAGGTTCGCCACCGCCTTGGCGTTGAATAGTCCTCCGGCGGCGATGCTCGCCTCGCTCAGTGAATCGCGTACGTAGTCCAGTTCTCCCGCTCCAACGAAGGAGCGGGCTTCCGGTGCCCGGTAAGGCTGTTTGGTGCGCTCGCGGATGGCCGTCGGAAGCAGGTGCTTGGCAGCTTTGCGCAATATGTGTTTTTCCACCAGTCCCTTCAGCTTCATCTCCGGCGGAAGTCTGGCCGCAAACTCTACCAAGCGATGGTCAAGGAAGGGGAAACGCCCTTCGATACCGTGCGCCATGGCCATGCGATCGCCCTGGCTGGAGAGGATGTAGCCTGGCAGGAGAAAGCGGGTTTCGAGATATTGCGCCTGATGCAGCGGATGCCACCGGGAAAATGCCTCAGGCAACCGGCTGGCCAGGTCCTCGGCTGCGTCATACCCCTTCAATGTCGCGCGCAGGTCACCGGAAAAGAACATCTTCGCCGCTGATGTGGTCTTGAAACGCGGCCGATGCGAGAACAGCGGATCGTCCAGGGCAGCGCTACCGGTTCCGAAGAACGCAGCCAGGTACTCCACGGACTGCTGTTGCAGGCCCGGCAGATAGGGATAAAGCTTGCGGAACAGTTGTGGCCTTATGCGCGATGCCGGCTGTCGCGCGCAGAAACGGCGAACCCGCGCTTCCTTGAAGACATCATAACCGGCAAAGACCTCGTCGGCGCCTTCGCCTGTCAGCACCACTTTCAAACCGGCCTGGCGAACGAGGCCGGACAGTTGATATAGGGGGGCCGGGGCCGTGCGGATGATCGGCCGCTCGGTAAAGCGGATGACTTCGGGAAACACACCGGCGATATCGCCGGCACGACACGCAATGGTTCGATGGCGCGTGCCAAGTGCTGACGCCATTTCGGTCTGGAAGGCGCTTTCGTCATGCTCGGCGCTGTCGAACGTCACGGAAAATGTCTGCAGCTTAAGAGGAGTCATGCCGGCCGCGAGTGCCGAAACGAGGGATGAATCGAGCCCGCCCGAAAGGTAAGAACCGACCGGCACGTCGGCGCGCATGCGAAGCCTCACCGCGTCGGTCAACAGGGCCTGCAGTTCCTCGGCCGCGTCGTCCTCATTGGTGATCTTCGATGGCGTATCCGGATACGGGTAGTCTAGGTGCCAATATGGTTTGACCGTGACTTGCCCCTGTGTCGCGATCATCACGCTTGCCGGCTCCAGCTCGTGGATGTTGCGGAAAGCCGTGCGTGGAGCGATCGGCGCCCACAGCGTAAAGATCTGGTCGAGTGCAATCGGATCGATTTCGGCCGAGACGCCGGGTATCTTCAGCAGGGCCTTTATCTCCGACGCAAAGTAGAGCACCCCGTCCTTGCTGGTGTAGAACAGCGGCCGAACACCCATGCGGTCTCTTGCAAGCACCATCCGCCGCCGCCGGTTATCCCAAATCGCGAAGGCGAAATCACCGTTCAGGAGCGACAGGCAGTCTTCGCCCATCTCGTCATACAGCTGCAGGAGAACTTCGGTATCGCTCGACGTGCGGAAGCGTCGACCTTTGGCCAGCAGCCCTTCGCGCAATTCCACGTAGTTGAAGATCTCGCCGTTGAACGCAATCGTCAAATTGCCGGTTTCGTCGGACATCGGCTGCTGGCCATCACCAATTCCAATCACCGACAGCCGCGCATGCCCAAGTCCAGCCTCGGGCGCTACGAATTTCCCTTGTTCATCCGGCCCGCGATGGGCGATCGCAGACGTCATGCGCGCAAGCAAAGCTTCCGCATCCCGGACTGAACCGAAATAGCCCCCGAATCCGCACATCCACACAGCTCATACTGAACAGCAAGCCACGAAACATAGCGGTCATAAGCGCCTCAAAGGTTAATCAGATACTTTTCAGCAAGCATGTGGTTAACAGGATGTTAGGACAAAACGATGATTTTGCGGACCGACTTGCGCCCCACTCCAGGTGTCACGCTTGAAGGCGTCACGGCGAGCGATGCAAATCACTGCTTCGAGTACGGCCGGTACCAGTCAACAAACTTCTTCAGCCCGTCCTCTATCGAAACGCTAGGCTTGAAGCCGAAATCCCGCTCCAGCGCGGTCATGTCGGCGTAAGTCTTCTCGACGTCGCTCGCCTGCATCGGCTCGTTGTGGCGGATTGCCTTGACCTTGAGCAGCCTTTCCAGAATGTCGATGAAGTCGCCCAGACGCACCGGCCGGTTGTTGCCGACATTGTAGAGCCTGCTCGGCGGAACGTCAGCCGCCGGCGGCTTGTCGAGCACGGCGACAACCGCCTTTACAACATCGTCTATGTAGGTGAAATCGCGCCACATTTCGCCATTGTTGAAGACCCGGATCGGCTTGCCCTCGAGCATCGCCTGCGTGAACATCCAATAGGCCATGTCGGGACGGCCCCGGGGACCGTAGACCGTGAAAAACCGCAGGCCGGTCTGCGGTATGCCGAACAGATGGGCGTAGGTGTGGCTCATCAACTCATCGGTTTTCTTGGTGGCAGCGTAAAGCGAAACGGGCTTGTCGACCTGATCGGCTTCGCTGAACGGCACGCTGCGGTTGCCGCCATACACCGAGCTCGACGAGGCATAGACCAGATGCTCGAATGCCGGTTCGGCGCGACAGAATTCGAGCACTTCGAGGTGGCCCATGACATTGGAGCGGATATAGAGCCGCGGATTGTCGAGTGAGTGGCGCACGCCCGCCTGCGCTGCAAGGTGCACGATCCTAACGATGCCTTGCCCGGCCAAAGCGGCTGCAAGCGCGCCCTGTTCGGCAATATCGATCTGGTGGAACGAAAAATCCTTATGGGGCAGAAGGCGGGCAAGCCGCCCCTTTTTGAGCGCCAGGTCGTAATAGTCGTTCATGTTGTCGACGCCGACGACCGCTTCTCCCCGGTCGAGCAGATGGTGGCAAACGTGGCTGCCAATGAATCCCGCGGCTCCGGTGACAAGTATAGGCAACAAGCTTCTCCACGCGCATAGCCGGGCCGGTATCTGGAGCGGCAGATCCGGCCCATTTTGTCGTGCTATAGTCGAAAGCCGAGGTGGAGACCACCATTAAGCTGATGCGTCAGCTTGCCTCGCGCATGGCTTCGGCCGCCTGCAGGTCAACCGACACCAGTTGGCTGACGCCTTGTTCGGCCATGGTCACCCCAAACAGCCGGTCCATGCGCGCCATGGTGATCGGGTTGTGTGTGATGATGACGAAGCGCGTTTCGGTGGTTGCGGCCATTTCGTCCATCAGATTGCAGAAACGCTCGACATTGTGGTCGTCGAGCGGCGCGTCGACTTCGTCGAGCACGCAGATCGGCGCCGGATTGGTCAGGAACACGGCGAAGATCAGCGACATCGCCGTCAACGCCTGCTCGCCGCCGGACAGCAGCGTCATCGTCTGCGGCTTCTTGCCGGGCGGGCGCGCCAGGATCTCGAGCCCCGCTTCGAGCGGATCGTCGGACTCGATCAGTTGCAGCTCGGCGGTGCCGCCGCCGAACAGATGCGAAAACAACCGTTGAAAATGGCCGTTGACCACCTCGAAGGCGGCGAGCAGCCGCTCGCGGCCTTCGCGGTTCAGGCTATGGATCGCCTGCCGCAGCTTGCGGATCGCCTCGATGATGTCGTCGCGCTCGGAGACGATGGTCTCCAGCCGGTCCGACAGTTCCTTCTGCTCCTCCTCGGCGCGCAGATTGACGGCACCGAGCCGTTCGCGTTCGACCTTCAGCCGGTCGAGCTGACGCTCGATCTCGGCCATTTCGGGCATCGGGCTGTCGGATTCGAGGCCGGTGTGGCGGATCACCAGATGCGGCGGCGTGTTCAGCGTTTCCTGGATGCGCGCCTCGACTTCCAGCCGACGCTCGTCGGCGGCGGTCAGCCGCTCTTCGGCGCGAACGCGGGATTCGCGCGCCTCGGCCAGCGACTGGATGGCAGCAGTCGCAGCCTTGTCCAGCTCGGACTGCCGGTTCTCCGCTTCCTGCAAGCGGTCGCCCGCTGCCTTGCGCAGGCTTTCGGCCTCGGCGAGCTGCGACAGCAGGGCGCGCCGCTTGGCGTCAATCTCGTCGGGAGCGTCGGCCAGTTGCTCGCGCTCGGCCTCGGCCTCTGCCTTGCGTTCGCCGAGCGCCGCGATCTGCGTCGAGGCGTTTTCGGCGCGCTCGACCCAGTTGCGCCGTTCAACGCTGATGGCGTCGAGCCGGCGCGCACGTGCCTCGGCTTCCCGCCTCAGGCCCTCGTGAACGGCACGCGCATCGGCAAGGGCGGCGCGGTCGCGGGCGACGTTGGCGGCCGACTGCTCGAGCTGCAATTGCAGATCGCCGAGATCGGGCGCGTCCTGCAGCAGCATTTCCGCCTCGACGAATGCCGCCGCCGTTTCCTCATGGCTGTCGACAATGCGTGCGCGCGCCTCGTCAAGTGCTGCACGCCGGCTCGACAGCTCGCCGCCGGCTTTTTCGGCCTCGGCCAGCGTATTGCGGGCAGCGTCGAGCCCGTGCTGGGCGTCGCGCCCGGCCTGTCGGGCGTTGCGTTCGGCCTCGCTCGCCTGGGCAAGCGCCTGTTCGGCCTGGGCAAGGGCTTGTTCAGCTTCGCGCAGGGTGCGCGTGGCATGGACTGCTTCGGCATCGAGCTCGGCCAGCCGGTTTTTCTGCGCCAGCCGCTGCGCGGCGGCGGTCGGGGCATCGGCGCTGGCGGTGAAGCCGTCCCAACGCCAGAGCGCGCCTTCGCGGCTGACTAGCCGTTGACCGGGAGCAAGCAGCGTCTGCAGCCGTCTTCCGTCGGCGGCTTCGACAATGCCGATCTGGGCCAGCCTGCGGGCCAGCTGTGCCGGCGCACGCACAACGCTGGCGAGGCTCCTTATGCCTTCGGGCAATGCGGCGTCGGCAGGCTGGATTTCGCTCTGGCCCCAATGTACCGGCGCACTGCGGTCGAGCGGCACGTCGAGATCTTCGCCAAGCGCGGCACCCAGCGCCGTCTCGTAGCCGCGCTCGACGCTGATCTGCTCCAGCACCGAGGGAAATAGATCGCCGCTGGCGGCGTTGAGGATCTTGGCCAGCGTGCGGGCCTCGGTTTCGATCCGCGCCAGCTCGGCCTTTGCGTCCTGAACCGGTGGGCGGCCAGCACTTTCGCCTGCACGCGCCTCGGCGACCGCCTGTTCGGCGGCAATGGCGGCTGCCTCAGCCTTTTCGAGCAGCGCCAGCGCCTGATCGACCAGCAGCCGCTTCTCGGCGGGATCGGGCAGGCCGGCGACTCTGGAGACGATCTCCGACAGTTCGCGGTCGACATCGGCAAGCTGGCGGGCAAAGCGGTCGCGGCGCTCAGCGGTGTCGCGCAGCGTCCGTTCGATCTGGTTGCGCGAGGCGGCAGCCTCCGCCCGTTCGGCGGTCAGCGCGGCGAGCCTGGCCTCGCTCGAGGCAAGCGTCGATGCCGCCTGCTCGAAAGCCGCGCGGGTGCTGGCCTCGCGCTCGGCGGCGCCGGCGTTTTCGGCGTTGAGCGCGGCTTCTTCGGCGGCGAGGCGTTCGAGGATATCCGCATTGTCGCGGACCATGCGCTCCTCGCGGGCAAGGTCGCCATCGAGCTGTTGCAGTCGGCGGTCGAGCTCAGCCTGGCGGGCGCGGATGCGGCCTGCCTCTTCCTCGATCTGCGCCTTGGCGATCGATAGACGCTGGAAGGCGGCGGCGGCAGCGGCTTCCGCATCGCGCAGGTCCGGCAGCCGGTGGGCGTTGATGCCTTGTTCCCTGGCGGCAGCCATCTGGGCGGCGGCACGGTCGCCGACCAGCGCGGTGGCAATCGCCAGCGCCGAACGCGCTTCGCCTTCCTGCGTCTTGGCCAGCGTCCAGCGCAGATGCAGCAGCGTCGCTTCGGCCTTGCGGATGTCGGCCGACAGGTTCTTGAAGCGCGAGGCCTGGCGGGCCTGGCGTTTCAGGCTTTCGATCTGACCCTCCAGCTCGCCGACGACGTCGTCCAGCCTTTCGAGGTTCTGTTCCGCCGCCTTCAGCCGCAGCTCGGCTTCGTGGCGCCGTGTGTGCAAGCCGGAAATGCCGGCCGCCTCCTCCAGCAGCGCGCGGCGCGCCTGCGGCTTTGCCTGGATCAGCTCGCCGATGCGGCCCTGGCCGACCATCGAGGGCGAGCGGGCGCCGGTCGACTGGTCAGCGAACAGCAGCTGAACGTCCTTGGCGCGAGCCTCCTTGCCGTTGATGCGGTAGAGCGAGCCGGCCTCGCGCTCGATGCGGCGCGAGACCTGCAATTCGTCGGCGTCGTTGAAGGCGGACGGCGCGGTGCGGTCGCTATTGTCGAGGAACAGCGTGACTTCGGCGGTGTTGCGGGCCGGACGCGTTCCCGAGCCGGAAAAGATGACGTCGTCCATGCCGGACGCACGCATGTTCTTGTAGGAGCTTTCGCCCATGACCCAGCGCAGCGCCTCGACCAGGTTCGACTTGCCGCAGCCGTTCGGCCCGACGATGCCGGTCAGACCGCGTTCGATGACGAACTCGCCGGGTTCGACGAAGGATTTGAAGCCGAGGAGGCGAAGGCGCGAGAACTTCATTCGCGCCGGCCCATAGCCAAGTTTCGCAAAACTGTGCCGCTGTTTTGCAAGGAGAACCCGCGGCAAGACAAAGTAGTGCGCACGCCGAAGCTACGCCGCTTCGGCGCTGCCGAAACGTCAGAGCAGCGGGTCGATGATGGCCGACATTTCCGCAATCGACATCGCCCCTTTGTAGGTCTTTCCGTTGATGAAAAAGGTCGGTGTGGAATCGACCTTGAATTCGTCGGCGCCGCGCTTCTGGACAGATCTCACATCGTCCAGAAGTTTCTGGTCCGTCAAGCAGGCCTCGAAGGACTCCTGTGTAAAACCGGCAAGCTTGGCGATTTGCAGCAGCGCGTCCTTGGTATTGTTCACACCAACCCAGTTCGCCTGCTGCCTGAACAGCACGTCGACCATCGGGAAATAGTTGTCCTTGGAGCAGCGCGCCAGCATGAAACCGGCCTCGGCGCTGGGATCGAACGGAAACTCGCGCAGTATGTAACGGGCCTTGCCGGTGTCGATATATTTCGTCTTCAGCTCCGGAAAAGTGGTCTCGGCGAAATGCGCGCAATGCGGGCAGGTCATCGATGCATATTCGACGATAGTGACCTTTGCATCGTCCTTGCCGAGCTGCATGTCGGGCAATGCGCCGGGCTTCAGCAGTGCCGCCATATCGACCGTGCCCTGAGCCTCCGGCGCCGCGGCGGCCGGAGCGGCCGGCTTCGCAGGTTCCGGAGCCGCAGGCTTCACATCCTGCGCCTCGGCTTTCTCGCCCGAGTCGCTGCAGGCGGCAAGCAGCGCCACCGCTGGTATTGCGGCCAGCGAAGTCAAAAGGTTTCTGCGGGACAAGGAACGGATCATACGAATCACCTGGCAATAGTTGGATTTTGCAATGCAAAGTCTACAAAAAGCGAGAGTTGGCGCGAATTAAGGCATTACCGTCCCTATTCCAATCGCCATATCGGGGCATACCATCACGATAGCGCGAGATCACGGTTTCTTTTGACCGAGAATGGTGGCGCCAAGCCGCTCCAGCGAGGCGCGCAGCCCGCCGTCCTCGATCAAACCAACGGTGCCCGACAGCTTCGCTTTCTCGGCCGCAGTCAGCGGCCGCAAACTGGGTTTCGGCTTGTCCTTGCCCGCCATTACCGGCTTCTGCACGATCCTGATCCGGCCGATCGCATTGAAACCGAGGAAGGCATTGACCCGGTTGATGATCTCGCCGGTCTCGTGCTGCAGATGCAGTGCCGCTACACCCTCGCAGGCAATCACCAGCACCGCCGGTTCGAAAGGATCGTCCTCATGCATGCGGCGCGGCCACTGGATCTTTTCCGGGCGCGAGCGGCCGGCAAGCCGCGGCCCGGCAATTTCTTCCCATGACTGGACCAGTCCGATCGACATACCGGCCCGCTTGCGCAGCACCGGGTCGAGGATCTCGGTTGCGAGATCGCTCACCGGAACGGGATTGCCGAAGGGCCTTTTCCCTGCCATGTGCGTTCTCCAGCTTCAGCACCAATGGATTAGGGCCGACCCTCGATCAATGGCACTGCACGACCAGACCCGCAAGGCCGTATCCGGAGACAATGTCGAGATCGCCTCCCGGCTGCTTGGCTGGTACGACGCGCATCACCGCGACCTGCCCTGGCGCGTTTCGCCGCGCGCGCTGGCGGGCGGGGCGCGGCCCGATCCCTATCTGGTCTGGCTTTCCGAGGTGATGCTGCAGCAAACCACGGTCGAGGCGGTAAAATCCTATTTTCAGGCGTTCATGCAGAAATGGCCAACGGTCCAGGCGCTGGCGGCGGCACCGACCCAAGACGTCATGAAGGCCTGGGCCGGGCTCGGCTATTATTCCCGCGCCCGTAACCTCAAAGCCTGTGCCGATCTCGTCGCGCGGCAAGGCGGCCGCTTTCCGGACAGCGAGTCCGGCTTGAAGGAACTGCCCGGCATCGGCGCCTATACGGCGGCGGCGATCGCAGCGATCGCCTTCGACCGACCAGCCGCGGTCGTCGACGGCAATGTCGAACGGGTCGTCTCACGGCTGTTTTCGATCGCCACGCCGCTGGGCGAAGCCAAGGGCGAGATACGCGGCCAGGTCGAACGCATGGTTCCCCTGACAAGGCCCGGCGACTTCGCGCAGGCGATGATGGACCTGGGCGCGACGATCTGCACGCCGCGCCGGCCCCGCTGCATTCTGTGCCCCGTTCGCGTGGACTGCAGCGCCACGACCTCGGGCGACCCCGAACGCTTTCCGGTCCGCCTGCCCAAGGCCGAAAGACCCTTACGCCGCGGTGCCGCCTTCGTTGCCGTCAGGTGCGACGGCGCCATCCTTCTGCGCAAGCGCGCGGACAAAGGCCTGCTCGGCGGCATGACTGAGGTGCCGACGACCGGCTGGACGGCGCGCATAGACGGCGCCACCACGGAAGCGGCGGCCCCGCTCCCCGGCAACTGGCAGCAGGCCGGACGCATCGGCCATATCTTTACCCATTTTGCGCTTGAACTCGACGTGTTCAAGGCGGAGACCGACGTTGCCGCCCCGGTCGGGCATTTCTGGTCGCTGGCGCATGAAATTTCCGGGGAAGCGCTGCCGAGCGTCATGAAAAAGGTAATCGAAGCGGCGATGCCGGGCGCGACGAAAAAGCAGCGGCCGCGTTGAAAGAGAGAAGAATGACTGAAATCCGCCACATCGTTTTCGACATCGGCAAAGTGCTGATCCACTATGATCCGGACCTGCCCTTCAGTCGCTTGATCCCCGATCCCGACGAACGGAAATGGTTCTTCGACAATGTCTGCACGCATGATTGGAACATCGAGCAGGATCGCGGCCGCAGTTGGGAAGAGGCCGAAGCGCTGGCGATCGCGCAATATCCCGAGCACGCCGAAAATATCCGCAATTTCCGCCGGCACTGGCACGAGATGGTGCCTCACGCCTATGAGGACAGCGTCGCCATCATGATCGGCCTGATCGACAGCGGCCATGACGTGACGATGCTCACCAATTTCGCTGCGGATACGCTCGCCGAGGCCCGCGAGCGCTTCGATTTCCTCAATCGGCCGCGCGGCGTCACCGTTTCCGGCGACATCCGCCAGATCAAGCCGGATCGCGCCATCTATGACCACCACGTCGCCGCGTTCAGCCTCGAACCGTCAGCGACGCTGTTCATCGACGACAGCCAGAAGAACGTCGACGGCGCCAAGGCGGCGGGCTGGCAGTCGGTGCTGTTCACCGATGCAAAGACGCTCAGGGCGGACCTTGAGCGGCTTGGGATCAAAGTGTGATTTGAATCGGTTCCAGGAGTTGGTTGAGCCTTCGCATTAACCGATCTGTCGCAACTCGGAAGCCGTCAGGCGCCCGCCCGCTCCATGCCTAGCCGAGCAATGCGGCGAAGCTCGTCGATCGGGGTCAGGCCGCCGCTGCGCTCATAATGCCAGAAGGTCCATCCGTTGCAGGCGTCCAGCCCCTGCACCTCGGCGCCGATCTTGTGGATCGACCCGGCACTGTCGCCGATCGCCAGCGTGCCGTCGGCGCGCACTTTTGCCGCCCAGCGCTTCTTGGCGTCGTAAAGCGTGGCGCCTGGCGCCACCAGGCCATTGTCGAGAAGCGTGACGAAGGCGACGCGCGGCTCAGCGCGCTTGCCGGTCAGTACCGTCAAATTGGCGCCTTCCAGCGGCCGGACCGCATCGATACGTTCCATGGCGGCATCGATATAGGTTTGTTCGCGCTCGATGCCGACGAAGTGGCGGCCAAGCCGCTTGGCCACAGCCCCGGTGGTACCTGAGCCGAAGAACGGGTCGAGCACGATGTCGCCCGGCCTGGTCGATGCCGTCATGACGCGGGCAAGCAACGCTTCCGGCTTCTGCGTCGGATGCAATTTGTCACCATTGTCGTTCTTCAGGCGCTCGCCGCCGGTGCAGATCGGAAACAGCCAGTCCGAGCGCATCTGGACGTCGTCGTTCGATGCCTTCAGCGCCTCGTAGTTGAAAGTGTAGCCCTTGCCCTTCTGGTCGCGCGATGCCCAGATCATCGTCTCATGCGCGTTCTGGAAACGGCGGCCACGGAAATTGGGCATTGGATTGGTCTTGCGCCAGACGACGTCGTTGAGGATCCAGAAGCCCAGGTCCTGCATCTTTGCCCCGACCCTGAAAATATTGTGGTAGGAGCCGATAACCCAGATCGTGCCGTTGGGCTTCAACACACGGCGCGCCGCCAGCAGCCAGGCGCGGGTGAAGGCGTCGTAGGCCTCAAAACTGTCGAACTGGTCCCAATGGTCGTCGACGGCATCGACCTTGGATTGGTCGGGCCGGTGCAGATCGCCATCGAGCTGCAAATTATAGGGCGGATCGGCGAAGATCACGTCGATCGACTTTTCCGGCAGCCGTTCGAGCGCGGCGACGCAGTCGCCCTTCAGGATCGTATCCAGCCACTCGGATTGCTGGGGAGCATCGGAAAGCTCGTCGAGAAGACGCACGGCAGACATTGTGACACCCAAGGCACGCGTTACTGTTTACTGTCCGTTATGGTTACCGATCAGCGTAAATATTCAGTGAAGCAGCCCGCCGAATTTGCGAAGCCCGGCCTGTTGGTGTATGCCGCGCCGCCTGAGCCGTTTGGACCAAAGGGCCCTCGGCATTCCCCTCATCCCGCTTTCCGGATCACCATGCCCCAGCCAGACCTTGTCATCTTCGATTGCGACGGCGTGCTCGTCGATTCCGAAATCATCGCCGCGCGGATCGATGCCGAGCTGTTGACCTCGGCCGGCTACGAGATATCGGCCGAGGAGATTTCCGAGGTCTATGCCGGGTTGACTTTCAAGGACATCATGATGCGGGTCGAGGAAAAGTCCCGGATCCCGTTCCAGGCCTCGCTGATCGACAAGGAGGAACAGCTGGTCGATCGTCGGCTGCGCAGCGACGTGCGTGCCATCGACGGGGCGCACGAGGCTGTCGCCGCGGTAGCAGTGCCGCGCTGCGTCTGTTCGAATTCGCGTTCGGAGCGAATCGAATTCATGCTGGAGAAGGTGCAGCTTTTGCCGTTCTTTGCCGGCCGTATCTTTTCCTCGCTGGAAACCCCGACCGGGAAATCCAAGCCGGCGCCGGACGTGTTTCGGTTCGCCGCGGAAAAGCTCAAGGCCGATCCTGCGAACACCTTTGTCATCGAGGATTCGGTGCATGGCGTCACCGGCGCCAAGACGGCGGGAATGCGCGTCATCGGCTTCACCGGCGCGGCGCATAGCTATCCCGGCCACGCCGATGCGCTGACCGAGGCCGGCGCGGAAACGGTCATCCGCCGCTGGGCGGAACTGAAAAGCGTGATCGCCGCGCTGTCGGAATGGTCGGCGGACGCCTGAGAGGCCGCCTCCAACCGCCGTGGCGCGAATGCAGCGGCTCAGTTGGTCGCGGCGGCTTTCTTCTTCCTCGGCTTGTCTGTCGCTACTTTCGGAGCGCCCTCGTCATACCCGGCATATGCCTGGTAGTCCTTCGCCGTCGGCTCCGGAACGACGACGTTGGAATCGGTGAAGACGAACTGCGTGGCACTCGAAGGATCGGTAACCTGGACCTGATAGGAGTGAAGCTGCGAATAGAGAACTTCGGTGCCGTGCATCACCGCGATGCGGATCGGCATGGTGATGGTGCCGGGGGTGAACATCGGGCCAGGCACGACCTTGCCGGCGACGGCTATCTTCATCGACAAGGAGCCGTTGGCGCGGCTGCAGTCGCGGGTCACATCGGTGATCGAAGCCTGATAGATGATCTTGGCGGAATCGTCCGGCTGATCGGCGCCAGCCGCGTCCGCTGCCGGCTGGGCGGCTTCCTCGGCGGCAACATCGGTTTTTTTCTTCGGCTTCGGACCGCTCTTGGCGTAGGTATTGAAGAAGGCAGTGCCGTCACGCAACGTCACTTTCGGGCAATAGGCCTGCAGCTGGCTGGAAAGCACCTTGGGATCGGGTGGCGGTGGCGGTGTCGTATCCTTTTTGCCGAAGCCGAGAATTCCATTGTCGCTCGATTGGCAACCTGCGGCGGCAAGCATAAAGCCGGCGAGCGCCAGACCCGCGACAAAACGACCGTTGAATGAATGAAACGCCATGAACTGCACTTCCCTCTCGCAAAGCCGGTGACGTATATCAACCGCGCGGCAAAAATGCGACTGAGCCTGCGCAGAAATCCACCACCTCGCGGCGGGCGAAAATTCCCGGCAGCAATGGAAACGTGACGATGCAATATGTGAGTACCCGCGGGGAAGCGCCCGCGCTTGGATTTTCCGACGCGGTGCTGGCCGGACTGGCGCGCGACGGCGGGCTCTACCTGCCGAGCGCCTGGCCGCATTTTTCCGCAGCCGAGATCCGCGCCATGCGCGGCCTTGCCTATCCCGATCTTGCCATCCGTGTGCTGTCGCCGTTCCTCGGCGGCGAGATCGCGGCGCCGGTGTTCGAACGGCTGGTGCGCGAAGCCTATGCGACCTTCCGCCATGAGGCCGTCTGCCCGCTCGTGCAGACCGGGCCGAACAGCTTCGTGCTCGAGCTGTTCCACGGCCCGACGCTCGCGTTCAAGGACGTGGCGATGCAGCTTCTTGCGCGGCTGATGGACCATGTGCTGGCCGAGCGCGACCAGCGCGCCACCATTGTCGGTGCCACCTCCGGCGACACCGGAGGGGCCGCCATCGATGCCTTTGCCGGGCGCAACCGCACCGACATCTTCGTGCTTTTCCCGCACGGCCGCGTCTCGCCGGTACAGCAGCGGCAGATGACGACCTCGACCGCCGCAAACGTCCATGCGTTGGCGATCGAAGGCAATTTCGACGACTGCCAGGGCCTGGTAAAGGCCATGTTCAACGACCACGGTTTTCGCGACCGGGTATCGCTGTCCGGCGTCAACTCGATCAACTGGGCCCGCATCATGGCCCAGATCGTCTATTATTTCTCGTCCGGCCTGTCGCTCGGCGCGCCCGACAGGCCGGTTTCCTTCACCGTGCCGACCGGCAATTTCGGCGACATCTTCGCCGGCTATGCCGCCAAGAAGATGGGGCTGCCGATCGAACGGCTGATCATCGCCACCAACGACAACGATATTCTGGCGCGCACGCTGGCGACCGGCGAATACCGCATGAAGGGGGTCTTTTCGACCACGTCGCCCTCGATGGACATCCAGGTGTCTTCGAACTTCGAACGCTTGCTGTTCGAGGCGTCCGGCCGCGATGCCTCGACCGTGCGGCGCTACATGGACGGGCTCAAGCAGTCCGGCGCCTTCACCATCGAGGCCGGGGAAATCGCCAGGATCCGCTCCGAATTCGACGCCGGCCGCGCCACCATGGACGAGGTCGCCGCCACCATCCGCACCACACTTGCGGCGAGCGGCTATCTGCTCGACCCGCATACGGCCGCGGCCGTGCATGTGGCCGCCGGCAAGGCTGCGGGTGAGGTGCCGATGGTGGTGCTGGGCACTGCGCACCCGGCAAAGTTTCCCGCCGCCGTCGAAGCCGCCAGCGGCGTGTCGCCTGCCCTGCCTGCATGGCTAGGCGGGTTGATGAGCGCCGAGGAAAAATACACGGTACTTCCATCCGACCTGAAAATGGTGGAAGATTATCTCGGCCGCCACACGCGGGCGGCGCGTTAGGGAGTAATTGCCATATGGGTGTTGAGGTAAGCCGTCTGTCGAACGGCCTGACAGTCGCCACCGAAACCCTTCCAAGCCTCGAATCTGTTGCCCTTGGCGCCTGGGTCAAGTCGGGCGCACGCAACGAGCGTGACGAAGAGCACGGAATGGCGCACTTGCTCGAGCACATGGCTTTCAAGGGCACCAGGCGGCGAAGCGCCTTCGAGATTGCCTCGGAGATCGAGGACG
The DNA here is from genome assembly GCF_040320025.1 of Mesorhizobium sp. M0808. Taxonomy (NCBI): domain Bacteria; kingdom Pseudomonadati; phylum Pseudomonadota; class Alphaproteobacteria; order Hyphomicrobiales; family Phyllobacteriaceae; genus Mesorhizobium; species Mesorhizobium sp. M0808. Next base: position 17,585 of record NZ_JAMYOX010000041.1, read on the forward strand.
TCGGCGGCGAGATCAATGCCGCCACCAGCGTCGAGACGACCTCCTATTATGCAAGGGTTCTGAGCGACGACGTGCCGCTGGCCGTCGATATCCTTTCCGACATCCTGCAGGAATCCGAATTCGATCCGCAGGAGTTGGAACGAGAGCAGCATGTGATTCTGCAGGAGATCGGCGCCGCGCACGATACGCCCGACGACGTCGTTTTCGATCACTTTACCGAGACCGCCTTCCGCCACCAGACTATCGGCCGCTCGATTCTTGGCACGCCGGAAACCGTCAAATCCTTCACTTCGAAGCAGCTGCACGACTTCATCGAACGACAGTACGGTGCCGAGAACATGGTGATGGTGGCGGCCGGCGATATCAAGCACGACGATTTCGTGCGGGAAGTCGAAAAGCGTCTCGGCAGCTTCCGCGGCAAGGCCGACGGCACCATCCCGCAATATGCGCAGTATGTCGGCGGCGATTTTCGCGAGGACCGCGACCTGATGGACGCCCAGATCGTGCTGGGTTTCGAGGGCCGCGCCTATCACGTCCGCGATTTCTATGCCTCCCAGGTCCTGTCGATGATCCTGGGCGGCGGCATGTCGTCGCGACTTTTCCAGGAAGTCCGCGAAAAACGCGGCCTGTGCTATTCGGTCTATGCCTTCCATTGGGGTTTTTCCGACACCGGCGTCTTCGGGGTCCATGCGGCGACCGGACAAAGCGATATTGCCGAGCTGGTGCCTGTGATCATTGACGAGCTGCAAAAGGCCGGTGAAAACATCCTGCAGGAGGAGCTTGACCGGGCGCGTGCCCAATACCGCGCCGGGCTGATCATGTCGGCCGAGAGCCCGGCCAGCCGCGCCTCGCAGATCGCCAGGCAGTTGCTTCTGTTCGGCAGGCCGATCGCCAAGGAAGAGCTGATGGAGCGGCTGGCGGCGTTGACTGTCGAGCGGCTGACGGATCTGTCGTCCCGGCTTTTTTCGACCAAGCCGACGCTTACAGCCGTCGGGCCGGTGGGTACGCTCGCGCCCTATGAGGCAATCCTCGATTCGCTTTCGGGCACGCAGACCACTGCCCGTAAGCTTGCCGTCTAAGCCTATTCGAGCGTCGTGTTCGCGCTCCCTTTCTTTCGCCGCGACCTGCCGGCACTGAAGGGCGAGCTTGTCACGCTGCGCGTACCGCTGACCAACGACTATCGCGAGTGGTCGGTGCTGCGCAGTGAAAGCCGCGCTTTTCTTGAGCCGTGGGAGCCGCGATGGACCCCTGACGAACTCGACCGCACGGCGTGGCGGCATCGTATCGGGCGCTACCGCGAGGACTACGCGCAGGGGACGGCGATCGCCTTCTTCATCTTCGAGAAAAGCAGCGGCAGGCTGGCCGGCGGTATCACCCTCGGCAATATCCGCCACGGGGTCGCCCAAAGCGGCCATATCGGCTACTGGATCGGCGAGCGCTTCAGCGGACGCGGCCTGATGACCGATGCCGTCAAGGTGGTGACGCGTTTCGCCTTCGAAACGCTGCGATTGCACCGGATCGAAGCTGCCTGTATTCCCGACAACGCCCGGTCGATCCGCGTGCTTGAAAAAGCCGGATTCCGGCGCGAAGGACTGCTACGATCCTATCTCAGGATCAACGGCATCTGGCAGGACCATTACCTATACGCCCGAATCGCGGACGATCCGCCGGGCGTTGGAACAAAGGACTGATTTTGACGAATTTTCTGCGCAAGGGGTCGCTGCTTGCCTTTATGCTGGCGGCAATCGTCACGCTCTGCGCGGCATCCTCGGCGTTTGCCGTAGAACCGATCAAGATCGCCCGCGACGACGTTGCGCTCGATCTTTCGGGGGCCGTCTCGATCTACCGGAACCAGGGCGAGAATTTTCAGGTGTCGACCGCGCCAGGCCCGGACGGCATCGTGCGGCGCATCGAGGTCGAGGCAAATGATGCGCGCTCGACCGGTGACTGGGCGGTGTTCGCGCTGGCCAATACCACCGACCAGCAGCTCGACAGGCTGATTGTCGCACCGCATTTCCGGCTGGTGAATTCCGGCCTGTTCTGGCCGGATCTCGGCTCGACCCGTATCGCTGCGATCACGCCCAGCGAAGGCTTTGCGCTCGACCGTCAGACCAGCCCCGACGCCGATGTGTTCCGGGTGACGTTGAACCCCGGAACGGTGATTACCTTCATCGCCGAGCTCGCCTCGCCCAAGCTGCCGCAGGTCTATCTGTGGGATCCTGAATCCTACAAGGACTCGGTCAATTCCTACACGCTGTTTCGTGGCATCGTCATCGGCATCGCCGGCCTGCTGGCGCTGTTCCTGACCATTCTTTTCGTCGTCAAGGGGACCTCGATGTTCCCGGCAACGGCGGCCCTAGCCTGGGCGGTGCTTGCCTATATCTGCGTCGATTTCGGCTTTCTCAACAAGATCATAGAGATCTCACCGGGCAATGAGCAGATGTGGCGCGCCGGAACGGAGGTGGCGCTCGCGGCGACCTTCGTGGTGTTCCTGTTTGCCTATCTCAACCTCAACCGGTGGCACGGCCATTTCAGCTACGGCGCACTGGTCTGGATTCTCGGGCTGGTGCTGATCGCCGGTGTCGCCATCATCGATCCGGCGGTTGCCGCCGGCATTGCCAGGCTGTCCTTCGCCGCCACCGCGCTGACCGGGCTCGGCCTGATCATCTTCCTCGGTATCCGCGGTTACGACCGCGCCATCATGCTGGTGCCCAGTTGGGTGATGGTTCTGCTGTGGCTATGCGGATCGTGGATGGCAATCACCGGCATGCTGGACAACGATATCGCTCAGCCGGCGCTGGGCGGTGGGCTGATCCTCATCATCCTGCTGATCGGCTTCACCGTGATGCAGCACGCTTTTGCCGGCGGCGCGCTGCATCAGGGCCTGTTCTCCGACCTTGAGCGGCAGGCGCTGGCGGTTGCCGGATCGGGCGATACTGTGTGGGACTGGGACGTGCTGCGCGACCGCGTCGTCACTCGTCCCGACGTCAGCATTCAGCTCGGTCTTGCCCCCAACAGCCTCGGCGGCCCTGCCCGCAACTGGCTGCCGGTGCTGCATGCCGACGACCGCGACACGTTTCGCACGACACTCGACGTGGTGCTCGAGCACCGGCGCGGCCGGGTGTCGCAAAACTTTCGCCTGCGCGGCGCCGACGGGCACTATCACTGGTTTTCGTTGCGCGCCCGGCCGGTGATCGGCTCGGACGGCGAGGTCATCCGCTGCGTCGGCACCATGGTCGACGTGACGGAGCAGAAGAAATCCGAGGAACGGCTGCTGCATGACGCCGTGCACGACAATCTGACCGGCCTGCCCAACCGCGAGCTGTTCATGAACCGGCTGGAGGCGATCATTTCGATTGCCCGCACCGAAGAGAAGGTGCGCCCGACCGTCTTCGTCATCGACATAGACCGGTTCAAGCAGGTCAATGACGGGCTCGGCATCTCGGCCGGCGATACCATCCTTTTGACTATCGCGCGGCGGCTGCACCGACTGCTCAAGCCGAAGGATTCGCTGTCGCGCTTTGCCGGCGACCAGTTCGCGCTGATGCTTTTGTCGGAGCAGGATCCGGCCCGCATCGCGGCCATTGCCGATGCCATCAAGCACGCCATCAACAACCCGATCACCTTCGCCAAGCGCGAGATCGTGCTGACGGCCTCGATCGGGCTGATCACCTGGACCGCCACGCAGACCTCGGCCGAGGACATGGTCAAGGATGCCGAGCTTGCCATGCATCAGGCCAAGCGCTTCGGCGGCGACCGGATCGAGCCGTTCCGTCCCGCCTTCCGCACCGTCGGCACCGACCGGCTGCAGTTCGAGTCCGATCTGCGCCGCGCCATCGAACGACGCGAATTCACGCTTGCCTACCAGCCGATCGTGCGGCTGGAGGACGGCAGCGTCGCAGGCTTCGAAGCGCTGCTGCGCTGGGACCATCCGCGGCGCGGCATGATCCCGCCGGCGGATTTCATTCCGGTTGCCGAAAACTGCGGCCTGATCGTGCAGCTTGGGCTGTTTGCCATGCAGCAGGCTGCCGAAGACCTGGCGGGATGGCAAAAGCAGATCGGCGATGCGCCGCTGTCGGTCTCGGTCAATCTGTCCAGCCGCCAGCTCATCCGCCGCGACCTGGTCAGCGACGTCCGCTCGGTGATCGCGCGAGCCAACCTGAAACCGCGCTGCTTCCGGCTCGAACTCACCGAATCGCTGGTGATGGACAATCCCGAGCAGACCGCCCATGTGCTGACCAAGTTGAAGCAGCTTGGCATCGGCCTGTCGCTGGATGATTTCGGCACCGGCTATTCATCGCTGGCCTATCTGACGCGCTTTCCGTTCGACACTATCAAGATCGACAAGAGCTTCGTCGACGACGCGACGCCGAAACGTGCGGTGCTGCTCAAATCCATGGTCAACATGGCGCATGAACTCGGCCTGTCGGTTGTCGCCGAAGGCATTTCGGACGAGAGCGATGCGCTGGAGTTGCGGCAGATGGGCTGCGAATACGTGCAGAGCTTCATGTTCGGCGCGCCGATGCCGGGCGACCAGGTGCTGAAGACGCTGAAGGAACAGTATCCGCTCACTCAAGCGTGACAAGTTTCGGGGACGTGATGAGGCTCAGGCGTGACCGGCAGCCAGGCTGAGATGCGCGAGATCGATGCCGATCGAGGCGAGGATCCGGTCATATTTGCGATCGATGTCGGCGTCGAACAGAAGCTCGGCACTTGCCGGGCAAGTCAGCCAGCCATTCTCGACGATCTCGTTTTCAAGCTGGCCTGCACCCCAGCCGGCATAGCCGAGCGCCATCAGAGCCCGCCGGGGTCCGCGGCCGGAGGAGATGGCGCGCAATATGTCGACGGTCGCGGTGAGACAGACATCATCGGACACGGCGAGCGAGGATTCCACCCGGTAGTCGCCCGAATGCAGAACGAAGCCGCGGCTGCGATCCACCGGTCCGCCATTGCGCACGACGAAGTCGCGCGCCGGCGGCGGCAGGCGAATTGCCTCCAGCTCGTTCATGATGCCAAGTTGCACGAGCAGGTCCGGAAACAGCATCTGCTGCGTCTGGTTGATGATCAGCCCCATCGCGCCTTCGTCGCTGTGCGCGCAAATGTAGATGACGGAGCGCGTGAAGCGGTCGTCCTTCATGCCGGGCATGGCAATCAGGAACTGATCGTCGAGAAAGCCGGGTCCTGCGGCCGTCCTTTTATGGCGCAACAAATCCATGGCCACAGCGTAACGCGTTTCCGGGGCGTCGAAAAGATGGGCGGCGCCCGATTTGATCAGGCTCAAAAGCCGAAGGTCACGCAAATATGATGCCGGCGGCGTCATGAAATCATTGCGCGGCCATCAACGGACGATCAAATCATCGCCATGCAAAGCTTGAAAATCCTGCTGCTTGGTGTGGCCATTGGATCGGCGACCGGCTTCCCCGCCTCAGCCTCCTCGTCGGCCTGGTACAACAGCGAAGGCGGCAGGGTGCGGCTGATAACAAGCGGCAAAGCCGACGAGGCCGGACGTCTCCAGGGCGTCCTCGACATTGCGCTGAAGCCCGGCTGGAAAACCTATTGGCGCGATCCGGGCGATGCGGGGGTGCCGCCACAGATCGACGTCTCGGCCAGCACCAACATTGCCGACGCGACGCTTTCGTTTCCGCCGCCGCAGCGCCACGATGACGGCTATGGCAAATGGGCCGGCTACGACCACCCGGTTTCGTTGCCGGTGACGTTCACGCTTGCAGCGCCCGGCCAACCGGCCGTCATCGATGCGGACATCTTCCTCGGCATTTGCGAAACCATCTGCATCCCGGTGCAGACAAGGCTGACCGTCGATCCCGGCGCCGATCCCGACAACGCCGAGGATGCGGCACTGGTCAAGGCGGGCCTTGCAACCCTGCCCGCCACGGCAACGCCCGATTTCGGCATAAACGTACTGCCGGGCGACCACGAAACGCTGATTGTCGAAGCGAGCTTTCCGGGCAGCCCCGAGGGCGCCGACTTCTTCGTTGCCGGCGAACGCGACTACATGTTCGGTGCCCCGGCACGCAGCGAAAAGGATGGCAAGCTGATCTTTACTGTACCGATCCTCGACAGGCCGTCGACAACGCCAACCGATGGCGGCCTGCACTACACACTGACAAGTGCCGCAGGCGCGGTCGAAGGCCTGTTGCCATTCCCGTGATGCCAACGTCTGGACGGTTGCCGGGCGCGCCTTAATTCGCTATCGCAAGGAGCTCCCTTCCATTTCCAAGCGAGGACCATCATGACGATCTCCGTTGGCGACAAACTGCCCGATGCGACCTTCAAGACAATGACCGCCGACGGTGCAAGGCCGATCACGACGGGCGAGATATTCTCAGGAAAGAAGGTCGTGCTGTTTGGCGTTCCAGGCGCCTTCACGCCGACCTGCAGCAACAATCATCTGCCCGGCTACCTGGACAATTACGACGCCATCCTGGCGCGCGGCGTCGACACTATCGCCGTTGTCTCGGTCAACGATGTTCACGTCATGGGGGCTTGGGCCCGCTTCAGCGGCGGTGAAGGCAAAATCCTTTATCTTGCCGATGGCAATGGCGATTTCGCCAAATCGGTCGGCCTCGACGCCGACCTCTCCAGCGGCGGCATGGGGCTACGCTCGAAGCGTTTTTCGATGATCGTCGATGACGGCAAGGTCACCGCACTCAATGTCGAGACAAAGCCCGGCGTCGACGAATCCGGTGCGGCTCACATTCTCGGACAGCTTTCCGTCCTGGCGACAGCCTAGGCCAGGCACGGCAAAGGGCGCCTTCGAGCGCTCAACGTCCAAAGGACGCTGACTTTTGCATCGGCGCATGATCCTTCCGAAAGCCGACCCGGTTTTCGGGACCATGCGTCGGCTCTTCGGGACTGCTTGCTTTTGGGGACCTCGATTATGTCTGACATCGTCTGGCGCAGCGTCGCGATCGGCATCGGCGCAACCGCGCTTATGGATGTCTGGGCGATTTTCCTGAGCAAGGCGTTTGCTCAACCGCGGCCGAACTGGGGGCTGGTCGGCCGCTGGGTCTGGCATCTCAGGGAAGGCGAGGTCTTCCATGACGACATTGGCGAGGCCTCGCCCTACCCGCATGAATCAGTACTTGGCTGGGCCTTTCATTATGCTGTCGGCATCGTCTACGGCATCATACTGGTCGTGCTGGCCGGAACGGCCTGGCTCACCGCGCCGACCTTCCTGCCGGCTTTTATGCTCGGTATCGTCACCGTCGGCGCCGGATGGTTTCTGCTGGCGCCCGGCATGGGCGCCGGCTGGGCCGCTTCGAAGCGCCCCAATCCGATGCAGGTCCGCGCCCTCAATCTTGTGTCGCATACGGTGTTTGCCATCGGACTGTTCGGCACCGCCCTGCTGATCCGATAGGTAATTAACCGTCGCGGCGCTGCGTCGGCCTGTCGATCGGCTGCCATCCATGGATAACGCGACGCGCGCTGATATCGTATGCGAAGTAGTTCCCACCGCCCGCTGGCTGATCCGCCTCGCGGCTGATTTCCCGACCGCTCAAAGAGAGCAGCAGGAGCGTTCCGACACCTCCGTGACCTATGAAAGCAACGTCGACGGCGGCGTCGGTGCGTAGCACAGTGTCTACCTCGCTTAGAATACGACGCTGGGCTTCGATAGCTCGCTCCCATCCACGAATGCTGCTGTTTGGATTGGCGAAGAATTGGTCGGCGACCGCCTCGAACTCCGATGGCGGCAGGAAACCGGTTGCCGATCGGTCATTCTCATGCATCCGTTCCCTCACCTCGACTGCAAGGCGGAGATGCCTTCCGAGTATCCCGGCGGTTTCTATCGCCTTGCGTTCACCCGACGACACGATCCGCCGGATCGACCCAACCCACGGCTGATCGAGCATTGCAGATGTTCTCGCTCGCCCGATGTCGGACAGTCCCCACTCCGGCACTGGAACGTTGGCATCGACCTGAACCTGGGGATGCGTGATGTAGTATGCAATCGGCATGATAACAGCTCTTCCTGCCAGAGAGCGGACCCGCAGCCGGAATTCAATAGCTTTGCGTCGAGCGCCGCGCCTTTGTGGCCGCCGGCTGCTTTGACTGCGAACCTGGTTCTGGCGCCGCAGTCTTGACGAGGCCTTTCTTGAAAGGCGCCATGCCGAGCCGCGCCAATTCGTCGGCGCGCTCGTTCTCAGGATGGCCGGCATGGCCCTTGACCCAATGCCAGGTGACCTGATGGCGGTTACGCGCCGCGTCGAGCTGCTGCCACAGCTCGGCATTCTTCACCGGCTGCCTGGCGGCCGTCTTCCAGCCGTTGCGCTTCCAGCCGTCGATCCAGCTGAAAATACCGTCCTTGACATAGTTGCTGTCGGTATAAAGATCGACGGCGCAGGGCTCCTTGAGCGCATTAAGCGCCGAGATGGCCGCCAACAGTTCCATACGGTTGTTGGTGGTGGCAGCCTCGCCACCATGGAGCTCCTTGATTGCGCCGTTGAAGCGCAGGATTGCGCCCCAGCCGCCAGGCCCGGGATTGCCCGAACAGGCACCATCGGTGAAGATTTCAACGCGCTTGGTCATGTCAGTCCATATTCGGAAGGAGAGTTGATCGCCCGGTGGAAGCGCATCCGGCGGATATACTCGGTCGGGTCGCGTTTCATCACCAGCCCGCCGTCCGGGACCGTCAGCCAGTCATAGAGCCGGGTCAGCATGAAGCGCAGCGCCGAACCGCGCGCCAGCATCGGCAGCGCAGCTTTCTCGTCACTGCTCAACGGCCGCACGCTTTGGTAGCCGGCAAGCAGCGCCGTGCCCTTGGTCAGATTGAAGGAAAAATCCTTCTCGAAGCACCAGGCGTTCAGGCACGTGGCAACGTCATAGGCGTAGAGGTCGTTGCAGGCGAAATAGAAGTCGATCAGCCCGGACAGTTTCTCGCCGAGGAAGAACACATTGTCCGGGAAAAGATCGGCATGGATGATGCCTCGCGGCAGACCGTTCGGCCAGTTCCGCTCGAAATCGGCGAAATCGGCATCGACCTCGGCAGCCAGTCCCGGCTCGACCTCGTCGGCGCGGGCGCGGGCGGCATTCCACAGCTTGCGCCAGCCATCGATGGCAAGGGCGTTGGGGCGGGTCATCGGAAAATCCGCGCCGGCGAGATGCAGTGCCGCCAGCGCCTTGCCGACCTCGCCGCAATGCGCAGCCGTCGGCCGCCTCAGCGACAGGCCTTCGAGAAAGGTGATGATGACCGCCGGCCGGCCGGCAAGTGTTCCGATCACACCACCATCATGTGCGGTGACCGGGAGCGGGCACGAAATGCCCTTTCTGGCGAGGTGGGCCATAAGGCCGAGAAAGAACGGCAGGTCAGCCTTGTCGACGCGCTTCTCGTAAAGCGTCAGTATGTAGGAGCCGCTGCTGGTGTGCAGCAGAAAATTCGAGTTTTCGGTACCTTCGGCGATGCCCTTGTAGGACAAGAGGTCGCCGACCGGATAGTTCCTGAGGAATGCGCCGAGCTCGCCCTCGTTGACGTCGGTGTAAACCGCCATCGTTGCTACGCGGCCCCGTTGACGAAGGCCATGTCGGCAGCCGTCAGTTCGACATCGCGCAACACCCGCATCACCGGAAAGTCCTCCGTCTCCGTCGCCGTCACGGCCAGCTCGATGGTCACGTCGAAGCGCTGCCTGAACGCATCGACGATCTCGTCGACGATGATCTCCGGCGCCGAGGCGCCCGCCGACAGGCCGAGCGTCGAAATGCCGGCAATCTCATTCCACGGAATTTCGGAGGCGCGCTGCACAAGAAGCGACATCGAGGCGCCGGCGCGCTCGGCCACTTCGACCAGGCGCCGCGAGTTGGAGGAGTTAGGTGCGCCGACAACCAGGAAGAGATCGGCGCCGGCCGCTGTTTCCTTGACCGCTTCCTGGCGATTGGTGGTGGCATAACAGATCGATTCCGCCGCCGGCGCGTGCAGGTCGGGAAAACGCTGCTGCAGGGCGCGGATGATGCCGGCGGTGTCCTCGACCGACAGCGTCGTCTGGGTGACGAAACCGAGCGCCTGCGGGTCTGCGGGCACGAAGCTTGCGGCGTCGGCTTCGGTCTCGATCAGAGTGACCGCGCCGTCCGGCAACTGGCCCATTGTGCCGATCACCTCTGGATGCCCGGCATGGCCGATCAAAAGCACGTGGCGGCCAAGCCGCTGATGGCGCATCGCCTGCTTATGGACCTTCGAGACCAGCGGGCAAGTCGCGTCGAGATAGAACAGGTTGCGGGACTGGGCGTCGGCCGGCACAGATTTCGGCACGCCATGCGCCGAAAAGACGACCGGGCTCTGGCGATGCTCGGGCGGGATCTCGGAGAGCTCCTCGATGAACACCGCGCCGAGGCTTTGCAGCCCTTCGACGACGTAGCGGTTGTGCACGATCTCGTGGCGGACATAGACCGGCGCGCCGTATTTCTTCAGCGCCAGCACGACGATCTGGATGGCACGGTCAACGCCCGCACAGAAACCGCGGGGCTGGCAGAGCCGGATGGTCAGCGGCGGCTTTGTGTGAAGCATGATTGCATCTTACGCTGATTGTAGGCCGGTTGATCGGACTATGACTTCTGAGCTCAAGGCGGGAAATGAGGTGCGCGGCCCTGCCCTGTCAAGGGTAGTGGCGGCGATCATTGGTCTTTCGCCGGGCGGCGGAGCCAGGAGATCAGGACGCCGGCAAGGGCGGCGGCAAGGCCGTACCAGGTTATCGCATATTGCAGATGGCTGTTCGGCAGGTCGATGACGGTGACACCGCCAACCGGCAGCCCGCCGGGGTTGGGGGTGGCGTTCGCATCGATGAAGATCGGCACCAGCGCCGCACCTGTCGGCAGGCCGGCGCTCGAGGCCATCGCGTCACGATCTTTCCAGTAGAAGATATTCTTCTGCGGATCGTTGTCGGGAAGCATCATCGAGGGCTTGGCCGGCAGCGGGTTGCGGGCGAGCCCCGTCACCGTCACTTTGCCCGTTACCTGTCCCTGCGGCCGCTTGGCTGGATCCTTGAAATCGTAAGGCACGAAGCCGCGGTTGATCAGCACGAAACGGCCATCGTCGAGCCGTAGCGGCGTGAAGACGTCGAAACCGGACTGGCCTTCCCAGGTGGCGAGGAAATGCCGCTCGTCTTGATGCAGGAAAGTGCCGGTCACTATCACCGGCGTGTAGTCCACGTCGCCGGCGGCAGCAAACCGCTTTTCGAGCTCGGCCAATGGCACAGGCGCCGAATGCGTGCGCTGGTCTATCGTCTGGAGAAGCCCCTCTTTCCAGTGCAGGCGCTGAACCTGCCAGGTGCCGAGCGCCAGCAGGATCAAAAACACGACGATACCCAGGCCGAGTGCCAATGCGCGCTTCGGCCGCGACCGGCCGGCCACCGAACCGGATGCCTCGCTCATTCGCCGCGGTCCAGCCGGCCCTCGGCCGCCTTGTTGCGGTATTGCAGCGTCAGCAGCACGCCCTTGATCAGCCGGAGCGCCGCCAGGCAAAGCACCAGCGTCAGCGGAATCCACAGCAGCAGATGCAGCCAGAGCGGCGGATTGAGCGTCACCTCCATCCACAACGCCAGGCCAACGACGATAAAGCCGATGATTAGGATAACGAACACCGCCGGCCCGTCGCCGGCATCGGCGAAGGAATAATCGAGGCCGCAATTGGAGCAGCGATCACCGACCGTGAGGAACCCGGAGAACAGCTTGCCCTCGCCACAGCGGGGGCAGCGGCCATGCAGGCCGGCCGAGATCGGATCGATTGGTGGCCAGATCGCCTTGTCGTCGCTCATGAGGTCATCCTAGGAGCATTTGCCGCAAAAGATAAGGCGGCCACGTCGCCGCAGCCGCCTTGTCGATTTCCTGAGACCCCAATTCCTCGGGCCTCAATTTCCTGAGGCGAATGTCAGTGTGGTTCGATCATCGCACCGTTCGACGCCCAGACGTAGATCGAGGCAAACAGGAACAGCCACACCACGTCGACGAAGTGCCAATACCAGGCGGCGGCCTCGAAGCCGAAATGCTGCTTGGGCGTGAAGTCGCCCTTCATGGCGCGGATCAGGCAGACCAGCAGGAAGATCGTGCCGATGATGACGTGGAAACCATGGAAGCCGGTCGCCATGAAGAAGGTGGCGCCGTAGATGGAATCCCTGAAGCCGAACGGCGCATGCATGTACTCGTAGGCCTGCACCATGGTGAACAGCATGCCGAGGCCGACGGTCAGCACCAAGCCATTGATCAGGCCCTTGCGGTCGCCGTGGATGAGCGAGTGGTGCGCCCAGGTCACCGTGGTACCCGACAGAAGCAGGATGACGGTGTTGTAGAGCGGCAGATGGAAGGGGTCGAGAACTTCGAGGCCCTTGGGTGGCCAGACGCCGCCGGTGAAGGCGGTACGGGCGTATTGATGGACCTCGCCCGGAAACAGGCTGGCGTCGAAGAAGGCCCAGAACCAGGCGACGAAGAACATCACCTCGGAGGCGATGAACATGATCATGCCGTAGCGCAGATGCAGCGACACGACACGGGTGTGGTGTCCCTCATGCGCCTCCTTGATCGTATCCGACCACCAGGCGAACATCGTGTAGATGACGATCAGCAGGCCGATGAAGAACAACCATGGATTAGCGATGTTGAAACCGAAGATCGGGAAATCGCCGCCCTTGAGATATTGCATGTAACAGACGCCGCCGAACGCGGTCACCAGCGCCCCGACGGAGCCCAGGAAAGGCCACGGGCTCGGGTCGACGAGGTGGTAGTCATGTTGTGGTTTTGCGTGTGCGTCTGCCATATCAACCCCCGAGGCTTGCTTCGGTATCTGAAATCTTGTTGCGGCGGCCGTCGGCCGGCACCGATGATGCGACCGGCTTGGTCTTGTCGACCGGGAACATCGTGTAGGACAGGGTAATCGTCCTCAAATCCTTCAGTTCCGGCGCGTTGACGATATCGGGATCGACATAGAACACGACCGGCATGTCCAGTGTCTCCCCCGGCTTCAGTGTCGTGTCGGTGAAGCAGAAACACTCGACCTTGTTGAAGTAAGGTCCGGCCAGTTCAGGCTGTACATTGAAGGTGGCGCGTCCGGTAATGGGCCGGCTGAATTTGTTCGTCGCGCTGAAATGCGCTTCGGCGGTCTCGCCGATCTTGATGGTGATCGAGCGGGCGACCGGCTGGAATTGCCAGGGAACGCCGGCGGTGTTGGCGTCGAAGCGGATGGTGATGTCGCGATCGAGCACCCGATCGGCATATTGCTGGGTCGCCCGTTTGACGGTACCGCCGTAGCCTGTCGCCTGGCAGAACATCGCGTAGAGCGGTACCGCGGCGTAGGCCATGCCGATCATGCCGCCGAAGAACGCGATGCAGACGCCGGCGACGACGCGGTTCGTATTCTTCTTCTTAGGATCGGTGACTGTTTGCCTGGTCATTGTGAGCTCACATCGAGCCGGGGAAACTGTGACCAAATTTCACGATGGTCGCGACGTAGAATATGACGACCAGCGCCGCCAGCGCGAAACCGATTGCGGCCGAGCGATTGCGGCGGGCCTTCTGCTGACGTTCGGTCAGCGTGACCAGTTCAAGCTTCTTTTCGATCATGCTCATGCTCCACCGATGGTCAGCGCGCGCGCGACGACGCAATCGCCAAGGTAGGCGGCGAAGATGGCGAAGAGATAGAGCAGCGAATAGCCGAACAAGGCCTTGGCCGGCTTCATCGCCCGGTCGTCATCGGCCATTTGCAGCACCTTCCACGCATACCAGACGAAGCCGGCGCCGAGCAGCAATGCAACGATGCCATAGGCCGGCGTGGTGAACCCGAGAACCCAGGGCAGCACGCCAACCGGCGCGAGGACCAGCGCATAGGCAAAGATCTGGCGTCTGGTCGAGGCCTGGCCGGCGACATTCGGCATCATCGGAATGCCTGCCTTCGCATAGTCCTCCGACTTGAAGAGCGCGAGCGCCCAGAAATGTGGCGGCGTCCACAGGAAGATGACCAGGAACAGCACCAAGCTTTCGAGGCTGACCGATCCGGTTACCGCCGCCCAGCCTATGACCGGCGGAATGGCACCGGCAGCCCCGCCGATGACGATGTTCTGAGGCGTCCAGCGCTTTAGCCACATCGTATAGATGACGGCATAGAAAAAGATGGTGAAGGCCAGAAGCGACGCTGCCAACCAGTTGACCAGCACGCCGAGCGTCATCACCGACAGAACCGACAGCACCAACCCGAAACTCAATGCCTCGCCTGGCCGGATGCGGCCGGCCGGCACGGGACGGCCGGCGGTGCGCGTCATCACCGCATCGATGTCTGCGTCGTACCACATGTTGAGCGCACCGGACGCGCCGGCGCCAATGGCAATAGCCAGGATCGCGATCACCGCCAGCAGCGGATTGATGGTCACCGGGGCGGCGACCATGCCGACAAACGCAGTGAACACCACCAACGACATGACGCGCGGCTTCAGCAGGGCGAAGAAATCGCCCGCCGTCGCTTCCGACATGCGGAAGCCCGGCTCGTCAATCAGTCTGTCTTCGGCAAGGGCCATGCGTACTTAAAGTCCATCATTCCGTTGGCCAAAACCGCCGGCCGGCCGGCGGTTCCGTATTAAGGAGGCAACCGCCTACTTGATCTTCGGCAACTGTTCCCACTGGTGGAACGGCGGCGGCGAAGGCAGCTGCCATTCCAGCGTGGTCGCACCCTCGCCCCAAGGATTGGCGCCGGCGACCCGCTTCTTCTGGAACGCCTCGAAGACGCCGAACAGGAAGATGACGACGCCGACAGCCGAGATGTACGAGCCGTAGGACGACACCATATTCCAGCCGGCGAAGGCATCCGGATAGTCGATATAGCGACGCGGCATACCGGAAAGGCCGAGGAAGTGCTGCGGGAAAAAGACCAGGTTGACGCCGACGAAAGTGACCCAGAAGTGGGTGTTGGCGATCACCGGCGAATACATGTAGCCGGTCATCTTCGGGAACCAGTAGTACCAGCCGGCGAAGATCGCGAAGACCGCGCCCAGCGACAGCACGTAGTGGAAGTGCGCGACCACGAAATAGGTGTCGTGCAGCGGGCGGTCGAGGCCGGCATTGGCCAGCTGCACACCGGTGACGCCGCCAACAGTGAACAGGAAGATGAAGCCGATCGCCCACAGCATCGGGGTCTTGAGCGAAATCGACCCGCCCCACATAGTGGCGATCCAGGAGAAGATCTTCACACCCGTCGGCACCGCGATGACCATGGTGGCGAAGACGAAATAGCGCTGGGTGTCGAGCGATAGGCCCGTCGTGTACATGTGGTGGGCCCAGACGATGAAGCCCACCGCGCCGATGGCAACCATCGCATAGGCCATGCCGAGATAGCCAAACACCGGCTTCCTCGAAAAGGTCGAGATGATATGGCTGATGATACCGAAACCCGGCAGGATCAGAATGTAGACCTCCGGATGGCCGAAGAACCAGAACAGGTGCTGGAACAGGATCGGATCGCCGCCGCCGTCCGGGGCGAAGAAGGTGGTGCCGAAATTGCGGTCGGTCAAAAGCATGGTGATGCCGCCGGCCAGCACCGGCAACGACAGCAGCAGCAGGAAGGCGGTAATCAGCACCGACCAGGCGAAAAGCGGCATCTTGTGCATGGTCATGCCGGGCGCGCGCATGTTGAAGATGGTGGTGATGAAGTTGATGGCGCCAAGAATCGAGGAGGCGCCGGCGATGTGGATTGACAGGATCGCCAGATCCATGGCTGGTCCAGGCTGGCCCGATGTCGACAGCGGCGGGTAAAGCGTCCAGCCGCCGCCGACGCCGTAGGCGCCGGGCGCACTCGGGACGAAGGCCGAGAAAATCAGCAGGATAAAAGCCGGCGGCAGCAGCCAGAACGAGACGTTGTTCATGCGCGGGAAGGCCATATCCGGCGCGCCGATCATGATCGGCACCATCCAGTTGGCAAAGCCGCCGATCAGCGCCGGCATCACCATGAAGAAGATCATGATCAGCGCATGCGCGGTGGTGAAAGCATTGTACATGCTCTTGCCCCCGTCGATGGCGGCGTCGCCGTTCATGCCGTAGACCATCTGCGCCAGGCCAGTGAAGATCTGGATGCCCGGCTCCTGCAATTCCATGCGCATGACGACCGACAAGGCGCCACCGATGCAGCCCGCCATGATCGCGAAGATCAGATAAAGCGTACCGATGTCCTTGTGGTTGGTCGAATACACCCACCGGACCCAGCCATGATACGGCTTGTGGTCGTGGTCGTCGTGAGCTGCAGCGTTCGCCATGGTCGGCTCCGTTCCCTGAATCTTTTCTGGTCGCGGCATCAATTGCCGGCGGCCGCTACCTTGTTCGTGCCATCGACCTCGGCCATCAGCGCTTTGTTGGCGCCGGGAAGGTCGGTCTTGGCTGCCGCCAGCCAGGTCTTGTATTGTGCATCGGAGACGACGCGAATGGCGATCGGCATGAAGGCGTGGTCCTTGCCGCAGAGTTCCGAGCACTGGCCGTAATAGAGGCCTTCCTTGTCCGCCTTGAACCAGACCTCGTTGATGCGGCCCGGCACCGCATCGGTCTTGATGCCGAAGGACGGCATGGCAAAGGCGTGAATGACGTCGGTCGCCGTCACCAGCACCCGGGTCATGGTGTTGACCGGCACCACCATCTCATTGTCGACGGCGAGCAGGCGCGGATACGCGGCGCGATCTTCCTTGCCGGCAGCAGCCCTGTCGGCATCCTGAAGGATCGCGGAATTAAAGGAAAGCGTGTTGTCGACCTGGTATTCGTAGTCCCAGTTCCACTGATTGCCGGTCGCCTTGACGGTCAGCTTGGCTTCTTCCGGCGGCGTGTATTGCGCGGTCAGCAGCTGGAACGAGGGAATGGCGAGACAGAGCAGGATGACCACGGGACCGACAGTCCAGATGACCTCGATCAGCGTGTTGTGGCTGGTGCGCGACGGCGTCGGGTTGACGCTCGCCCGGAACCGCAAAATGCAGTAGGCAATCAGGAAAAGCACCAAGGCGGTGATCACAATGATGAACGCGAACGAGTAGTTCCCGAACCACTCGATCTGCCGCATAATGTCGGTCGCCGGAGGCTGAAAACTGGTTTCCCAAGGTTGGGGCTGGGCTGCATGAGCGGATGCAGCGGCAAACAACGTGGCGGCGGCACTAGCTACGATTTTGGCGGTTGCCAGGAATTTTCTCATCGCCCTCGTCATCTCCCAGTTCCTCGCGATCGGACCGCAAGAATGTCGAACAATGCCGGGACGGGAATCCCGGACAATTCAAGGCTGGTTCAAACCATACTCTATTTGCCTCCGCAAGAAAGGAGCGCCGGAACCCGTGCGGCATTTTTGCGCGCAAGCGCGGCTGTGGCTTCGTGCGGTGACTGCTTGCCGCGAATCACCAGAGCGGCATCCGGGTAGAATGAGCCGCGCGGCGTGCGGAGCCGTCGCAATTAGGGCGAAATTGGCACTGAAAAGCGCATTGTCGCCTGTGTCGGGGCAGATCGCCGGGGTCTCGTCCTTTACTTGGGTTTAGTGCGGCTTAAAGTGCCGTGATTCGCAATGGAGCCGTCATGAACCCTTGGCTTTCGAGAACCTTGGCGAAGGTCATCTTTGTTGCCGCCGCAATAGCCTTGTCCGGCGCCGGCCTGGCCAATGCCGCGCAGCCAAGCGGCACGGTGAAGTCGACGCATGGGGCGTGGTCGATCATCTGCGATACGCCGGCCGGTGCTACATCCGAACAATGCGTGATGATGCAGAACGTCGTCGCCGAGGACCGCCCGGAAATGGGGCTTTCCGTCGTCGTGCTCCTCACAGCCGACAACAAGGCCGAAATCCTGCGTGTGCTGGCGCCGCTCGGCGTGCTGTTGCCCAACGGCCTCGGCCTCAATGTCGACGGCAAGGATATCGGCCGTGCCTATTTCGTGCGCTGTTTCCAGGACGGCTGCTATGCCGAGGTCATCCTGGAAAAGCCGCTGCTCGACACGCTGAAGACCGGTACGTCGGCGACCTTCATCGTCTTCCAGACGCCGGAAGAGGGCATCGGCATTCCCGTCGACCTCAAGGGTTTCGCCGACGGCTTCGCCGCCCTGCCTTGAGACTGGGTCTTGTAGCACGATCCAGTGATGTTGACCGGCCGGGTCACGGCAAATCTCATTTCAGATTGTCTGTGAGGGCCTTCGCGCCTACATCGTGGGAAACAATCCTCCTGCGAATGGACCTGCCATGAACAGCCTGATCGGCCAATTTGACCTTTCCGACGATCGCATCAAGCAAATCGTTGCCGAGACTATTAACGGCGCCGACGACGGCGAACTGTTTCTCGAATATAGCGAAAGCGAATCGCTGATGTTCGACAATGGCAAGCTGAAGACCGCGAATTTCAACACCGACCAGGGTTTCGGCCTGCGCGCCGTCGCCGGCGAAGCCAGCGGCTACGCCCATTCCAGCGATCTCTCCGAAGCCTCGCTGCTGCGCGCCGCCGATGCCGTTTCGACGGTGAAGAGCGGCTATTCCGGTACGCTTGCCGCAGCGCCTGCCCGCACCAACCGCCATCTCTACGGCGACGGAAACCCTATCCCCTCACCTTCCTTCGAAGCCAAGGCCAAGCTGCTTCAGGAAATCGATGCATGGCTGCGGGCCGAGGATCCGCGCGTCAGGCAGGTGACGGCGTCGCTCGCCGCCTCCTGGCAGCATGTCGAGATCGTGCGCGCCGACGGCCAGATGGTGCGCGACATCCGTCCGCTGGTCAGGATCAACGTGTCGGTGGTGGTCGGCGGCGGCGACCGCCAGGAGAGCGGCTCCTACGGCATGGGAGGCCGCAAGGATTTTGGTGAATTCCTGATCGAGGACAGCTGGCGGCACGCGGCCAAGGAGGCATTGCGGCAAGCGCTGGTCAATCTCGAAGCGGTTCCAGCACCTGCCGGCACTTTCGACATCGTGCTGTCGAGCGGCTGGCCGGGCGTCATGTTGCACGAGGCGGTCGGCCACGGGCTGGAAGGCGATTTCAACCGCAAGAAGACGTCGGCCTTCGCCGGCCTGCTTGGCCAGCAGGTGGCAGCGAAAGGCGTCACCGTCGTTGATGACGGCACCCTGCCCGAGCGGCGTGGCTCGCTTACCGTCGACGATGAGGGCACGCCATCGGCCCATAACGTGCTGATCGACGATGGCAAGCTGGTCGGCTACATGCAGGACCGCCAGAACGCCCGGTTGATGGGCATGAAAGCCACGGGCAACGGACGACGCCAAGGTTACGCGCACGAGCCTATGCCGCGCATGACCAACACCTACATGACAGCAGGCGACATGGAGCCGGACGAGATCATCGCCTCGGTCAAGAACGGCATCTATGCCGTGTCGTTCGGTGGCGGCCAGGTCGACATCACTTCGGGCAAGTTCGTGTTCGGCTGCACCGAAGCCTACATGATCGAGAACGGCAAGGTGACGCAACCGATCAAGGGCGCCATGCTGATCGGCAACGGGCCGGATGCCATGCATCGTGTGGCGATGATCGGCAACGACATTAAGCTCGACACCGGCATCGGCATGTGCGGCAAGGCCGGACAGGGCGTGCCGGTCGGCGTCGGCCAGCCGCATCTCAGGATGAACCAGATGACAGTCGGCGGCACCAGGGTTTGATGGAGTTGACGTCGAATTATCGCCGCTCCGGAACAACCAATCCCCGCCGCCCACTGCCTTGTCATCGCTTTAAGTAGGAGTAGCTTGCGCCTTGAATTTGCCGAGAGCTTCGACTATCTTACATTCGTCTTACACCTAAGGACGTGCCGAGATGGCTGCCGCAGAGAAGCTCGTAACTACGGTCTCGACCAAGGGACAGGTCATCCTGCCCAGCGCGATCCGGAAACGGAGGGAATGGCATGCCGGCACACGCCTTCTGGTCGAGGATACCCCGGAGGGCGTGCTACTGAAGCCTGCGCCAGTCTTCGCCGAGACGCGGCCAGAGGACGTGTTTGGATCGCTGCGCTATAGCGGCAGGCCGAAGACGTTGGAAGAAATGGACGCGGGCGTGCTCGCCGAAGCGCGGCGGCGCCATGCTCGCAATTGATACCAACCTGATCGTCCGCTACCTGACGGGCGATCACCCGTCGCAGTCTTCCCGCGCCCGGGCGCTGATCGATAGCCAGCCGGTCTTTGTCGCCGTCACGGTGATGCTGGAAGTCGAATGGGTGTTGCGCAGCGCCTACGGTTTTGCGCCTCTTGAAATCGCCCGTACGCTACGGGTGTTTAGCGGGCTTCCCACGGTAGAGGTGGAAGACGGGGCGGTCGTGTCGTCCGCGCTCGACCTCTCGGAACAGGGGTTGGATTTCGCTGATGCGCTGCATCTGGGCAAGTCCGCTCACTGCGCTGGCTTCGCGACTTTTGACCGCAAGTTCGTCAGGGCCGCGAAGGCGGCCGGATACGAACGCGTGCAAGAAGCATAGCAGCTCACAGCGGCCCAGCGCGGCACAAAAGCGCGCCACAGGGTCAGCCTGGTTTCAGGCATAGATGCCGGAGCGGACTGCCTCCAGATAGGCAAGCACCTTGTCCGTCTTGCCTTCGCGAACCAGATCGTAGGCGGTCTTTCCGGCCCAACCGGGGATCGGCTGATGCTTGAACCAGATCGCCGCACGATGTTCATCACCGGCCATCTCGCCGGCCATCGCCAGGATACGGACGATGGGACTCAATGCGGCGTCGACCATGCGCGCACCGGGCTTGGCGGCAAGCGTGTTGCGCGCGAGACCGGTCAGCCCCGCCAGTTCTGTCATATTGACCCCTAGCAGTTCAGCGACCCGCCTTGGCGAGAGAAACGGCGCCCGCTCCTCGCCGAAGCGCGATGCCGAAATTCGAAGGCTGCGGTGCTCATGGCAATTTCCTGGCACAGTTTGAACGACGTGCGCTAAAAATGTGCTTTTTTGGTGCGCGTTTCAGGCCCTGGCTGCTAGCGCCTTCGTCTCGGCTTCTCCAACAGCGCCACGGCCTCGACATGCGGCGACCACAGGAACTGGTCGATCGGCGTCACGCTCTTCAGGGCGTAGCCGCCGTCCATGAGGATGCGTAGGTCCCGCGCCAGCGTTACCGGATTGCAAGACACCGCGGCGACGAGCGGCACGTCGGAGCGCGCGATCTGCTTCGACTGGTCCTCGGCGCCGGCGCGAGGCGGGTCGAAGACAACGCCGTCAAAGGCATTCAACTCCTTGAATGTCAGCGGCCTCCGGAACAGGTCGCGACGTTCGCCGGTCACCCGCTTCAGGCCGCTGGCGAAACGGAATGCCCGGTCGAGCGCCGCGAGTGCTGCCGCATCGCCTTCCACCGCATGAACCTCCGATCTTGCGGCCAGGCGCAGCGCGAAGCTGCCGCAGCCGGCGAAGAGATCGGCGACCTTTTTGGCGCGCGCGAAATGCTGGCCGACAATGTTGGCCATCGCCTGTTCGGCAGCCTCGGTCGCCTGCAGGAAAGCGCCCGGAGGCACTGCGACGGCGACGCCGCCAAACAGGACGACCGGTTTGTTTGGTTCGATAATGACCTCGCCGTCGACCGACAGTCTGGCTAGCCCCTCGGCGATGACGAAGTTGGAGGCGACGCGGCGCTGGTTCTCGCCGAGCTTGCCGGAATCGTGAACCGCGACATCGAGGCCGGAACCGGTCACCGTCACCGCCATGTGGAACGATTTGGTCGTGGTGCAGATCAGTCCGGCAAGCATCCTCAAACGGTCGAGCGCAGCGACGATCTGCGGCAGCGAGATCGGGCATTCCTCGATCGAGATGATCTCGGATGACAGCGCGCGAACGAAGCCGAACTGCATTCCCACCTCGCTCCGCCGGGCGGTGAAGACGACACGGCGGCGCGTGTGCGGCGCGCACGGCACCAGCGCCCCGAGATCGCAAGCGATGCCCTTGCTCTTCAGCGCATGCACGACCTTTTCGCGCTTCCACCGGTGATAGGCTTCAGTCTCGAGATGCTGGACGGCGCAGCCGCCGCACGCGCCGAAATGCCGGCACGGCGGATCGACCCGCAACGGCGAAGCCTGAAGGACCGACATCAAGGTGGCGCGATCTTTCTCCCGCGCGGCGGTGACGACCTCTCCCGGCAGCGCGAACGGAATGAAAACCTCGCCGGTTTCCGTCTCGGCGATGCCGTCGCCCTGCGAGCCCAACCTTGCGATCGTGAAACGGGTGCTCATCGCTTCTGGGTCTCGACGTCCTTGATGCCGCCGAGCAGGAACTCGCGGTTGCCGTCGCCGCCCTCTATCGGTGACAGATAAAGCCCCAGCGAGCGCCAGCCGGGAATGGCATCGAGCCAGTCCTGCATCAGGCCGGCAATGCGCGCCGCATCATAGGGGTCCTTCAGCAGGCCGCCCTTGCCGATCGCCTCGCGGCCGGCCTCGAATTGCGGCTTGACCAGAAACACAGCTTTTGCGCCATTCCTGGCCAAGGCAAGCGCCGGCGGCAGCGCCAGTTTCAGCGATATGAAGCTGACATCCGAGACGATGAAATCCGGCACACGGCCGCCGAGATCGGCGGCCGACAGTTCGCGCGCATTCAGGCCTTCAATTACCGTCACGCGCGGATCGCCGGCGATGTTGGAGTGCATCTGGCCGTGCCCCACATCGATCGCCGTGACATGCGCCGCGCCGCGTTCGAGCAGCACCTGCGTGAAGCCGCCGGTCGAGGCGCCGACATCGAGCGCTTCGCTGCCGGTGGGGTCGAGGGCGAAATGGTCGAGACCAGCCTTCAGCTTCAGTGCAGCGCGCGACACGTAACCTTGCGCCGGATCGTCAACGACGATGTTGCACTCAGGCAGAACGGCCTGGCCCGGCTTGAGGGCGACGATGCCATCGACCGTCACGGTGCCGCGCTCGACCGCGTCGCGGGCACGCGAGCGGCTGGCAAACAGGCCGCGCTGGACGAGCAATTCGTCGAGCCGCTGGCGTATGCTGGCTGGCGGAAGGGAAGTCATCGGCCTTCATGGCGAAAGCCAACGATGATGGCAAGGAGATTGGCGATCAGACAAGGCATAGTTGGAAAGGCGGTGAACGCATCAAGCCACTGCGCTGTTTGTCGAACCTCGCACGAGACCCGAAGCAATGCTAAGAAAGAGATGCCGTTTAGCCGTCGAAACGTGGAGGAGGAACATGCTGACGGGAACCTGCCACTGCGGGGCAGCCCACTGGACCCTGGAGGGCGATCCCGGTTCGATCACTGCCTGCAGTTGCACACTTTGCCGTCGCTACGGCACGCTCTGGGCTTACGACTATGTCGACGAACGCATCCGCCTTGCCGGGCCCGTAAGCGCCTATCGGCGCGTCGGAAAGGCTCATCCTTCGCTTGAGATTCTCTTCTGCCCAACCTGCGCTTGCGTCCTGGCCTGGCGCGGTTTGCATCCCGATGCGGCTGGGCGCTACCGCGTCGCCGTCAATGTGAGGCTTGCGCCGCCCGAGGCCGTCGCCGATCTCCCGATCGACCATTTCGATGGTCTCGATACATTCGAGGATTTGCCGAGAGATGGTCGCTGTGTGCGCGACATGTGGTTCTAGTTCTAGAGTCTCTTCGGGATCGTGCTTTAGAATATGGTCCGCGAAGCCCGCCGTTCGACGGCCGGCGTCAGACCGTCGCTGCTGTCGCCGGACACCTGCGTGTGCGGCCGGTCAGCGGAACTGGACGCCTTCGGCAAGGTATCTGGCACGACGACGAATTGCGGCGCCTGCTTGTAGGAAAAGCCGCCACGGATTTCGCCGATCTTGCCGGCGACGATGCCCATCACCGCCTTTTCGAGTTTGCGGTCGTAGCGCGTTTCGGCTGTAGCCGACAAGACGAAGATGGCCGCAAGCGCGATGCCGCCCAAAAGCGATCTCATTGGTCTGCTTTCCGCTGCCTGGTTGCCTTCTAGCAGGGCGGCGTTGAAAAACGGCCAAAGGACACGGTAAGCAGATCACCAAACGGCAGCGTAAACAGCATCTTACGACCGTCCGCCGGCAATTTTATTCAAGCAGTTGAGAATTTGATTCAGACTGGCATCTTGCAGCCAAGTTGAATCGCGTCGGCGTCGCGGGAATGCGTCTAAAAGCTAGGCGCGCTGGGCCTGCGCGGTATGCCCCAGCGCCACGAACACGGTGCGCACGATGCCGGCGCTGTCCAGCCCGGCATCGGCATACATCTTTTCCGGCTTGGCATGGTCGACAAATGTGTCGGGCAGCACCAGCGGGCGCACCTTCAAGCCGCTCTCCAGCAGCCCTTCATGGGCCAGGAACTGCAGCACATGGCTGGCGAAGCCGCCGACCGCGCCCTCTTCCACCGTCACCAGTATCTCGTGTGAACGGGCCAGCCGCCGGATCAGGTCCTCGTCGAGCGGCTTGGCAAAACGGGCATCGGCGACCGTGGTCGAAAGCCCGGCCGCGCCAAGCTCCTCGGCTGCGGCCAGGCAATCCTGCAGCCTGGTGCCGAAGGAAAGCAGCGCAACCTTAGTGCCTTCCCTGACGATCCGGCCCTTGCCGATCTCCAATACCGAGCCACGTTGCGGCATCTCGACGCCAACGCCGTTGCCGCGCGGGTAGCGGAACGCGATCGGGCCGTCATCGTAGCTTGCGGCGGTGCGTACCATGTGGCGCAGCTCGGCCTCATCGGCCGCGGCCATGACGACGAAACCGGGCAGCGTCGCCAGGAAGGTCGTGTCGAAGGCGCCGCAATGGGTGGCACCATCGGCGCCGACGAAGCCGGCGCGGTCGATCGGAAAGCGCACCGGCAAATTCTGGATCGCCACGTCGTGGACGACCTGATCGTAGGCGCGCTGCAGGAAGGTCGAGTAGATCGCCGCGAAAGGCTTGAAGCCTTCCGTGGCAAGGCCGGCGGCGAAGGTCACCGCATGTTGCTCGGCGATGCCGACATCGAAGGTCCTCGCCGGAAACGCTTCGCCGAACAGATCAAGCCCGGTGCCGTTCGGCATGGCGGCGGTGATAGCGACGATGCGGTCGTCCTCTCGGGCCTCCTGGATCAGGCTTTCGGCAAACACCTTGGTGTAGCTCGGCGCATTGGCGGGCGCCTTGGCCTGGGCGCCAGTGATGACGTCGAATTTGTTGACGCCATGATATTTGTCGGCCGCCGCCTCGGCCGGGGCGTAGCCCTTGCCCTTCTGGGTCACGACATGGATCAGCACCGGGCCGTCGGCATTGTCGCGGACGTTCTTCAGCACCGGGATCAGGTGCTCGAGGTTGTGACCGTCGATCGGGCCGATGTGGTAGAACCCCATTTCCTCGAACAACGTGCCGCCGGTGACGTAACCGCGCGCATGCTCGACCGCTCGCTTGATGGCGCGATCGGCGCGCTCGCCGAGATACGACGTCAGCTTCTTGCCGAAATCGCGCAAGCCCAGATAGGTCTTGCCCGACGCCAGACGGGCCAGATAGGCGCTCATTGCGCCGGTCGGCGGAGCGATCGACATATCGTTGTCGTTCAAGATGACGATCAGCCGGGCATCGAGTGCGCCGGCATTGTTCATCGCCTCATAGGCCATGCCGGCCGACATGGCGCCGTCGCCGATGACGGCAATGACATTGTTGCGGCCATCGGACAGATCGCGCGCCATCGCCATGCCGAGGCCGGCTGAAATCGAGGTCGAGGAGTGGGCTGCGCCGAACGGATCGTATTCGCTCTCGACGCGACGCGTGAAGCCGGACAGGCCGCCCTCCTGGCGCAGCGTGCGGATGCGATCGCGGCGGCCGGTCAGGATCTTGTGCGGATAGGCCTGGTGGCCGACGTCCCAGATCAGCCGGTCGTCCGGCGTGTTGAAGACGTAGTGCAGCGCGACGGTCAACTCGACCACGCCAAGGCCGGCGCCGAGATGGCCGCCGGTGTGGGAAACGACGTCGATCAGTTCGGCGCGAAGCTCTGACGCCAGCTGCGGCAGGTCGCCTTCGGCAAGCGTGCGCAAATCGGCTGGGACGCGGACCTTGTCGAGAAGCGGCGTATCGGGCTTTGCGTTCACTGTTTGCGAGCCTGGTCAGATTTTCTGTTCATCGTGAAATATGCCGCTGGCCGGCGAATGTAAATGTGGCGGTAACGCGCATCAGCTTTCGGGCAGCGGGATGAACTCTTGCTCGTCTCCAGGAACGATATCGAAGCGGCCCGTCTTCCATTCTTCTTTCGCCTGCTCGATGCGTTCCTTTGAGGACGATACGAAATTCCACCAGATATAACGTTTCGAACCGAGCGAAGCGCCGCCAAAAAGCATGAAATGGGCGCCGCGTTCCGATGAGACAACGATCTCATCGCCGGGCCGGAAAACCAGCAGCCGCTCGGCCGGGAAGCGGTCACCGGATATCGAAACCTGGCCTTCCAGCGTATAGATGGCGCGCTCCTCGGCATCGGCCGGGATTTTCACGCTGGCACCCGGCGCCAGCCTGAGATCGGCATAAAGCGTGTCCGAAGCGGTGGCGACCGGGGAGCGCAGTCCGGAAAACGCACCGATGATCACACGGCCGCTAACCCCCTCCGCATCGATTTCGGGCAGGCGCAGGGCCGGGGTGTTCTCGAAGACCGGCGCGACTTCTTCCTTGCCGTCCGGCAGCGCCAGCCATGTCTGCAGGCCGGAAACCGACATCGGCGCGCCGCGGAGTTCTTCCGGCGTCCGCTCCGAATGGACGATGCCACGGCCGGCGGTCATCAAATTCACGTCCCCGGGCTGGATTACCATCTCGGTGCCGAGCGAATCGCGGTGCCTGATCTTGCCATCGAACAGGTAAGTCACCGTAGACAGGCCGATATGTGGGTGCGGACGCACGTCCAGCGCCTGGCCCGCTCGCAGAACGGCTGGACCCATGCGGTCGAAGAAGATGAAGGGTCCGACCAGCCGGCGCCTGGCCGTCGGCAAGGCGCGGCGAACCTGAAATCCGCCAATATCTTTGGCGTTCGGAATGACCATCAGCTCGATCTGATCGCTGGCGAAGGCATCGCCCATCTGCGGATCGTTTCCGGGAAAGAAGCTCACGCGGTCCCCTCAGGCGAAGCGAAGTGCAGATTTGGCCTTCGCCTTGGCCGCCACCTCTTCGCGATTGCGCGGGTGCTGCGTCGTCTCGAGGCTGTCGAGCAATTCGCGCGCCGAGGCGGCAATGGCCTCGACGGCATGGTCGAACGCATGCTGGTTCTGTTTCGACGGCCGCGTCGTTCCGCTCAGCTTGCGGACAAACTGAAGCGCGGCATCGCGGACCTCGTCATTGGTTGCCGGCGGATCGAAATTGAACAGGGTTTTGATGTTTCTGCACATCGTTCGCAATCTCCTCTCGTCCTGGAGCCGTTTCAAACGGGATGAGTTTTATCCTCAATCGTGATGATGTCCAAAGCCGGTAAGCAAAATTGTCGTTCGAGGCCGCGCCTCAATCCGCGTCCAACGGCTCTGTCCCCGCCGGCTTGCCGTCACGCGACAGCCTGATTTTCTCGACCTTGTCCTCGGCCGCCTTCAGCAGCCGGTCGCAATGCGCCTTCAGCGCCTCGCCGCGCTCGTAGATGCGGATCGACTGGTCGAGCGGAACGTCGCCGCGCTCCAGATCGTCGACGATCCTCTCCAGCGCCTCGAGCGCCTGCTCGAAGCTCATCGCCTTGACATCTTCGTTGGTCTCACCAGCCATCGTCTATCCCTTCATCAGCCGCCCGACATGGGCGGCGACTGAAAATGCCAATCCCTGCAGATCGTAGCCGCCCTCGAGCACGCTGACGAGCCGGTTGCGGCTATGGCGCCCGGCTCGTTCGAGCAACTGGCCGGTCGCCCAGTCGAAATCATCCTCAGTCAGGTTGATCTCGGCCAGCGGATCGCGGTGGTGGGCATCGAAACCGGCGGAGATGATGATGAGGTCGGGCGCAAAATTGTCGAGCGCCGGCAGGATGCGCGACAGAAAGGCGTCGCGGAAACTATCGCTGCCGCTCTGCGGCGCCAGCGGCGCGTTGACGATGTTGCCGGCGCCGGTTTCGCTCACGGCCCCGGTTCCCGGGTAAAGCGGCATCTGGTGTGTCGAGCAATAGAGCACCGATGGATCGTCCCAGAAAATGTCCTGCGTGCCGTTGCCGTGATGCACATCCCAGTCGACGACGGCGACGCGGTCGGCGCCATGGTTCTTCTGCGCGTAGCGTGCCGCGATCGCGGCGGTGTTGAACAGGCAAAAACCCATGGAGGTGGTCTTTTCGGCATGATGGCCGGGCGGCCGTGCGGCGACGAAGACGTTTTCGGCACGGTCGGTGAAGACGTCGTCGACCGCGGCGTTGGCTGCGCCGATCGCGGTCACGGCCGCCTGCCAGCTCTTTGGGCTGGCGGTGGTATCGGCGTCGATACGGGCGATGCCGGTGTCCGGTATCGCTGCGCGGACACGTTCGACGAATTCGGGCGGATGCGCGTAGAGGATGGTTGCCTCGTCGCCTTCGGGCGCCTGGACGCGATCGAGCGCCGCGAAGGCCTCGTCGTCAAGCACACGCTCTATGGCGCGCAAACGGTCCGGCCGCTCCGGATGACCGGGCGGTGTTATGTGCTCGAGGAAAATCGGGTGGGTGTAAAGTCTCGTGACCATGCCCCGATATAGGCGCGCCTCGCCGCTTTGGCCATGTTTTCGCGCGCTGGTGAGGCGATGTTCAACAGGGTTTAGGCAACCGGCGTCGGCTGAGCCCACCGCGAGCCGCCTGGGATCTGCGAAAAGAATGACCTCAGGCCGGTGATCGGTCAATCTGGGGCTGCTTCGCTGACGATCGATCAGGCTGAGGCAGCCTGCCGGTGCGATTGAGCAGCCCTTCCAGAAGAACCTTGAACGCCTTCACTGCCTTCTTCGACGTCGCTTCGGGATCGTTCGAAGTTGCGATCCACTGCGCCGCATGCAACGAGGCGCCGCTGACCAGCCTTGCCGCGGCTTCGGGATCGACGGCGAGAATTGTCCCCTCGTCGCTCAGTCTTTGCAGGCTCTCTGTCATCGAGCGGATGCATGTGCTCTGGCTTGGCCATTGCGATGGATCGCCGAGCACCGCCGGCCCGTCACGAAGCACGATACGCTGGATCTCCGGCTCCAGCGCCATCTCGATATAGGCGGTGCATTCGTCGACAAAGCCCTGCCAGAGATTGTCCGGCTTGGCCGAAACGACCTTCAGCCGGGCCGACATTTCGGCGTCGATCTCGGCGATAACCGCCTGGAGCAGGCCCTTCTTGTCGCCGAAGTGATGATAGAGCGCACCGCGCGTCAGCCCGGCCGATGCCGTGAAATCGTCCATCGAGGCTTCGGCATAGCCGAGCGTGCCGAAGGCCTGGCGCGCCGCCCCGATCAGCTTGGCGCGGGTTTCGGCAATCATCTCCTTGCGTGGTCTATGCATGCTCTGGCCCTATTAACATACGTCTCGTATGCCAATTGACATACGCCGCGTATGATCTATTTAGACTCATACGCCACGTATGTAATCGCCGAACCGGCCGTTGTCGAGGAACCAGACCATGCAAAATCCCTACTCCCAGATCTTTCGCGCGCCGGGCGCCAAGGGCTTTGCCGCCGCCGGCTTCGTTGCCCGGCTGCCGATGGCCATGGCTCCGATCGGGATCGTCGCGATGCTGTCGCAGACCGATGGCGAATACTGGCTGGCCGGTGCCGTCTCCGCGACATATGCGCTGGCCAACGCTTTCGTCGCCCCGCAGGTATCGCGACTGGTGGACCGCCTCGGCCAGACGCGGATTGTGGTGCCGACCACCATCATTTCCACGCTCGCTTTCGCGATCCTGACTGCAGCGGCCAATCAGCATTGGCCGATATGGACGCTATTCGTCTCGGCGCTGCTCGCCGCCGTCGTGCCCAGCATACCGGCAATGGTGCGCGCACGCTGGACCGAGATTTTTCGCAACCGCCCCGAGTTGAACACGGCGTTCGCCTTCGAGTCGGCGGCGGACGAACTGGTCTACATCGCCGGCGCATCGCTGTCGGTCGGACTGAGTGTCGCGCTTTTCCCGGAAGCGGGAGTGCTCGCGAGCACATTGTTCCTCGCCTTCGGTTCGACGGCCTTCATCCTGCAGCGCTCGACCGAACCGCGAGCCCGACCGGTGGAACATGGTTCAGGCGGCTCGGCAATCCGCCTGCGGCCGGTCCAGATCATCACCTTGGCCCTGATCTTCATCGGCGCGACCTTTGCCACCACGGAGGTGAGCACCGTGGCGATCACCAAGGAGCTTGCCCAGCCGGGCGCCGCCAGCTTCGTCATCGGCGTCTACGCGCTCGGATCGTTCGTCGTCAGCATCATCATCGGCGCCCTGAACCTGAAAGTGCCGCTGCAGATTCAGCTTGCCATCGCAATCGCCATCATTGCGCTTACCACGCTGCCGCTGCTCGTCGCCGACACCGTGCCGCTGCTGGCACTGGCCGTCTTTGTCAGCGGCGTGGCAATCTCGCCGACCTTCATCACGGCATTCGGCCTGATCGAGCGGCGCGTGCCCGAGGCGGTGCTGACCGAGGGCGTGACCTGGGTGATGACCGGCATCGGCATCGGCATGGCGCTCGGCTCGTTCGCCGCCGGCTGGGTGGTGGACGCTTTCGGCGCGCAGAACGGGTTCTGGGTATCGGTGGCATCGGGCACAATCGCGCTGGTCATCGTGCTCGCCGGCCAGCGCAGCCTTGCCGCGCCGGGCTGCGACATGGCTGCATGCGACGCAGCCGCGGTCGCTGCGGAATAGTTTCCGGTGCGTCCGGCCCGAGCCGGGCCGGACGCATACCAGCACCGTGAGAATGGCCTAAAGAATCTCGGTCTTGGCGATGTGGATGCCAAAACCTTCGAGGCCGACATAATGGCGCTCGCGCGAGGCGATCAGATTAATCGAGGAAATGCCGAGATCCTTGAGGATTTGCGCGCCGAGGCCGATCTCGCGCCATTCGTTTTCGCGGCGACGAGCCTCTTCGTGATCCTCGCGATCGCCGGCAGCCGGGCGCTTGCGCTCCTGATGGGCGACGCCGACCGAGCCTTCGCGCAGATAGACGATGACGCCGCGCTGGCGCTCGCCCATCGCCTTCATGATGGCGTCCAGCCGGTGGCTGGTGCCGAAGACGTCGCTGACCACGTCCTCGGAATGAAGGCGCACCGGCACCTCGACGCCGTCACGGATATCGCCGAAGACGACCGCCACGTGATGCATGGAGTCCCAGGGCAGCGTGTAGGTGAAGACCTGCGCCTTGCCGCCCGGCGTCTCGATGTCGGAACAGGCGACGCGCTCGACCAGCGTTTCCTTGCGTTGCCGGTAGCCGATAAGGTCGGCAACCGAGATCTGCTTCAACCCGTGCTTTTCGGCGAACGCCTGCACCTGCGGGCCACGCATGACGGTGCCGTCATCATTGACCAGCTCGGAAATGACGCCGACCGGCGGCAGGCCGGCGAGCTTGCAGAGGTCGACAGCGGCTTCGGTATGGCCCGAACGCATCAGCACGCCGCCTTCACGCGCGATCAGCGGAAAGATGTGGCCGGGGCGGACGAAATCGGAGGCGCCGACATTGCCGTTGGCCAGATTGCGCACCGTCAGCGTGCGGTCGTCGGCCGAAATGCCGGTCGTGGTGCCGTGCTTGAAGTCGACGCTGACGGTAAAGGCGGTGGTGTGGGCCGAATCATTGTCGGCCACCATCGGCGACAGGTTGAGCCGCTTTGCTTCCTCGCGCGGCATCGGCGTGCAGACGATGCCTGACGTGTTGCGGACGATGAACGCCATCTTTTCCGGCGTGCAATGGACGGCGGCGACGATCAGATCGCCCTCGTTCTCGCGGCCGTCATCGTCCATAACGACGACGATCTCGCCGCGCTCGAAGGCGCGCAGGGCTTCAACGATCTTCTTCTGGTCGTAAGGCATAAGTGCTCGCTTCGCTCGCAGGGAATAGGGGAGTAGGGCAGTACGGGAGTAGGGGAAAGGAAAAAATGCTGTTGTGGGAGTTGCGTAACCTACTCCCCTACTCCCCTCCCGTTTGTCCCCGATGACGCAGATAATGATCGGCAATGGCGCAGGCAACCATCGCCTCGCCGATCGGTACGGCGCGGATGCCGACGCATGGATCGTGCCGGCCCTTGGTCATGATCTCGACGTCGTTACCGTCCTTGTCGATCGACTTTCGCGGCGTCAGGATCGACGAGGTCGGCTTGACGGCGAAACGCGCGACGATCGCCTGGCCGGTCGAGATGCCGCCGAGGATACCGCCGGCATTGTTGGATAGGAAGACCGGCTTGCCGTCATTGCCCATGCGCATCTCATCGGCATTCTCCTCGCCGGTGATGCGGGCGGCCTCGAAACCGTTGCCGATCTCGACGCCCTTGACGGCGTTGATCGACATCAGGCCGGCGGCGATGTCCTGGTCGAGCTTGGCATAGATCGGCGCGCCAAGCCCCGCCGGAACGCCGTCGGCGACGATCTCGATGACCGCACCGACCGAGGAGCCCGCCTTGCGGATGCCGTCCAGATATTTGGTGAAGACGGCGACGGACGCCGGATCAGGCGTGAAGAACGGGTTTTCAGCGTCGCCGACGAAATTCCAGTTCCAATTGGCGCGATCGATCGATTTATCGCCCATCGACACCAGCGCGCCGCGCACCACCATGCCGGGCACGACCTTGCGGGCAAGCGCTCCGGCCGCCACCCGCGCCGCCGTCTCACGCGCCGAGGAGCGGCCGCCGCCGCGGTAATCGCGCAGGCCGTATTTGACCTCGTAAGTGTAATCGGCATGGCCCGGCCGGAACTGACGGGCTATGTCGCCATAATCCTTGGAGCGCTGGTCGACATTCTCGATCAGCATCGACACCGGCGTGCCGGTGGTGATCATCGTCTCGCCGTCCTCATCGAGAATGAAGCCGGACAGGACCTTGACCTCGTCAGGTTCGCGACGCTGCGTCACAAAACGTGACTGGCCGGGGCGGCGCTTGTCGAGTTCGGCCTGGATCTCGTCGCGGCTGAAGCGGATGCCGGGCGGACAGCCGTCGACGACGCAGCCCAGCGCCGGCCCGTGGCTTTCGCCCCAGGTGGTGACGCGGAAAAGATGGCCGAACGTGTTGTGCGACATGGAACCAGCCCTGCCAGCGTCGGAGCCGGCTCAGCGCATGACCCCGAAAATCGGAGCGATTTTCGGAAAGGATCATGCACAAAATCAAAAGTGCTACAGCGTCCTTGCGCGTCCAGGAGGACGCGCGGCGCTGTCGCCTGCCTTCTATTGGCGTTTTCCACAGTGGTCAAACTGTGATCCCGCGGATTTAGTTTTGACACATTCGATTGGTTTCTGCTCAGTTCCGTTCCGTTGGACCGAGCCGCTGTACCGGCAATGATTAAAGAGGACGATGATGCGTATCCTGATTGGCGCTGTTGCCGCCACGCTGTTGATTTCCACCGCCGCCTTCGCCGGCCAGACCGAAGGCCTGATCAAGAAGGTCGACAAGGATGCGCTGACGCTGACGCTGGACGACGGCAAATCCTACAAGCTGAACGCCGAAACCGACCTCGATGCGCTGAAGCCAGGCATGGACATCGTCCTCGCCTACGACGTGACGAATGGCGAGAACGTCGTCACCGACATGGAACTGCCGGACACCGGATCGACGGAATAGGGCGCGTCGATATTCAGCTGAGGCCGGCCCGACCTGATCTCAACATAGGCTACGTCATCGGTCTCAAAGCCACTCCAGGCGCCGGCCGTCCAGCCTGAGCACGCGGTCCTGCGGCACTTCCATGCTGACCGCATCTTGTTCGGACATCCCCAGTACCAAGCGGAACATTACGCGCATGATGCCACCATGGGTTACGCAGACCGTCTGGCGATCGAGCGCGTCGAACCACGGCTTCACCCGTTCGAGCAGCATCTGGTAGCTTTCGGCGCCCTCGCCGGGCGGCTGGAAATTCCATTTATCGAGGCGGCGGCGCCTGGTCGAACCGGGATTGTTCGCCTCGAGTTCGGCAAAGGTGAAACCCTGCCAGTCGCCAAAGCTCAATTCCACGAGCAGCGGCTCGGTACGATAGGCGTGCGGATCGAGCTTCATCGCCGCGCGCAGGCGCTCCATCGTCTCGCGCGTGCGCCGCATCGGGCTGGCGACAAAGTCGAAATCTTCGGGCTTGTCGATGAGTTCGGCCAGTCTGCGCCCGTTGCGGCTAGCCTGCTCGCGGCCAAGCTCGTTGAGGTCGGTATCGGCCTGCCCCTGCAGCCGGGCCTCGGCGTTCCACGCCGTCTGGCCGTGGCGCACGATATAGACGAGCGGGTACATCAGGTCTTCCGGAAGAGGTCAGGCGGTGGCGTCAGTCCTTGACCGTCGAAATATCCGGCGCGTCGACCGCCTTCATGCCGACGACATGATAGCCGGAATCGACATGATGGATCTCGCCGGTGACGCCGCGCGAAAGGTCGGATAGGAAATAGACGCCGGAATCGCCAACCTCCTCCTGCGTGACCGTCTGCTTCAACGGCGAATTGTATTCGTTCCATTTCAGGATATAGCGGAAATCGCCGATGCCAGATGCGGCAAGCGTCTTGATCGGGCCGGCGGAGATCGCGTTGACACGGATCTTCTTGGCGCCGAGATCGACGGCCAGATAGCGCACGCTGGCTTCGAGTGCCGCCTTGGCGACACCCATGACGTTGTAGTGCGGCATCACCTTTTCCGCGCCGTAATAGGTCAGCGTCAGCAGCGAGCCGCCGTCGGTCATCAGCGCCTCGGCACGTTTGGCGATGGTCGTGAAGGAATAGACCGAAATATCCATTGTGCGCAGGAAATTGTCGCGCGTCGTCTCGACATAGCGGCCGGTCAGTTCGTCCTTGTCGGAAAAGGCGATTGCGTGGACGAGGAAATCGAGCTTGCCACCCCAGTGCTTGCTGACATTTTCGAACACCGCATCGAGGCTGGCCGGGTCGGTCACATCACAATGGCCGGCGACATGCGCGCCCAGTTCCGCCGCGAGCGGCTCGACGCGTTTCTTGAACGCCTCGCCCTGATAGGTCAGCGCGATCTCGGCGCCATGGTCGACACAGGCCTTGGCGATGCCGTAAGCGATCGAGCGATTGTTGGCGATGCCAAGGATAAGGCCGCGCTTGCCGGCCATAAGGCCCCGTCCACCCGCCATCTCAGCGCTCTCCGCAAGGTTCTCTACTTTGTGGAGTGCCTATCGCACAGCCACAGTGCCCCTTCAAGCGTTCAAAGCGGACAGTTCGGGGGACAAAGCCGCTGGTCTACAGAGCCGCGCGTCCTTTGGGCGCGCAAAGGACGCTATAGCGCCTTGACCTTGCAGTCGTGGGCCAGTGGAAAAATCCGACACTGGTATCGGTGTGTCACGGCGGAAGATGACCCTTTGGCGGAAAGTTCGCTGGCCAGCGGCCGAAGTCACGCTCATGACCCCAAGCCGACAATGGGACCGCTTACATCGAACGACCGCTTGACGTCGCTACCGAGTCCTTCCGTCACAGCAGAAATCCCGTCTCGAATCCAGTTGTGTGCGTCAAGTTCTGCAAAATGGCGTGGCATTGCGGTGACGTCGGCGTGTCCGCCGCGCAGCCCCCGTGTTTAGCGGAGCGGCGGACACATGACGGTGCTCAGGCGGCCAAGGCCCTCAGGCTCTCCTTCTTGTGCT
>NZ_JAMYOX010000042.1:0-50833 GCF_040320025.1 Mesorhizobium sp. M0808
AGCGCAATGAGGATTTAGATCAGGCTGCGTCGTCCCGACAACATGCACGCTCAGCCGTCGCATCCCCCCGGCAGATGGGCATGGGAGCCGAAGGTCCAAGTGGGATGACGCCAGTGTTTCTGCAGCCGGGATGTTATTTTGCAAGCGCAGGTCTGCACCTGCATCCTTTGGCGCTATTATACGTTTCCCCGCGACGAAGGTGCTCCGGACCGGCGGCCATGTCGAAGAAAACAACCGAGGACCCTTACGAAGGTAAAGTGCAACTTGAGCGGCCGCCCGACCCGGAGGGCCGCGGACGCAATGCCGAATGGCCGTCAGAGATTCCTGGCCGCGGCTGGAAGGACGTGCTGTGGCGGGTCTTCGCTGAGCTCACAGAGGACCGTGTTATGCTTATCGCGGCCGGGGCCGCATTCTATCTGCTTCTTGCCCTCTTTCCAGCGCTTGCCGCCTTCGTGTCCATCTACGGTTTCGTCGCCGATCCTCAGACCATCGCTGAGCACGTTGCGTTCCTTGGCGGCGTACTGCCCTCGGGAGGTCTGGATATCATC
This sequence comes from Mesorhizobium sp. M0808, assembly GCF_040320025.1. Taxonomy (NCBI): domain Bacteria; kingdom Pseudomonadati; phylum Pseudomonadota; class Alphaproteobacteria; order Hyphomicrobiales; family Phyllobacteriaceae; genus Mesorhizobium; species Mesorhizobium sp. M0808. The sequence goes on from NZ_JAMYOX010000042.1 coordinate 549, forward strand.
AGATCTCAGCTTGCGTCCTTAGCCGCTCAGAAGACTGGCGCGCTCAGCTTCGGCTTCATCTTCGGCCTTGCCGTCACACTGTGGAGCGCCAGTAACGGCATAAAGACGCTATTCGAAGCCATGAACATCGCCTACGAGGAGAGAGAAAAGCGCGGCTTCATCCACCTGAATCTCCTGGCCTTGGGCTTCACACTTGGCGCCATCCTCATTGGCATCGGCTTTATCGTCTCGGTGGGGATTGTGCCGGCCGTGCTTGCGCTGCTGAACCTCGGCGGCTGGATCGAAGCCCTTGTGCGGATCCTTCGGTGGCCGATGATGCTCATCATGGTTGGCGTCGGGACCACGCTGATTTACCGCTACGGGCCCAGCCGTGAAAGGGCAAAGTGGAAATGGGCGACATGGGGCGCCTTCCTCGCGGCTGTGGTCTGGATCGCAGTCTCGATAGGATTCTCCTACTATCTTGAAAACTTCGCCAACTACAACGCGACGTATGGAGCCCTTGGGGCAGTCATCGGCTTGATGATGTGGACTTGGATTTCTGTGATTATCCTGGTTGTAGGTGCGGAGCTAAATTCAGAGATGGAGCATCAGACAGCGATGGACACCACCACAGGTGCGCAGCAGCCGATGGGTGCGCGAGGTGCCACGGTCGCCGACACGCTGGGCGGATCGGCCGATGCCGCCGACCAGCAGTCGCGTTTTGACGAGCGCAACGCGTAGCGCGCAGATCACTTTGCACGCCATGGTCAAGCGGCTGTAACCAACGCCGCGGAGCGTGGCCAGAACGGCTCAAGGCGCTGATCGCCCGGCTTGCCCAGGTGACTGGCGATCTCACCATCCAGAAGCAACGCAAAAGCGCCGTCGCCGATGCCGAACCCCTCGCCAGCCTCGACGAGGTCATTGTTCTGCTCAAGCGTCAGAGCCGCCGACTTGAAGGGCGAGATCGCCTCGCTAATCGACGACGACCCGCTGTGGGCCTGTCTCGATTAGGTCTTCCGTTCGGTCAAGGGTGTCGCCCGATACTCCTGATGGCCGAGTTGCCCGAGATTGGCACCCTTTCCAATAAGGCCATCGCCAAACTCGTAGGCTTGGCGCCGATCGCCAGTGACAGCGGCAGGCGCAGCGGTCGAAGACCGGTGCGCGGCGGCCGTGAAGGTCCGCGCTCCAGCCTCTCCCTCGTCGCGCTCACCGTCGCCAGATATGGTCCCCACCCCGGCGCCTTCCATCAGAGTTGAAGCAGGCAGGAAAGGAAAAGATGGTGATTCGCATTGCGCTCGCCCGCAAGCTACTCGTCATTCCGAATGCAAAGGCACGCGATGCGCGCACCGAGTTGGAAAATGCAACTTGGACACCCCAGCCAGTCGCTCATTGGGAACCAACGGGCCTTACCTCCGTTTGCTCCTCGAATGGAGGAAACCATGAACAACCGGAATTCTGAACGGCGTCCCCCGACTGCGGTAAGAGCTGGTGACGGTACCTCGGAAGACATAGGAGCGACCGTAAGCGGCGCGTTATCCAAAGCGTCGGACATAGCACAAGGGGCAGCGGGAACCGCCAAACGGGCGGCCGCTGGTGGCGCGTCGACCGTGACCAATCAGGTGAAGGAGATGTTGGACCGTCAGGTCGGCAGCGGCGCCGAGGTGATCGGCCAGCTGGCGAGCTCGACCAAACGTGCGGCCGAGGACCTCGACACAAATGCACCGATAGTCGCTGGGGTCGTGCGCACCTTCGCGAATAGGCTTGATGGATACGCAGACGACCTGCGAGACAGATCCGTCGATCAACTGGTTCTTGCAGCGTCCGATTTGGCCAGGCGCAAGCCGGGTTTGGTGTTTGGGCTGGCCGCCGTAGCGGGTTTTTTGACATTCCGCACACTGAAGAGCGCGCCTCCCGCTCCAGAATCCATCAAGGAAAGGCGGCAGGGAGCGAACTGATCTGATGGCACAGGAACAACTGAAGAATTCGCCTCTCCCTCAAGCACTGTCGGCAGTGTTGGCGGACGTCGCGGACCTCTTTCAGAAAGAGTTGCGCCTGGCGCATGCGGAGCTGTCCGCCAACGTCTCAACGAAGCTCCAAGCAGGTGTGTGGATGTCTGCTGCTGGCGCGCTGGGAGTGGTCGCCGCTCTGCTTCTAATGCAAGCCCTCGTACTTGGAATCGCGAGCTTAGGGATAGCTCTGCACTGGTCGTGTCTGATCGTCGCGGCCGCAACGGCGGCTGCCGCTGCTTTCGCCTACTATAGGGGCCGCGCTGATGCGCAAAAAGAACTTCTGCCGACACACTCCATAAGCCAGATAAAGCAGGATATTGCGACAACCAAGGAGCAACTAACATGAGCCGCAATTCACAGGTCCAGGATTTTGGAACGAAAGAATGGCTTCTCAGCTCCGCTAGGAACAATCCCGAAGGCCTTCTGCTCGTCGCAGCAGGGTGCGCGCTGCTAATGCGCAGCCGCGGTTCAAGTGCCGGGCATCGCGAGCAATCCCGTGGAACCAACGGGCGCCAAAATGCTCCGCACGTACGCACCGCCAGCGGCGGGGCGTCAAAAACGCAGGAAGAGGCTAGCGAGACAGCAGAGGCCATGCGCGACAATTTAGCCGGCATTGGGGAGAAGGTGAGTGAAACCGCAAGTCACTACGCATCATCGGCCGCGGCATACGCAGAACAGGCCGGTCGCACCGTATCCGAGAAGTCAGGGCGCGTGGTGCAGCAAGCCCAATCAACGTTCCAGGACACGATTGGCCGCATGGTGGAAGAACAACCATTGGCTTTTGTCCTGGCCGGCTTCGCAGCCGGTGCCGCTATAGCTGCTGCTTTACCGGCCAGCGATGTCGAGAGGCGCACGCTCGGCCCAGTAGGAGAGCGATTGACGGATGCTGCTGAAAAAGCTGGGGACCGATTGAAGTCTTCGACAGCAAAGGCGGGCGAACGGCTCAAGAGCGCAGCCGAGGAACGTGGGCTGAATTCGGACGGCCTCAAGGAGGTCGCAAGGGACGTTGCGGGCGCCTTTGGAAGCGCCTTATCAGAAGAGCAATCAAGTGAACCCGTGCAGCCGTCTTCGCCAAGCCCAAGTGGATCGAGCGGTCCATCCACCGCCAAGCTGCAACCGGGCAGCGCCACCCCTTCGGAAGGAATAACGGCCAAATCGCAGCGGTCGGACAACCCTCGGTCGAGCAAACCTGCCCGCCCCGGTGGCAAGAGAGATTTATGATGGCCGATCCGCAACTTGAGCATCTTGAATACGAAGTTGAGGCTGCCCGGGCTAAGCTCGCCGAGGATTTGTCGACACTTCGGTCGCCAAACATGCTCTCCGAGTTTACCGACGATTTGAAACACGAAGCGCTTGAGGCAAAGGATGCGCTAGTGGAGAAAGCAAGAGCCTCAATGCAATCGGTGGCGCAGGCGATTATTGACGATCTCAAGGCAAAGGCGGCTGCCAATCCGAGCGCTGCTTTGGCGATTGGGGCCGGTTTGGGGTGGCGTTTCCTCCGCCGTCCGCCGATCGCAACCGCACTTGTCGGAGCGGGATTGTTCAGCTTATTGCGGACCAATTCAGCCCGGCCACCCGGCGAGCAGCAGGTGGATCACCTATCGTACGCCAAGGAGCGCCTGAAGGAGCAATCTAGTGATTTGGCGGAAAGCGTCAGTGATTTCGCTCTTGAAACGGCTGGTAAAATAAAACGCGAAGCTGCCGAGTTGACCGGCGTGGCCACGGAAACTGTTAAAGAGAAGACAGAACGCCTGGCTGCGGGTATCCGCCATAGCGGCGTTGGGCCGCACGAGGGCGAGACTGCCGCAAGAGCATCCGCACCCTTCGATGAAGCTTCGTTAGCTGTTCAAGACGCATCGGGCGATGAGCATACCGAGGACAAACTCCTTCTGGCGGCCGCAGGTTTAGCAGTCGCCGCGGCTGTCGGCTTTGCCTATCAACGACGTCTGAATGAGCAGATGGACACCGACCGAACTGGAAGAGCGTAGACAGAGGTCATTGCAGAGAAACAGTCGTCCTGAAGGCAAAGTATGATGCCGCGCTCACATTTATCGAGTCCCGACGAGTTCAGCCATCGGATTGCATATTCTGGAACCACGAACGGCGCAATGACGTTGCGCACGGCGGAGAAGATCGGACAAAGCGGTCAACCCCTTCGAGCATGATGATCGTCGGCCGGTCGGTCACGGCTTTCAGCGAAACCGCCGAAAGCGTTTGACACGTCTCTGGCTTGTTTTTCTTTCTCGGTAGCCAACTTCCTACACTCCGATGTGCCAGCACGGTCGGCTGTCGGCGACCACGGTCGCCATACCGTGTTCCACGCCAACAGAAAAAACCCGCCTCGACTGCCGCTGAGCGCGCGCATCCCCGCGTCTGGAACGCTTCAAATACTTTGCCGTTGTTAAAGGCACTTGCAGGAGCCGGGCATGAGAGTATTCCAACGAATTTTGCCGCTCGCCGTGTTCGCGTTGCAACTCTTTGCCGTGCAGTCATTTGCTCAGACCGAGCAGCAAGATCTGCCGGGGCAAGGCGCATCATCGACAACCGAAGATGCCGAGGATGTCGGCGTCGACGTTTCGCTTGGCAGGCACGAAGTGAAACAGCAGGTCGCAAGGGAGCTTGGAATATCCGAGGTAGAAGTGCCTCTGGCAGTTCATGTGCCTATCGAGCTCGCCAAGCGGGTCTGCGAGAAAGAGGTATTCGACGCACGCGCCAATGTGAACCGAAGCTGCACGGCGACGAAATACATCCCGGAAATTGCCGAAGCAGCACGAAATCGTCCGCAAACCTCTGCCGTTCCGGAGCAATAGGCGAAGACGAATACTATGGGATAGAGAAGGGGTGCTTGGCTACTCTGGGCGATCGAGAAAGCGCCGCCCCGAGAGTGTGGAGCGCTTGCGCGTAAGTTTTCAGGCAGCGTCGATATTCGCTTGGCTTCCCCAGAGGATGAACCAGGCTTCGACAAAAGGCGCACACCAGATTGGGAAGGCAACCTTCGACCGGCAGGGCGGAGACTGCTTGTTAGCAGCATCTTGATGATCGCCAGACTGACGAGATTCTCTGGTCAGCATAGTAGCTTTTTGAGACTCCCCGCCTTTTAGGTATACTTTCCCTGACTGTCGACAATTTGTTTGGGCGTCGTCAGCTATGAGCGACCATCGCGCTTCCGCCCTGATCGGGAGACAGCGCAGATGGAAACGAACTGTTGCGGCGCCTGAGCGCGCCGGATCTGGCGTTGCTGCAGCCTCACCTCGAAGCCCGTCACTTGGGACTGAGGACGCACCTGGAGCAGGCCTCGGTCCCGATCGACACCGTCTATTTCTTCAAGAGCGGCCTCGGCTGGGGCCTGCCGGCGAAATAGGATCGAACTCCCGCTCGAGCGGAATTGTTCCCTAGTATTCATGCAGGACAGGCGCGCCCTCATGCGATTTCGTGTGCAATGATGGGTCAAAATGTTTGGTAGAGACTTTTGAGCGGGGATTGGATAACTGGCTCGCGCGAAGCCCCCGTACCCCTTCATTCCGGCACACGCCACCCTCAGGAACGCTTCTGGAATACCTCGCCGTGAATGGGGCTCGGGTATTTGATAGAGAACGCGTCTCGGTTTGCCGGTGACGTGCCGTGCAGTTGCCAAGCCATAAGCTTCTCCAAACCTGCGAGTTGATCCAGTCGACGCACCCGGTCGCTTCACAGACGATACGCCCGCGCTCCAAGCCGCGTAGCTCTCGGCGGTCGCTACATCCAACTGCAGATGTACTCGAGAATCCCCGAGCCTCCAATTTCGTCGAAGCACCGTTACGAAGCATTGGACCGCGGGATCGCTTCCAGCATGTCTGCTCTGTGTGAGAGGATCGCCAGGGAATGAGTTCGATGTGGAGGTCGAACTTCCCTGGCACCAGCCGTGGCTCGATGCCGCCGTCGAGCCAACCCAGCCGGATCAGCCCACTCGAATACCGATAGTTCCCATGAAAAGTCCTGGCCGGAAATCTGCGCCCAGATCAAGGGTCCCGCCCCCAATAGCGGGCGCAGCCTGCAGGATGTGGCGCTGCATGTGCGCGACGACAAATTGGTTACCCGCGGCTGGGCCCCGGAGCGGATCGGGATCCCGCGCCAAGCTCGGCGGAGGAGACAACGAGTCAATCGACAACTGGATGGCGGCGGGCGCGCCTTGTCCGGCAAAATCCATGAAAGGCAAAGTCAGTTTGGCTCGGCGGTGGTCGAGCGACGACTGGCAGCTCAAGCCGGCGATGCTGGCGCTTCGCCGTGGACCCGAATGCCTTTGGCAACCTTTCAGAGCTCTTTGGCCCGTGCGCGCGAGACGTCGTTCCGGTCAACAATGGCCAAGCCCCCGAAGAGGACAACGAAACCGACGATTGCGATCCAGCCGATGATCTGTCGTATCCGCTCCTGCCCCTCGGGCATTTGAAGCGCCTCGACCTTCGGCCACATTACGTTGATATACCCATCCGGCTCTGCGATTAGGCCTTGGTCCTCCGTGTCGATTTCGAGCATTACGCCTTTGATGGGGCCCTTCGTCATCACCATGACATGGGCAGGAGCTTCTCGTGCGATCACTTCCCCGTTGCGGCTCACCTGTGCCCAGCCCCAAAGGGCGATTTCCGGCCGTACCTTCGGCAGCTTGCCCGTGCCGATGCCAGTGTTGCCGTGCATCTCGTGTTCATACGCTACGCCTGACCATGTCGTATATTTTCCGAGCGGGTGGCGCGGCATTGGCTTGTCAATGCTGACCGTATAGGCGACGTCGCCGGAGGTGAACCCGGCCGAGACTCGCAAACCATCCGTGTTCTGAACGTGCGACCAGCGGTTGCCCATTTCCACGGTTTGGATTGCAATGGTGCCGTTCATAGGCACGGTGCTGTTCATTGCGTACGGATCGGCCCCGGTCACCCGCATGCCCTCGCCTGAAGCCCGTGCGGTTGCGATCAAACCGTCGGTGCCCCTCGATTGAGCGTGGGCAGGTTCGGCAGGGACACCCAGCAGGACGGCTAGCGTGCCGATCCCAGCCAGGCCGATTACCCGTCGCTTCTTCATCAGCCAACCGCCGACCCACCAGCCGATAAGTGCCGAAACGAAACCGCCTGGAAACGACAGCCACCAAAGATCCCTGTAGCCGGAATAATGAGGCTGATCGAGCGGCAGGCCACGTGGGCCCAGATACATGCTGTAAGTGGTCCAGACGAAGGCGAGCATGAGCGCGCCGATGGTCCAGCCCAGCCGGCCGGCACCGGCGTAAGCAGTCCAGACACAGACAAAAACGAAGCTGATCAAAAGGTGCTGGACGAAGAAGGTGATGCCTGGGAAGTCGCGCAATAGCACCGTCTGGGTCAAAACACAGTCTGCCGCAACGATGATCACAGCAGTAACGAGCCCGTAGACAACGAACCGCCACGTCTCCCCACGTTCGGTCTCAGCAACAACATGGTTTCGCCGCCAAAGCCACAGCGCCATCAGATAACCACCTAGGATCGCTAAGAAGTGCACCGGCACGCCGGTAATCCACAGGTGATTGAAGTCGAGCCATTCGGGTTCCTGCGGCAGCCCCACGGGCGCAAGCCATTGATAGTAAATCTCCAGAATGAGCGTGTGGACCGCCGTCAGGACCAAGCCTGGAATGATCCCGATGCCGAGAAAAGCCGTACCAAATAGAAAGACGGTTGCGATCAGGAAAGTCTTGGTTATCCAATAGGTCCAGTATGGATCATTCTCCCAAAGCAGGCCGTGCGCGATGGACGCATCGACGAATATGGCCGAAAGCGCCACAAGAATGCTGAACTTAATTGTATCTTTTGCGAGCAAAAACATCTGCACGCTCCCGCATTGCGCGATATTAACGCCAGTTTTCCATGTAAGTTCCCTGGTTGGGCTGGGCTGACAGGGACCTCTGCCCGTCGCTGGCGCCCTCTGTCCGCGCTCGGGACGAACTTTCTCCGATCCGGCTTGGCATTCATCGGTGCCCGCCCACGCAACTGCTCAGTCATTTTCTCGGGCATCTCCGCTCGCGACCTCGTTCCGAACGTTTTAACACGCCCATTCGAGCTTGATCTCGCCGAGCGCGGCGCTAGCCCTTCCGATCTGGCTATTGCCATGCGTATTTGACCAGGCTTGCGCAGACGAACGCTTTACGCCGCAAGTCGCTCGTCGTAGCAATTTCTCGAAATGCAGCTCGACGACCGCCTGCTACAGTCAGCCTTGTTCGTCGCCCAGCGTTCACGAAGGGGACTCGCTAGCGGACGAATCCCCATCACCCAGTTCACGATCCTACGTTCCCACCCGCTCACCGCTTGGCGCTGTCGCTGTCCGCTTCGGCCCGCGCAAGGAACTGCTCGGTCGTGGAGGGAAGATGGCTTTTCAGCCAATCCGCCATCGCGACTTCCTCTCGCAGATTCTCTTCGCAAGCCCGAAGGACCTCGGTTTCGCCGAGCGATCGAGCAGCGGCGATCAGGATCGTGTAGGAGGCGATTTCCATGTGCTCGAACGTGTAGCTCGCCAGCGATCCTTTCATCACCTCGTCTCCGGCGAAGACGCCGCTCAGCGATTGCGCCATCGCCGTCAGCTTACCGCCAGCGTCCTTCATCGTGGATGAACCCTCGTCCATCTGATCGAGACAGGTCTTCAGCCGGGCAGCCTGCTGCTTCGTTTCGTCGAGGTGCTGTCGGATCCGGTCGCTCAGTTCGGGATAATTCTCGATACGGCTCAACTGCCCGTTCAACATCGTTTCGGCCTGCTCTTCCATGGCATGAGCATCTCTAAGCCATTGGACAAACCATTCGCGGCTTTCTGACATTTCGAATCTCCTTTGCGGCCTAAGGAAAAAACTTTCAGAAGAGGACATTGTTCCGGAGCAGAGCCCGCCGAACGGCTCTTGACAGTCGTGGCAGGTCTCAATTCACCTCGCGAAAATCCTGCAGCGATGCGTGGGAAACGCCAAGATCGCGGAAGACCGGCGCAAGGAAAACGGCCCGTGGACGCTCGCCGCTGCGCCGCTCCATTACAAAGTCCAACTGGCACTGGCCGCTTCCTGGCCATCCGACGCGGCGACATACGGCGACATATTGAAGGTCCCCGCATGGCATACTGCGACCGCTGCATGTCGTTCCTGGCAAGTAAGAACGGCAAGCAGATGAAGCTACCAGCGCTCGGCGAAGCTGAAGTGGATTCTCGACGAGGCGCTTATCGCGGCGGCTGGCGCTCCGCATTGAGCCTTGTGCCTCACCGCACCACCGCAGTCACAAGGAACGCGACGGCCTCTCCGCTCGTTGATTGGTTTTCGAATCGAGCCGCCGTCATGCCCTCCACATCGATCCGCAAGATGGAATATGATCTGGATAGAAGGACCCTCTCGGTGTGGTTCGTCGCCAGCGGCAAGCGGTACGAGTTTGAGGGGGTACCGCCGGAAACCTTTGCCGCGTTCCGGGCCGCGTTCGCCAAGGGCCGCTATTTCAACGACCAGATCCGCAACAATTTCCGCTACCGTGTGGTTGCGAGCGATAGCGACCCGGGATGACCTGACCTGCCGGCGGCTCAATCGTCCTGTCGCTCCAACCGGCGGTTGGTGGACGCGTTGCCGCTGTTGCGCTTAGGGTTGGTTACGGTCCGCGCTCACTTGGCAAGCCCAACCCCCCGCATCCCCCCGCCTGGTGCAAAGCGTTTGATCGGTCCCGCCGTTCTGGCAGTGCGGCGGGACTTTTTTGCGGTCCAGGTGGAACATCGGCGCGCGGGGAAGGCGCGGTGCACGCAGCACCCTTTTCTCATCCAACGTACGTCGGTGGCGCGCTGAAGGGTCTCAACGTCGGTCTGCCGGAGCTCAACTAGCTGGACTATTGCTCGACCGGAAGCGGCTCGTGCTGCGGCTCAGCGTGGTGGAACACCTGTCCAAGATCGCGCGCGTCGAACGTTTGGCCGCAGACTGGGCAGTAGACCATGTGCTTCGACTCGTCCTCTACCGGCCCGTCATGCGGCCTGCCCTCATAGCCGGTCGCGATGTTGTCGGTTCTAATCCGGGGCATCTGCAAGTGCCTTTGGTCGTTTTGGCGGCCGATACTTCTCCACCAACCGGACCTTCTCACGGTCGACCGTGACCAATGGCCCGAGGTCGATCGTCACAGTGTTCTCGTCGATGCGCGTGACCTCGCCTTTTAGGTCGATTTGCTGGCCTCGGTTCACCTTGGTGTGATCGATGATGGAATGTGGGAAGTCGTAACCTGGGATCGAGACCCTTACGCGGTCCTCTGTTACCCGCGTCAGAACCCTGGCCGTAATCGCCACCTGGTCACCAATGCCTATTCCCCGAGCCATGCCATGGATTCTGGTGCGGGCAGTGTCTTCTTCAAGAGGCTTCTAATATACGCCAGCCATCCTAAGGCTGACCTACGACCAGAGTTACAAAAGTTGAACTTGATCGGGGAACACTCCTTCTGTCTGCCTGTTGGATTTGCCAGCGCACCCCGCGCATTCAGACAGGAGAAAGAAGATGAAACGCATCCTTTTGGCTTCGGCCGTGCTGGCGATGTCGGCCGGGCTTTCCTTTGCCCAGACGACCAGCGGAACTTCGAGCGGAACCTCAACGAGCGGAACCTCGACCACGACGACCATGCCCAGCACGACGGATCAGGGCACCGGCACGACGAGCAGCGGGACCAACATGTCCGGCGATCAAGGCACCGACACGACCACCACCAGCGGCACCACAAATCCGAACTCGGCCAGAGACTGCGCGCCCGGCCAGCAGACTGGCAGCGCTCAGCAGGCGGCGCCTGGTCAGCAGGACACGACAGCCAACACCGCCGCGCCAGGCCAGGTGAAAAAGACCGACGAAGGTTGCTGATTGGCACATCGGCACAGGTTGGGATCACCAGCGTGTGGCTGGCCAGCCTCCCCTGACCACCGCCTGAACTCACTCGGCTGGCGAGCAAGTTGCCGCCAGCCGAGCATCAGTCCAGGAACCTTTGCGCATGCGGCTTCTGTTTGCTTTGGGTCAGATAGATATCCGTCTGCTCGCGCATCTTGCCTGAAGGGAGCTGCAGCCGCGCTCAGAGGAGAGGCTAACAGGTGATTTCGATCGACGCGCCGTATTGCCGATAGCGCTAGAGCGATTCGACCCCCTACATCGGACAAACGTTTTCGGGGTTGATCGTTGCGGCCGGCTTTGCAGTGGTTCCGGAGGAACGGAGCTTCCGCCGATTTGCCCGGCGGGCTCAACCCACTAACTGACTGCTGCGAGCCAAAGTCGGCGATCTCAACTCGTAGAAGTGAGCGGACCGTCTCGCCAGCTCCCAAAATTCCGTGGGTGTCAGACCTGTAAAACGGCGGAACTCATGAACGGCCTGCGATTGATCAAAGTAGGCCTCATCGACAAGCTGCGTATGACAGGTTCCTCGCCGAGCACCAGGCCGCACGATGAGCCGCGCTCGCCGTCTGTCGACCTGGTTGCCCCCGTGCTTGAGCGCGAGTCGTGGCGCCGGTGGCCTGAAGGTCGCGACGAATGAAACGCCGGCCCAGTTCAACCCGCGCGACGTCCTTCAAAGCTCGGGGGATCGATCTTCACCAAGCGGTCTGCGGCCTCGACCGCAGTTCGTATCCTGCTGCACAGCGCGAGATTTTCGGCCAGCATTTCTTCAGTGCGTTGAAGCGCGACCTCAGTCCGGTGGATGCGCTGCCTGGCATTGGCAACTTCCGATGTCAAAAGATCGGCCGCCATCCCGTGGGGTTCCGTAGTGTCCATAGGTTTCTAATACATGGGGGGCGATATCGTTCCCTGATATCGGGCCAGAAAAGCGCGATGGGCCGAATCAATGCGCGCCCTGTCAAAACAGCGCCGGAAAGAGGCGAACGGCTTCGGCCGCTCTACATCCCACGGCAGAGGCGATCACGGTCCAGAGGGCCATTGATCTGTTCAGGTACGACTACAACGTAAGCGAAGACACACTCAGGCGGCTGGTGATCAAGCACCGTCTTCACAACCAGACAATGCCCGGTGCTCCGTGGAGAATAACGCTCCTGGTTTGGCTATGGCGCTCGTCGGGGATGATGACGCGCTTGCGCGGTTGAGGCGGGACGATCGCGAGCATCCGGAGGTAACTCGGTATTTCAAGCAGCTCGGCATCCCGCGACCCTGACCTGTTATCAAAAGTTAGGTCGCGGCGACTGTCTAAAATAGACATTAAGTCCTATCCAAGTCGCAGGTAATGGCTGGATCCTCCCGGTTGAAGCTCTTCCCCTTGCGATTGCAGAGACCAATCCCTTCGCGAGTCACTGCTTCGCTATGCCCACGCGTTCCTCATCCAGTCGTCCCGGACGGCACTGGTCAACGGCCACTCAAAAATCGAGGAGCGGCTGGCCCGCTGGTTGCTGATGGTCCAAGACCGGGTCGAAGGAAACAAGATTTACCTGACGCATGAGTTTCTGGCGACCATGGTTGGCACTCGGCGCCCGGGCGTTACCACCGCCCTCCAAATGCTGAGTATCGGGGGCTGGTTCACGCCAGGCGCGGCGAGATCACAATTGTCGACCGGTTGGAATGATACAACTCACACATGGTGCCTACGGCGACGAGGAGCAAAGTCACTTCGGCCTCGCCTCCGCCTAACTGTTCGGAATCGGACAAACTCTTGCAGGCGGCCGAATTGGTGCCATAAATCGTGTTGATTTGGGTTTCAGGGAGGAACTCACATCACTAACACTTTTCACACCGTCACGGTTGAAAGAGCCGCCGAAGCCTATGTCCTCTCCAGGAGGAGCTATTGGCGGCGGCATCCATAATTCACGGTGTGCCCGTCGCTTTCGATGCAAAAACAGCCGATGTCGTAGAACCACGGCTCCATTCGTAGGCCATATATGCCTGCGCTCGCGCAGATGCCCACCTGTCGGACGTTTGTCCGTTACCTGATCGACAATGTCGGCAGGCCGTGCATTTCGATATCCGAGGTTAGCCACGCTGTAATATTTCCGCTTTGCGACCTCACGGATTGGGAACTTGGGGATCTCATTGCGCGAAGCGCGATCGACGCGGGATTTGCGATTGAATTCGAACGCCGCGGGTGCCTAGGACGCCTGTCAAGACTCAATAGCCGAACAGCTGCTTTAGTCATGTGGCTCCCAATCACGGACGGTCAGGTTGCGGCCCCCAAAAAGCCGCCAGGCGGCAACGCGCCTGATATCGCACTTTGAGATTAACTCTGCCGCTTCCTGTTAGCCGAAGTTGCAAGCGGCCCCGCTAACAATCGTGGTTGCGCCTTTAGTGCATCGTGGTTCAGACCGCTGGCGGATTAGAACTCATGTTGGCTTTGCGATCGGCTCGTCGCTGCCGACAATCGGTGACCTATATAAAGGGGCATGTCCACGCGCCGAAAAATCAATGCAACAGCGAAGCTGATTGGAGAGTGGCCTTTAACCCCGGCTGCAACGTTTGGATCGTCCGTCAGAGCGAGGGGTATTTTTCTCGAAATACGCGCCCGCCTTCCAACGGAGTTCAGGAAATTGCTCAATATCGAGTCCCGCGTGCTTACCCTGCGCCTGTCTGAGGGCGCCGAGAATGATGTGCAGGTGGTATTCGGGATCGTATCCAAAGCACTGCAGAATATCGAAGACCTGCCCGTAATCCCCCGTGAAATCGAGGACATTCTGACGATCTCGACGGCCGAACGGCACCGCTGGCTGAAAGATGGTCGCTTGCAGAGCGCCGGGACGAAAACCGTGAAACTCCGCGGGCGGGCAAGGAACATCACCTTTCACGTGTTCGACCCGGAGCACGTGGAGGATGTGCTTGACCGCGACCTGGTTACGGTCTGGCGCGAACAGGACGCAGCGACAGCTGCAGAGAACAGGCGGCGAGCCGCGGGGAAGGCCGCTATGAAACGTGCTCAAAGAAGCGGTCGCGGAACTGCAGCTTCAACTGGCTACGGCCCCGACGAGAACGCGCACTCCAGTTTGCGCGGCTGGGAAGATTTTGAGAATGACGGACTCCTGCGCTGATAGGCCGGGCGCACAAGCAGTTTAGGACGTTTGCCTGCGCCGTGCGAGATGCGCAAGAAGGGCCGTCAAACGCATCGCGTTCAGGACCCGCTTCGCAGGAACACCGCCCTTGCGCGCCATCTCGACACCCCAATGCATGTGGTCGAGCTCGCGGATCGAATGAGCGTCCGGATTGATGCTGAAGATGCAGCCCTGATCGAGTGCCTTTTGATGCCAGCGCCAGTCGAGGTCGAGTCGCCACGGATGTGCGTTGATTTCGACAGCGACGCCGTGTTTCGCACACGCTTTGAGGACTTTGTCGACGTCGAGATCATAACCGGGCCGGCGCAACAGCTGGCGACCGGTCATGTGCCCGATGATTGTCGTCCGAGGATTTCCGATCGCCTCAATGATACGCTCCGTCTGTTCCTTCTTGGGCAACTTGAAGCGGCTGTGCACGCTCGCGACGACGAAATCGAACTGCTCCAAGATATGATTCGGGTAATCGAGCGAGCCATCCGCCAGGATGTCCGCCTCGATGCCCTTCAATATGCGAAATTTTCCATTGTATGCCTTGTTCAGCCGGTCAGCTTCGCGGTGCTGTTCAGCAATCTCCTGCAACGAAAGGCCGCCTGCGTAGTGAGCGGACTGCGAATGATCGGCGACACCATAGTATTCGAAACCGCGCCTACGCGTGGCTTCAGCCATTGCCTCAAGCGTTTCGGTGCCATCGGATGCGGTCGTGTGAGAATGCAGGATGCCATGCAGATCTTCATCCCGAATGAGGGCGGGTAGCTTCTGCTTTGCCGCTCGCTCAATCTCGTCCCTGCCTTCGCGCAATTCAGGTTCGATAAACTGCAAGTCTAGAGCTTGGTAGATTTCTTCTTCTGTCGCTGACGCGATCAGCTTTCTCCCGCGATGGAGCCCGTCGGCGTTTAGGGTGAATCCCTTGTCGGCCGCGAACGTCTTCAGTTGCTCAAGGTGGTCTGCCGAACCGGTTGCTTCGAGCAGGCTCGCGCCAAAGTGCTTCCTGTCCGTGACAACAAGCCTGAGGGTCGTATCCTCGATTCCAGTCGACTTTCTGGCCTGTGCTACCAGGGCGAAGTCGGAAACGAGCTCGCAACCGCGTCGGAAGTCACCTGCAATTTCCACGCGCGAAAACTCTGGATGCTGTTGCTTTACCGATATGACCGCATGGTGGAGAAGAGCGGCGGCCTTGTGCAGGTGAAGTTGCGTTTCGCCGCTTCGCACGATGGCCAGGTTCTGCAGCAGCTTTGTCTGAAGCGCGGCGCCGAGGCCTTCGACTGGGCGGATGCGGTCTTCTCTTGCTGCGGCCTCGAGCTCCGCCAGCGAGTTCACGCCGAGCGCCTGATGAAGCTTCAGTATCTTATCGGGACGAAGCCCGGGTATGGCAAACAGCTCCATCACGCCCGCTGGAACATCCTCGCGCAGCTTCTCAAGGCTTGGGTGCGTGCCGGTTTGGTAAAGCTTGGTCACGATGTCTGCGATCGCGTCACCGATCCCCGGGATCTTGGTGAGGGCGCCGGCAGCGATGATCCGATCAAGCGGCTGCGACAGCGCCGTCAGACTGTCTGCCGCGCGCAAGTATGCCTTTGTGCGATAGGGATTGTCGCCGCGCATAGACGCCCGTTGCGCGTATTCCCTCAAAAGACTGGCGACGGTCCTCGGATCGCTTTTTGCCATGGCTTCAGCCCAACGAGGCCGATCTCCGCAGGTTCCAATCAGGCAAGACCATGAGCGCCGCGTTGTCCTTTAAATCCCGGCTTTACTGCCTCTTCCCGCGTCGGACGCTACAGATTGGGCAAGGATTGGTCAGCGCGACCCCATCCCGCCAGAGCTTTGGAGGCTGCGCGTTTCTTTAATTCAGGAGCATCGCCCACGTGGAAATGAGAGGGCGCATCTATTGTCTTCATCTCCGCCCACGTGATCGGTGCCGCGACAGGAGCGCCCGGACGTGATCTTGCGCTGTAGGGCATGATCGCGGTCGCCCCGCGCTGATTGCGTAGATAGTCCACAAAGATGCGACCCTTGCGGCGCGCCTTTGACAACACAGCCGTGAAATGGGCCGGATCGCTCTGGGCGACCGCCTGCGCCAGGCGAGACGCGAAGTCCTTCACCTCTGGCCACTCGGCGCCAGGGGTGAGGGGCGCGATGACGTGCACTCCTTTGCCTCCCGTCAGCATCGGGAAAGTCGTAAGCCCCAGAGATTTAAGGATAGCGCGGAACTGAAAGGCAGCGGCGCGGACGGCCTCAAAATCGAGGCCTTCATCGGGGTCGAGGTCGAACACGAGGCGGTCGGCCTTTTCGACATCCTCGATCCGAGCCCCCCATCCATGCAGCTCGATCGTTCCCATCTGGACGCAAGTCATGAGTCCGTCGGCATCGTCGACATAGAGATATGGTTCCTCGTGCCCGTCCTTCTCCGTGATGCCGACGTGGTGGACTTTGTCGCCAAAGCTGCCGGCGTCGTGTTTTTGGAAGAAGCACTTCTTCGCGCGGCCCTGTGGGCATCGAACCAGACTGATCGGCCGGCTGCCAACCCAAGGAAGCATGATCGCCGCGACCGCTGCGTAATGGTCGGCAAGCTGTCCCTTGGTGATGTTGGACTCCGGATAGATGACGCGGTCACGGTTACTTATCGCGATGGCGGTTGTCGCAGACGCGGCGAGATCGGCTGCATGACGTTCCGTCTCGAGCACGACCGCCTCCGGCTTCTTGTCTTCACGGAGACCAAGATAGCTCGGATGTCGTAACGTCCCTTCATTTGTCATTTCGGTGAAGGCAATCTCAGCGACCAGTTTCGGACGGAGCCAGTGTGCGCCGCGCACTTCGGCGCGTGGTGCGTCGACGGTGGCGGCCTTCTGCTCAAGCGGCGCCAGGATCTTCAAGAGACGAAGAAGTTCAGCGGTATCGAAGCCGGTGCCGACTTTCCCGGCGTAACGCAGCTTGCCGCGGTCATGAACGCCAAGGATCAAGGACCGAAACGCGCGGACCTTGTCGGACGGCGTCCAGCCGACAATCACAAATTCCTGCCGCCTGATGCATTTGATCTTCAGCCAGCTTGCGCCGCGGGCCGCCACATAACTCGAATCCGCGAGCTTTGAGATGACGCCCTCAAGGCCGGCAGCGCAGAAGCGATCGAGCAGCTCTTCTCCGCGGCCGAGGATATGGTCGGAGTAACGAAGGACCGGATTTTTCGCAGGCAAGATCGCCTCCAGCTTCGCCTTGCGCTCAACAAGAGGAAGCCTTGTCAGATCTTCGCCGTCGAGCTGCAGCAGATCGAACGCATAAAAGTCGATAGTCGCCGGGGCACCCTTCAATGCATTTTGAAGCGCTTGGAAGTTAGATCTTCCTTCCGCATCGACAACCACGGCCTCGCCGTCAATCAGGGCGGAGCGCACCTTGAGCTTGCGAGCCTCGGAGAGGACCGAGGGAAAACGGCTAGACCAGTCCAGACCAGATCGTGTGTAGGCTCGCGCCTCGCCTCCGCCGACGGCAACGAGAATACGATAGCCGTCGTATTTCATTTCATGGATCCAACGATCGCCGGCAGGGACCGTGTCCACGAGCGTTGCGAGCTGGACCGGCCGGAAAGCGGGCGGCGCTAAAGTGACCTCGTCACGAGCGGGCGACTTCGCTTGACTAGCGCTCGACGCATTGATTGCCTTACGCGACGTTGGCTTGACCACCCTGACCTAAACCATACTCAGAGACGAAACAGCGTTATCCGCCGTCCAACGCGCGACTACTTCTTTAGTTTCGCTGGGGCCGTGTTGAGCTTTTCGCGATCATTGCCGACCCGCTTGGTTAGCGCCTCGGCCTGAGGCCGTGCTTCCTGCCTCCGGCCCTTCCATTCCCGATTTTCGCACACAGCTCACAGGCAATAATCAAGAGCAGGAACGGGCCCTCAAATGCCGCCACAGCGTATCCGGTTTCTGCCATCGGCTTTAGAAGCCTGACATTCCGGTTCCGGTCCCCTGTGCGTACGGTTTTGATCTTCTCGTCGAACCCCATGTTTCGATTGATGATTACTCGACGTGCCCCATTGAGGCCAACTACCTCGCCCAGAGCAGCTCCGATGCCAGTTTCAAGAAGTGCAAAATGGCCATAAATGCGCCGACCAGAGTGAATGCTCTCGTATCCGGGTCTATTTCGAGCAGCGCGGACTTGGTCAGCATTAGACAGCCTAACGGTCCTTCCCAACATAGCCATGGGCACCGGCCTGCTACTCACGCAGCACCCCCTCCTCCTTGGCAGCAGCCTCGAAAGCCTGACGGACCTCTTCCGGAGTCACACGGTCCTGAAAGGCGTCGGCGCACAGTTGCACAGCCTTCCTCCACTTAGGTCCCATCTTGGTCCACTTCATGAGTTCCTCGGCGGCACCCTCGACGTTGTTGCACCCGTAGGTGACCCCAGGTCGGTCGGTCTTGACGTACACCGGAGGGGAGAACCAATGGGTTGCCACGACAACTCCTACTCAGGGGAGAGATACACGTTGGCCTCCTTAGCGGCAGCCTCAAAGGCCTTTCGTATTATGTGGGGGTCAATCGAATCGCCCTCCAAGGCTGACAGGCAGAGGGTCACCGCCTTATGCCAGCGAGGCCCTCGCCGGGTCCACATCTTGAGCTGCTCAAGGGCTTCCTTCGCGTTGTTGCAGCCATGCCTGACACCGGTTTCAGTCTTCACGAACACCGGAGGGACGAACCAGATGGGCGCCATGATACCTCCTACTCAGGGGAGAGATACACGTTGGCCTCCTTGGCAGCCACCTCAAAGGCTTCACGGACCTCATGGGGGACATCCTGCCCTCGAACGCGTCGACGCAGGATTGGACCGCCTTCGTCCACCTCGGGCCCTTTGTGTCCCATGCCAGGAGTTCCTCGGCGGCTCCCTCGACGTGGCTGACCCCATTGCGAATGCCCGGACGTTTCGTCTTCACGTAGACCGGGGGAGCGAACCAGAGGGGACCCATAAGAGGGAACTTAGAGCGGGAAGAGCCCGCTGACCAACCCCGCTTTAGCCGCAGCTAAGGAACGATGTAGGCCCTCGCGGGTTTAGAGCTTGCAGCGGTCGATCTTCGTGGATGTGCAGCCGCTGTGGGCGGGGGTTCGTCGCCTCTCATCTCCATGCTTGGCGGCGGGCTCCTTTCGCGAGGGCGGTGTTGGTCAGAGACACATAGAACCTTGTACCCCATCCAATTTAGCTAGTCGTCATTGGGGGGAGTAATGTCCCCTCCTCTTTTGCAGCAGCCAGGAATGCCTTGCGGGCCTCCTCAGGTTCCATCTCGTCGAAAATCACGGCCATGCAAACCCGCACCGCGAGGTCCCACCAAGGGCCACGCTTGGTCCACTTCATAAGCTCCTCGCCGGCTGCCTCGGCGTTGTTGACATTGCGGATGATCCCGGGACGCTCGGTCTTGACGGGGACCGGAGGGTTGAACCAGTGGAGAGCCATGCGGTCACTCTTTGTCGGCCCGATCAAGTTCCTCCAGTAAATACTTTTGCTCAGCCGGCAGCTCCGGTTCTACAGGCAGATTTAGCATCCTGCGAAGGTAATTGCGGATTACCTCTAACTAGCGCAGGACGGCGCGCTTCCGTTGCGATGCCACAGTGACTGAATTTGGCTGACAGCTACTCGCGACCGTCGAAAGCCACGCAGAGGCCCATGGCAGTTGCAGCTTTGATCGAGACCGTGTCGCCACGGTCCGCCCTGTTGAGGAGGCGGTTATTCGCGAAGATCGAACCCGACGAACAGGCCAAAGGCTGGGGCAACATTGACAATAAGCTCCACCAGCTCGCAGTCAGTTTCCGCCAGATGTGGCCCGTCTCGGCGCACCGCTGTGATAGTCGCTTTGACGGAGATGATTTGGCCGCGACGGGCTTGTAGGATCAGCTCGTGAACAAGGTGTTTGGCAGTCACTTTGTCGGGTCGGCAGTTCGTCCAAACGTTCATACAAGGCCTCCCACCTCAGCGAGAACCCAAGGGAACATTCATGATCCTCTGTCGAGAAAAATCAAGAAGAATGTTTGATAACTTCTGAGTGGGAATCAGGGGGACAAGCCACGAAGCGAGCCTCTATATTCTTTGACCTGACGCTCAGCCAGCCGGCTAGGGACCTTCTTCCGTCGGGCCCTGTTTGGCCCGATCAATAGCCGCAAGTAATGACTGTAGGGTTGGCGGCAGTTCTGGTTCGACCTCCAGATTTAAGAACGTTTGTACGTGATGACGATAGCCTTCGGAACGGATCAGTTTCCGAAACGCTTCGGAGACAGACTGATGGTCTGCTTTGTTGCTCGTTGTCATGTTCGGGAAGTCCGTCCCAATGAGCCGCAACTCGCCCGCAACGAATGGGTTCCATCAGGAGGTCGGAATATTTGGTAGAAATTTCTGAGCGGGAGATCGGATAACTGGCTCGCGCGAAGACCCCCCGTGCCCCCTTCGTTTGCCGCAGCATTAATCCTCGCTCTTTGAACTGAAGATTCGTGTCGATCTAGCGTCGGCGTTGCACATCGTGAACGTTGGAATGCTTCTGTCCAATGTTTGCTCACGCTGTGATGCCAATAGGGCAGGCTCTTGTGGCAGGGTGGCGCTCGACGGATTTAGCATGACAAGAGGGTTGCTTTCTGTATTTTGGCAGGGTATCGGATTTGGCAGGTACCCTAATGGCAGGAAAGAAGACCGATGAACTTCGGATACGCGCGGACCTCGACCACAGATCAGGTAACCGGATTGGACGATCAGGTGGCGGCGCTGGAGAAGGCCGGATGCAAGCGTGTGTACAAGGAGCATGTCTCTGGGGCCGCTTCGAGGCGGGAGCGGCTTGAGCGGCTCATGGAGAGGCTGGAAGCGGGCGACACGCTGACGGTGACCAAAATGGACCGCCTAGCGAGGAACGTCAGACAGCTTCTCGAGATCGTGGAGGACTTGCAGGGGCGTGGCGTAGCGGTGCGTATCCTCGACTTCAACGGCGACACGGTCGACACCAAGACCTCGACCGGCAAGCTCATGTTGACGATGTTCGGGGCGTTCGCGGAGTTTGAGCGTAGCGTCGTGCTGGAGCGCCAACGGATCGGGATCGATGCCGCAAAAGGCGACAAGACCAAGTACCCAGGACGGAAGCCGACAGCGATGGGGAAGCGCGACAAGATCGTGAAGTTGGATGCCGAGGGCATGACCAGAACAGCGATAGCCAAGGAACTGGGGGTCAGTGAGCGGAGCGTCTATCGGGCGCTTCAGGGGACCGGTGAGCCGATAGGGTGACCACTAGAACTACGAGGCGAATTTGGCCCCACCAGACTATGAAACGCTCCTCTCCCAAGCTGACCCGCGCGGTTCTCCCTGCATTGCGACTGCCTGTTGCCCTGTTTGCTCCTTTCCGGGGCGACATCAGCTTTGGCGAGGCGCGTGTGTCCTGATCAGTGCCTTTCCATGGGGACAATCAGTCCCATCGACCACACCCAACAAAGGAGCAATGACGACAACCGGCCTCACGCACAAGATTCCTGACAGTCCCATCGGCCTAGTCTCTTCTGGACAAGAGGGCTGATATGAATACTGAAGTCGAAGAACGCAAACTTGATCCCGCCTTGGCTCTCCCGGTACTCGATGAATCCGCACCGCGCGAACCGCATCGGCAATTTGCGCTCAAGCACGAGGACTGCTTCATCGTCGCCGACAGCTACGGCGACATACGAGGCACGGGCGACGGGCTCTTCCGCGACGACACGCGTGTGCTGTCGCGCTTCCGGCTGTTGATCGCTGACCGCATGCCCTCATTGGTTGGCGCGTCCTTGTCGCAAGACAACATCTTGTTCACAGCCAATCTAACCAATCTCGCCGCAGTGGGGCCAAACGGCAGGGAAGTTCCAGCGAGCGCCGTACACATCGATCGGACCCGGTTCATCTGGCAAGACCGCATGTTCGAGCGTATTACCTTCACCAACTACTCCGCGCGCGCGATTGCGTTGCCGGTCCGGCTCGACTTCGATGCCGATTTCCGAGACATGTTCGAGTTGCGCGGCACCACGCCGTCGCGGTCGTGCCCATGACGCGCTGATCAGGGAGGCAAGCGTCACATTTCGGTCCGAAGGGCTCGATACCGGAACGACGTACCTGAAGGCGAAAGATCGATTTCCGCTCCACGCTCCTCGTTTGTGGCCATCGCCGGACCGAGAGGAAGTCCGCCGCTCCGCTAACACGTGGCTGGACGGGGCGCGCCAAGGTCATCGCTGACTGTCAAGCCATTTCTGCAGAATTTGACGCACACAAGGCCGATCCGAGGCCAACTGGGAGTGCATACCAGCTTGGAATTGTGCGGAACCGTACGAAGCCGATTGCAAGCAACCAACCTGGTTGGCCGGGCATTAATTTAGCAAAGCGTCAATTAGGGAAAGCATCGGGAGGAAGACCATGCTGCACGTTAACATGCCTCGCGAATTTGAGGTCGGCGATGAGGTTGCGCTAGCAGGTACCGCCATCGCGATTCTCCCCAGCGGGCGCGCCAGGGTGAGCATTCCTTCGTATGACCATCCTTATACGATTGATCCGCCACCCAAAGTCCGGGCCGGCGACCGAGTGGTTCCTGTTGGGGACGTCACCCGCATCGATCAGGTTGCGCTCGCGGTAGAGCCGCTTGCTGAAGCAGGGCTTCCATTTCCGGTTGCTCTTGGCCGGGATGTTGGGCGTGGCACCCTGCTCCTGGATCAATTCCCGGATGCGGTCGGCGTCGTAGGCCTTGTCGGCCAGCACAATGGTGCGTTGGCCAAGATGATCGAGAAGCCGATCAGCGATCTGACTGTCATGTGCCTGTCCTGCTGTCAGGCCGAGCCGTATTGGGAGCCCTTGCGCGTCGACGACGACGTGGATCTTGGTCGTGAGCCCACCGCGCGATCGACCGAGACAACGATCTGGTCCCCCTTTTTTGCCGTCGCAGCCTGTTGGTGCGCCCGGATGGAAGTGCTGTCGATCATTTGGATATCCCCAGCGTGCTCGGCGCTGATGGCATCCATCAGCCGGTCCCAGACGCCTGCTCTCCGCCATCGCACAAACCGGTTATAGCAGGTGGTCCGCGGCCCTTAGCGCTCGGGCAGATCCCGCCACGGCGCGCCGGATCGCAGCACCCAGAAGATGCCGTTGAGCACCCGCCGGTCATCGACGCGCGGAACGCCTCGCGGCTTGTTGGGCAACAGCGGCTCGATCACGCGCCACTCGAAGTCGGTCAGGTCATATCGGCTCATGCGGAGCCTGAATCAGATTGCGCCGCAATATGAAAGCCGCCAGTCGGAAAACAACCCATTGCGGAGCTTGAAACTACCAACGATAAATTCAGAATGACAACTCTGCCGACCGCTGTTTTGCCGATCTTTGCCGCAGCCGGATGGTTTCCTGGACGCAAAGTGCCCATGTCTCCAGAGGTCCCGGCTAGTCATCCCGTGGCTGCCGTTCTCAGCGAGTTCGGTGGCCTCAACGTCGGCGAGCTCGGCCGTGGCATGGAATGCGCCCGGAGCGATGTCGTCTTCTGTTGGTCCCCACATGAAGGCTACCGAGAAATCGCCGAAATTGGAGACTTGCTTCAGACGGAGTTGGCTTGCTTTGCCACAGCTCACAACCATCACCAAAGCCTGTATATCGATAGTGGGGGCCGAGTGTTTGTGGTGTCCCCGATGATGAGCGGCATCGGCTTAATGGGGCGCACTTTTGGTGATGCTATGGAGCGCGCCCTGCTAGGCCGAAAGGCATCACCCCTGCTTCTGCCATCACATGAGAGTGTATCTTGGTATGGAGAGGTGCTTCTGCGTGGAAGCCCTCAAATCATGAGCATTGGGGAACTGAAGACGGGATAGGGCGGCCGACTGCTTTCCACCCTATCTCGCTCATTCCGCATTTATGAGTTCACGGCCTAGTGCGTCGCTGGCGTCTTCGGACTACTGGTGAAGCAAGTCCGATGTGGGCCTTCGCGACCCCGCTTCACCTGCCGTCCAGCCGTTCGCACATTCGCGATCGTCGCTCTCGGCAACAGGCGCCGCGCCCGGCCAGGACGTGTCGCATGTGCGCGCTGTCGAAGGAGGCGCCCAGCAACATTTCGCGTGAAGGCAACGCGGGCATCCGATCGATCGTAACCTTTCTCTGCAATGAGCGACTTGTTGCCGGCGATGGGCCTTCGGCTCTTACGCATTATGGAGATCACATGTTGGTCCCGGCACCCGATGCCGGCAACAGGTCTGCTTCGGAGCGCCGCGACAGAACTGGGCGACATGGTTGCGGTGGAGTAGGCGCCGTCGCCCTGGGTTAACAACCCGGTCGGTGACGGCCGCATCGAAAGCCCGCAAGTTCCTGTGAAGACATAGCGTGCCGGCGAAGGTCCGCCCTCGCGACAGGGATTCGTTCTAGGCCGATCAGTCGGCAACGCGACCGGCCAGATGAGCGAGAGCTTACCCTCGGTGTTGGTCTCGACCCGGCTCGCATAGAAGCCGTGAAGGGACATCTCCAAACGCTCGTCGACGGTCGTCCATCACTGCCGACTACGAGTCGAGGTCGTATGGCTCGTGGCCTAGCTCGTTGTGATGAAGCGCCTCTGCCATACACCTGATGTCGAACGCCTGGCCGCACGCCGGGCAGAGGACGAAATACTCCTCCTCCCGAAGTGGCGATGCATCGTGGTCTTGGGGGATGACGATGTCATTGTATTCGTCGGGCATTGGGTCCTCCGGCAACGCCGCCCGCCATCCTGGAACGCCTGCCGGCATGATTTGTTTCAAAGTTACTGCGCTTAAGAAGGAAGCCCTGAGCATCGATTGGGGCCTGATGTCCGGTTTCGACAGCGATGCCGTGCCACCGGGCAGTCAAAGTGATTTTCATCTGCAATCTTTGGTTACGGCACGGGCAAGAACCGTTTCCGCGCGCGGCAAGGCTCGAATTCCACCAAGCATGCGCGGTCATCTGAACTCCAATCCGGCAACGCACACCGCTTGGCCGAGATCGACTATGGAGACTGACGTTGCCCCAAGTTTCTATCCAGATTTGAGTTCGTGGCCGGATATGGAGTAAAATTCAGGCCCGAGATTCCATTTCGCGGTGTTCGGAGAACTCCGCTTCACTGGGTATTTGTGCATCATTTATTGGGTAACGCCGCTCTTGGCGATGCGCTCTTCGAAACTCGGGGCCAAGCCCGACGTGCTGAAGCACTGACCAGCGTCCATCGCGGCGGCAGCTTCTGGGCCAAGCGGATGCCTTTTAGTTACTTGCGGACGTTTGATGTGGCGCAAAGGATCCGCAGAAGCTAACATAACTTTTTCTTGGAGGCTGTCGTGGGTACGAGACGTTTCAGAAAGCCCGTCGTCGTTCAACCCGGCCGGATCGATCGCGACAGAGTTGTTGCGTCGGTATCCGACGCGGCCGAAGTTCTGCTGAGGGATTGGCCGACGCCGGAAGGCAAGTCGCGGCTCGCCGCAATCGAAGCATGCCTTGCCGTAATCCGTGGAGAAAAACCACCAAGGATAGCGCGCCAGGCGTTCATCGCTGCTGCCAAGGAGGCCAGGATATTGCTCGCGGAAGAAATTTAGGCTTATCGTGCGGCGGAGACCCTGCTCGGTCTGATCCAGCCTAACAGCCGCATCCAGTTCAGCGAGACGATGCCGGGCGGCGAGGCCAATGCGATCTTCTATCTGGTCGACGGGCGGGGCTTGAGGGCGCAACCGCGACCTCCGGAGTCCTCGCTTGCGATGTCTGCTTTCAGGATGCGGAGAAGCTGATCTCTACGGCCGAGAGGCGCATTGCTGCCCTTCGCCACGCGGGAAATGAAGGGCCCCAATGGCTCATCAACGTGAATGAAAAATCTCCGACGATGCGGTCAGCGTAGCCGGGAACGTCGCAGTTGCGCCACAAATGCTCGGGACGCTAGTCCGGGCTTTCCCCCTACCGACTCACGGGATAACAGCACCGCAGGCTGGTGGTGGTTAATGGCGCGTCGTGCATCAGCTTCGTCGACGAATGCTCTTTGTACGCCATTGGCGCCGCGAGCAGTTGTAGACGCCGCTCCTATTCTGCACCTAGACAACTTTGCGAGGCTTTAATGGATGAAGGGCTGATTCGTTAAAGCATTGATTTCTTCCCCGTTTTTGGTTTTGCGACACTCCGTCGCATGGTAGACAAACCCCTTGTTGAGCGGCCAGTTGACGGCCGTCCAAAATGATTATTAAGTTCGGTCATAGAACGAATTAATCGGAGCTGCTGTTGAACGAAGTCCCGCGAATTTCTCGTCAGTTCTCGCAGCGCTCCGTCATGGAGGCGATCGTGCAAGGCGGGCCGATCTCGCGCGCTTCAATCGCAAAGCAGACCGGCTTGTCCAAGCAGACAATCTCCGAGATCGTCAGGACACTCGAGCAGGAAGGCTGGGTGCAGGAGAGAGGGCGTACGAGCGGACATGTCGGACGCACGGCTGTCACTTACGAACTCGTATTTGACGCGGCCTACATCGCGGCCGTCGACCTCGGCGGCGCCAAAGTCCGGGTCGCCCTCACCGATCTTGCCTGCCAGATATTCGCAGAGGAAACGGCGCCGACCGATCCTCGGGGCGGACAGTTCATCGTCGACCAGATCGTGGATCTAGCGCTTCAGGCGGCCGATAGGCACCGAATCTCGCGCACAAAGATAAGGCTGGCGGTGATTGGTGTTCCCGGTGCACCCGACAAGAAGACGGGCCGCGTCCTGCTTGCCCCGAATATTGCCGGCTTTGGCACGATGAATGTCGTTCGCGCCTTCGAGCAGGCATTCGGGTTTCATGTGATGATCGAGAACGATGTCAATCTGGCGGTGCTCGGCGAGAACTGGCAGGGGTGCGGCCGCGGTATCGACAATCTCGCCTTCATAGCGCTGGGTACCGGTATCAGCAGCGGCCTCATGGTTGCAGGCAATCTGGTGCGGGGCGCCAGCAATGCAGCCGGCGAGATGGGCTTTTTGCCGATTGGCGCCGATCCTTTCGCGCCGACATCGTTGCGCGCCGGCGCTTTCGAGCGCGTGGTCGCAACCAACGCCATGGTTGAACGCTACGCAACGCTGACGGGCAACATCGTCAACGTGCCGACGATTTTCCGCGGTGCATTGGCTGGAGACAGGCATGCCGCGACGGTGCTCGACGAAATCGCGCGCTACCTCGCACAAGGCATTGTGGCCATAGCGGCAATTGCCAATCCGCAAAAGGTCGTCCTGGGCGGCTCGATCGGGCTGCGGCCGGAAATCCTGTTGCGCGTTAGGGACCTGCTGCCGCGCTGCTTCCCCTACCCTATCGCCGTTGAGGCCAGCGAACTCGGGTCGCGGGCAGCGCTCATCGGCGCTGCCGCCATCGGGCTCAGCCAGTTGCACAACACACTGTTCGGCGTCGACGCGCCCGACGGACGCATTTCGCTTCCCCCAGCCAGTTCGGCCGTGCTGCGCGAGGCCACGCTATGACCGCCTTAAAGGACATCACCGCCCGCTTGCGCGCCGCCCTCGATTGCGACGCAGCGGTGGAGCTTCTGCAGGGGGCAATCGGCCGCGAAAGCATAACCGGTCACGAAGAAAACTTTGTCGACTTCCTTGAAGACCGGATGCGCGTGCTTGGCTTGAGCGAAATTCGGCGTGCGGAATTCGCGCCCGGCCGGCCCAACGTCTGGGGTGAGCGCAAAGGTGCTGGCGCCGGGAAGCGGCTGCTCTTCATCGGCCACACCGATACGGTCCATGTCGAGGGCTGGCGCGAGCACTGGGCTGGCACCGCCAAGCAGGATCCGTTTGCCGCGCCAATGATCGACGGGCAGATCTGGGGCCGCGGCGCCGGCGACCTCAAGGCCGGCATCTGCTCCGCGCTGTCGGCACTCTCTCTGCTCGACACAGCCGACATCCAACTGGCCGGCGACGTTGCCTTTGCCTTCGTCGGCGACGAGGAGAGCGGCCAGCCTGGAACCGGCGTCTCCGCCGGCATCAAGGATTTCGTCGGCCGCATTGAGAGAGGCGAAGTCTTTGCGCCCGATTTCGTCGTCTATGTGGAGCCTACCCGCCTTTCGGTTTATCCGGCCCAAATTGGCTTCTTCATTACCGACATCACCATCACCGGACGATCAGCCTATTTCGGCGTACCCGAACTCGGCAAGGATGCCTTGCGTGCAAGCCACGCCGTCATGAGCGCGCTGTGGAAGCATTCGGAAGATGTTGCAACAAGAGCCGAGCACCCGCTGATTGGGCGTGGCTTCCTGCTGATCACCGGGCTTGCGGGCGGCGGCTACATCGCGGTGCCCGAACGCTGCACGTTGTCGCTGATCCGCAAGCTGTTGCCCGGCGAGTCGCTGGACGAGGCCGCCGCCGAAATCGAGGCAGTGGTGCGCGGCGCCATCACCGATCCCGAAATTATGTTGGCGTTCGCCTATCCGGCAGGCCGCGATCATCCGCTTGGGGGTAACGCCGCCGAGATTGCACCTGACAGGCCGGAGGTCGGCGCTCTTGCTGCCGCCATGGCCCGATCGATGGCTGGTCGCGGGGCCATCGAAGGCGCGCCATTCTGGTCAGAGTCATCATTTTTCACCAACCGGCTCGGCATCCCCGCCGTGTACTGCGCGCCAGGCGACATTCGCAACTGCCACACCTTCGACGAACACGTCGATGTCGAGGAATATCTGGCGGGCGTCGTAGGCTTCGCCCGGTTCATGGTGGAGTGTTGCGGCGTTACGGAATGAAGGACAACTGAGAGCGAAAATGGGAGAACTACCATGCTGATAAACAGACTTGTTGCTACAGCACTTGCAGGCAGCCTTATGCTGTTGGCCGGCGGTGCCGGCGCACAGACAGTAGGACCAAGCGGCGAGACGGCGACACCCAGCGCCGAGGTTAGATTGTCGGATGCAGACCTGGCCGCAGTAAAGGAGAAGGGCTACAAGGCGGCGCTGCTGTGGCACACCTCCTCCGACTTCACGAATGCGGTCACGTCCGGTGCCAAGGATGAATTTGCCCGTGCCGGCATTCAAATCGTCGCCACCACCGACGCGGGCTTTGACGCCGCGCGCCAGCGCAGCGACATCGAAACCGCGCTCGCGGCGAAGCCAAACGTCATCCTGTCGCTGCCCCTCGATCCGGTCACTTCGGCCGAGGCGTTCCGTCAGGCGCTCACCGACGGCACCAAGCTGGTATTCCTTTCCAATCTGCCGAAAGGCTACAAGCACGGAACCGACTATGCCGCCATCGTCACTGACGACCTGTTCCAGATGGGCAAGCAGGCGGCCGATGCACTGGCCAAGGCGCTCGATGGCAAGGGCAAGGTCGGCTACATCTTCCACGACGCCAGTTACTATGTGACGAACCAGCGCGACCAGGCTTTCAAGACAACGATCGAGAAGGATTATCCCGGTATCAAGATCGTCGCCGAGCAGGGGATCTCCGATCCGGCGCGGGCAGAAGAGTTGGCCAGCGCCATGCTCGTGCAGCATCCCGATCTTGACGGCATCTACGTCACCTGGGCCGAACCGGCCGACGGCGTGCTGTCGGCCTTGCGGGCAAGCGGAAACACCAAGACCAAGATCGTCACGCTCGACCTCGCCGAACCGGTGGCGCTCGATATGGTCAAGGGCGGTAATGTGACCGCACTGGTGGCCGACAAGGCGTATGAGCTCGGTCGCGCCATGGCCGCTGTCGGCGTCAAGGCGCTGCTCGGCCAGGAGACCCCGGCCTTCGTCGTTGCCCCGGCGCTTACCGTGACCAAGCAGAACGTTGCGCAGGGCTGGAAGGATTCGTTGAACCGTGACGCGCCGCAATCGGTGCTCGACGCGGCCAAATGACAGGCGAATGCCCGGCGGCCAATCAGGGCCGCCGACATCATAAAAACAAGGGGAACTGACATGCGCACAGCAATTGGAATGTTGTCGGCACTGGTAGCGCTCGTCGCCGCCAACGCCTTCGCAGCCGAGGGCACCACCACGGGACCGAACGGGGAAAAGCCGACGCCGGCAAAGAGCGTCGTGCTCACACCAGCTGAGGAGCAGCAGATCAAGGACGGCAAATACACCGCCGCGCTGGTCTGGCATGAGATGAGCGAATACACCAACGCGGTGAACAGCGGCGCCCAGGACGAGTTGAAGCGGCTCGGCATCAGGGTCGTCGCTCAGACCGACGCTGGCTTTGATGCGGCCCGGCAGAAATCCGACGTCGAGACAGTACTCGCCAAAAGGCCCTCTATTATACTGTCCCTACCGGTCGATCCCGCAAGTGCGGCCATCGTCTTTGATCCTGCGCGCCAGGCCGGCGTGAAATTGGGATTCGTCGACAATTCGCCGGCAGGCTACGTTCAGGACAAGGACTATGTGACCATCGTTTCGGACGACCTTTTCCAGATGGGCAACAAGGCCGGGATCGCAATGGCCGACGCGCTCGGCAAGCAGGGCAAGGTCGGCTACATCTTTCACGATGCCGATTTCTACGTCACCAACCAGCGCGATGGAGCATTCAAGCACACGATCGAGCAGGACTATCCGGACATGAAGATCGTGGCCGAGGCCGGAATGGCCGACCCCGCGCGCAGCGAGGAGATCGCGCAGGCGATGATCACACAGCACCCAGACCTCGACGGTATCTATGTCACCTGGGCTGAGCCGGCGCTTAGCGTGCTGTCCACATTGCGGGCGGCCGGCAACAGCCACACCAAGATCGTCACGCTCGACCTGAACGAACCGGCGGCATTGGACATGGTGAAAGGCGGCAACGTTGCGGCACTCATCGCAGACGAAGCCTACGACATCGGCGTGACGCTGGCACGCGCCACGGCCGCCGCGTTGATCGGCAAGAAGGCCGCGCCGTTCATCGTGGTCGATTCCCTCGCCGTCACCAAGGACACTGTCAAGGACGGGTGGAAGCGGTCCCTCAACAAGGACGTGCCCGCGACCATCGCGGCCGCCATGAAGTAGCGGCAGACAATGGCGCCCCGCCGGAGGAAGTGAGAATGTCGAGTATCAACACCAGCCCCGGCCGGGCAGCGAGCTTGGTCAGCCGCTTCAACCTGCAGCAATATGTCGTCTATCTCGGATTTCTGGCGATCTTCCTGTTCTTCGCGATCGTACTGAAGGACAGCGGTTTTCTGACGGTCCGCAACCTGTCGAACATCGTGCTGCAGACGGCACCCGTGACGATCATGGCGATCGGCCTCGTCTTTGTCATGTCGGCGGGCGAGATTGATCTTTCGATAGGTTCGATCGTTGCCGTGGCAGCCCTTGCCGCCGCGGTGGCGATAAACGCCTACGGCTTGTTGGCCGGGGTGCTGGCCGGCCTCGGCGCCGGCCTGCTGATCGGCCTGCTCAACGGCGCCCTCGTGGCTTACGTTAAGTTGCCTTCATTCCTGGTAACACTGGCGACGCTCGGGTTGTTTGCCGGGGTATCTCGCTCGATGACCGATTTGCGGTCGATCCCGGTCACCAACGACGCCTTCACCGGCTTCTTCGGCTCAGGTTCTTTGCTGGGTGTTCCGTCGTTGATCTGGTGGACGGTCATTGCCGTTGCGATCGCGCATCTCATCTTTCGCGAGACGCGCTTCGGCGCCCATGTGCTGGCCACCGGCGACAACAGCCGTGCCGCCAGTGTTTCCGGCATCAGCGTGGCGCAGATAAGGCTGGCCGTTCTGACCATAAGCGGCGGACTCGCCGGCCTTGCCGGGCTGCTCTATGCCGGCCGGCTGCAGGCTGCGAAATACACGCTCGGCGAAACCGACCTTATGACGGTGATAGCGGCCGTCATTGTCGGCGGAACCCTGCTTAACGGCGGCAAGGGATCGATTGTCGGTGCGCTGGTCGGCTCGCTTATGATGGGCATGCTGAACAACGGCCTCATCCTGATGGGCCTGTCCGTCTCCGACCAGATGATCGTGCGCGGCTTGATCATTCTTGCCGCCGTCGCCGTATCGCTGCGCGAAAAGTCCCGTTGAAGGAGTTTTGTCATGTTCCTCGATGTTCTGCGGCGCCGCAATCCGAGCTTTATAGAAAGCGCCACGCGCCTGCACCAGGAAGGAAAGCTGCCGGCTAATTCCTATGTGCTCGACCTCGATGCCGTCGAAAGCAACGCCCGGGTTCTGAAGCGCGAGGCCGACCGGTTCGGCCTGAAGATTTTCGCGATGACCAAGCAGGTCGGCCGCGCCAGTTCGTTCTGCCATGCGCTCAAGCGTGGCGGCATCGATCAGGCCGTTGCCGTCGACATGGCCTGCGCGCGGGCAACGCACAGAGCCGGCCTGAGGCTCGGTCATCTTGGCCACCTGCAGCAGATCGCAAGGCACGAGGCCAATGCGGCGGCCAAAACATTCAGGCCGGACTATTGGACCGTCTTCAACGACACCAAGGCTGAAGAAGCCGCTGCCGGCGCAAGGCTCGCCGGGTACACGCAAAACCTACTTGCCCGCATTCGCGCCGATGGTGACGTTTTCTACCGCGGCCACGAAGGTGGTTTTGAGGCGGCCGATATCGCCGCGGTCGCCGAAAAACTGGATGGTCTCGACGGCGCACGGTTCGCTGGTATCACCACCTTCCCGGCGCTGTTGTTCGACCAGACCACGCGAACGGTCCTGCCGACACACAATCTGGCGACACTGGGCAGAGCTGCCGAAGCGCTCGCCAAGTCCGGCCGCAGCGACATAGAGGTGAACGCGCCCGGCACAACGTCGAGTGTCCTGCTTGGCGCGCTGGCCGAAGCCGGCGCCACGCAATGTGAACCGGGCAATGGCTTGGCCGGCACCACCGCGCTGCACGTCATGGAGGATCTGCCGGAGCTCCCTGCCGTTCTGTATTTGACCGAGGTCTCGCATTTGTCTGGCGGCAAAGCCTACTGCCTGGGTGGCGGCTTCTATATCGATCCGATCTTTCCGGACTACGAGGTGAAGGCAATCGTGTCCGCAGAACCCACCACGGCCGCCGCCGCGCTCAGAAGCGTCGAGGTGCCGCCGCCTGCGGCAATCGACTATTACGCAATGATTGACGCTAGCGGCGCCAATGCTCCACGCCCCGGCGACACGGCGGTGTTCGGCTTTCGTGGCCAGGCGTTCGTGACCCGCGCCTACGTGGTCGGCATCTCCGGTGTCTCAAAGGGGGCGCCCCAAGTCGAAACGATCGAAAACGGTTTTGGCGAAACCGCTGCCTGGCCTGTCTAGGAGCAAGTGATGAACGCGACCACGACCGGCACGCCCCCTGTTTTGCAGCTGCGCGACATCCGCAAGAATTTCGGCGGCCTCACCGCCATCGAAAATTTCTCGCTCGAGCTCTATCCCGGCGAGATAGTAGCGTTGGTCGGCGATAACGGTGCCGGCAAGTCGACGCTGGTCAAGATCGTGACAGGGGTCCATGCTCCGACATCCGGGACGATCATCATCGAGGGGCAGGCGGTGGCAATGTCGAGCGCCACCATGGCGCGCGCACACGGCATTGAGGTGGTCTATCAGGACCTGGCGCTCGCCGATCAGCAGACCGTCTACATGAACATGTTTCTTGGCCGCGAGCCGGTGAACCGCTTCGGCCTGCTCGACCGACGCCGGATGATCGACGACACCGAAAAGCTGGTGAAGGATCTCGACGTTCGCATCCCATCGGCTCACGCCACCATCCGCGATCTTTCGGGCGGCCAGCGCCAGGGCGTGGCGATCGCGCGCGCCACGCACTGGGCAAGCAAGCTGATCCTGCTCGACGAGCCAACCGCCGCGCTCGGCGTTGCCGAGACCGCCAAGGTCGAGACGATTGTTCTGTCGCTGAAGCAGCGCAATATCGGCGTGCTGATCATCAGCCACAGCCTCGACCAGGTGTTCAGGCTCTCAGATCGGATCTGTGTTCTGAGACGTGGCAAACAGATCGGCGTGCGCAAGACCAGCGAGACCGACAAGAACGAGATTGTCGCCATGATCACCGGGCTTCAGCACTAGCCCGGTCCGACAGAGGCGCCGTTCAGACATTGCGTTACCCGAGCAGCGAGTGGCATGACTTCAGATCCACGACGAGGCCCCGGCCAGAGAATGTCGCCAGCATCAATCCAGCGCGCGCAGATAGCGGATGGGGCGCCCACCAGCAATCCGGTCGGCGGCTGTCGCTATGGAATTGGCGTCTATTCCGAAGTGCCGGTAAAGGTCACCGATTGTCCCCGACTGGCCAAAGTGCTCGACGCCGAGACTGCGCGTGCGATGGCCGTAGACTGAGCCCAGCCAGCCCAGCGCGGCCGGGTGGCCGTCGGCGACGGTGACGATGGCACAATGGGCCGGAAGCTCGGCGAACAGCCTTTCGACATGGCTCCTGGCATGAACAAGGCCGCGCTCACGTGCACGGCTTGCCGCCGTCCAGCCTGCGTTCAGCCTGTCGGCCGAGGTCACGGCCAGAAGACCGACGTCGCGACGGTCCTCCGCCATCATGCCGACCGCCTCGATGGCTTCCGGCGCGACGGCGCCTGTATAGGCGACGATCACCTCGGGATTCGGACCCGGACGCCGCAGCCAATAGCCGCCGTCGACAATGTCCTGCTCAAGCTCAGGCTCCATGGCACGAATGATCTGCTCGACCGGGCGCGTCGAGAGCCGCAGATAGACCGAGCCGCCGGTCTGGTCGCGCAGCCAGGTGCGCTCCGATTGCACGGCTTCGCCGTCGCGCTGCATGTAATCCAGTGCAAAACGCGTGATGACGCTCAACTCATCGACGAATGCCGGCTCGTAAGCCGCAAGCCCGTCCTGCGCCATGCCGATCAACGGGGTGGCGATCGACTGGTGCGCGCCACCCTCCGGCGCCAGCGTGACGCCCGACGGGGTGGCTGCCAGGAGAAAGCGTGCATCCTGGTAGCAGGCATAGTTGAGCGCATCGAGACCGCGCTGGATGAACGGATCGTAGAGCGTGCCGATCGGCAACAGCCGTTTGCCGAAAATCGAATGCGACAGCCCGAGCGCCGACAGCAGAATGAACAAATTGTTCTCGGCAATGCCAAGCTCGATGTGCTGGCCGGAGGGGCCGAATTCCCATTTCTGTGCCGATGCTATGCGTTCGCTGCGGAAGGTGTCAGCAAGCGAGCGACGCCCGAACAGGCCGCGCCGGTTGACCCAGGGGCCGAGATTGGTCGAAACGGTGACATCGGGCGATGTTGTGACGATAGCGTCGGCAAGCGGCCCGCCGGCCCGTGCAATCTCGTCCAGGATCCTGCCGAATCCGACCTGGGTGGAGACGCTGCCCTTGCCTTCCGGGCCGAGGCGATCGGGGACGAGAATGCGTTGGGCGTGCCGGCGGCGCCGGCCTTTCGCGGCAAAAGGCACAGCATCAAGGAAACGTGTGAGATCAACCTTGCCGATATCCAGGCCTTCGAAGGCATCCCACTCCCGCCCCTCACCGATCGACAGCGAGGCGCGAAAGACTGCCATCTGATCCTTGGTCATCAGCCCGGCATGATTATCTTTGTGGCCGGCCAGCGGCAGGCAGAAACCCTTGATGGAATAAGCGATGAAGCACGTCGGCCGGTCGTTGCCGCGCGCCGTCTCGAAAGCTTCGATCAGGCACTGCAGGTCGTGGCCGCCGAGATTTGTCATCAGCGCGGCGAGTTCGACATCGGAGCGCCGGTCGACAAGCGATTTCAGGCCCGGCTTTTCGCCCATGTCGGCAAGCAGCCGCTTGCGCCAGGCGCCGCCGCCTTGAAAGGTCAGCGCCGAATAAAGCTGGTTCGGGCAGGCGTCGATCCAGGCCCTCAGCGCCTCGCCGCCCGGCTCGGCAAAAGCGGCTTCGAGCAGCTTGCCGTATTTCAGGATGACCACATCCCAGCCGAAATTCCTGAAGATGCTTTCGAAGCGTTCCCAAAGGCCTTCGCGCACAACGGCATCGAGGCTCTGGCGATTGTAGTCAACGATCCACCAGCAATTGCGAACGCCGTGTTTCCAGCCTTCGAGCAGCGCCTCGAAGATGTTGCCTTCGTCCATCTCGGCATCGCCGAGCAGCGCCACCATGCGGCCCTCGGGCATATTTTGGTCGCGAGCGCCGAGATAATCCTGCACAAGCGAGGCAAACAGCGTCTGCGCGACGCCGAGACCTACGGAACCGGTGGAGAAATCGACGTCGTCGACATCCTTGGTCCGCGACGGATAGCTTTGCGCGCCACCGAAGGCGCGAAATCCTTCGAGTTTCTCCCTGGTCTGATTGCCCAGAAGATACTGGATGGCGTGAAACACTGGCGAAGCATGCGGCTTCACCGCGATGCGGTCGTCCGGCCTCAGCACCGAAAAATAAAGCGCGGTCATGATCGTCACAAGCGAGGCCGAGGACGCCTGGTGTCCGCCAACCTTCAAGCCGTCCGTGTTTTCGCGCAGGTGATTGGCGTTATGGATCATCCATGTCGACAGCCAGAGCACCTTTTTCTCCAGCGCCGAAAGTGCCTCCAGTTTTTGTTTGTCCATGCTGCAAGACTCTCGGTTACGATCGTCGCAATCATAGGGCTGAGCAAGAACCGATTGTCGCTAAACTTGCATGAGAATGGCAGCTGCGTTAGCTGGTTTCAGCAATATCGACCAATGGAGTAACGTTCCATGCCAAAAACTCGACTAGACGGTATCGACCGAAAGATCATTGCTGCGCTGCAGGTCGATGGCAGGATGACGGCCCAGCAGCTTGCCGAGCGGGTCGGCCTTTCGGCCTCCCCCTGCGCCCGCCGGGTCCGGCTGATGGAGGATATGGGCGTGATCACCGGCTATGCCGCTCTGATCGACCAGGACATGGTCGATCTGCCGATCTCGGTGTTTGCCTCGATCAAGCTTGAGCGCCAGCGCGAGAACGAGCTGAAGCGGTTCAACGCGGCAATCGCGCGCTGGCCGGAGGTGGTCGATTGCTATCTGATGACTGGCCAGCGCGACTATCTGCTGCGTGTGGTGGTGCGCGACCTGCACGCCTATGAGCGCTTCCTGAAGGAAAAGCTGACGCGGCTCGATGGCGTCTCCTCGATCGAGTCCAGCTTCGCGCTTGCGCAGATCAAGCGGTCGAACCGGCTGCCGGTCGAGACATGATTTTTCCAAACGTTGGCAAGTCCATCGCTTAAATTCTCCGGTTTCGAACAGCCCGATTTCGCCCGGTGGTGACTGGAGCGGCCGTTTTTGCGATTAGCGTTTCGGCTGACAGGTAGATGCACCATCGCCGGCATCCACCAACTTGTCTGCCAGGCAGCATGTTCGTTCGAGGCGTAACGCCCAACGGCGGCCGCGGTCAGGCCAGCCGCTTGATTGGCGTTTCGGCCCAAAGCACGGGGTCGGTTATGCGGTAGAATTGTCGCGTCGCGGCCAAGGCAGACGGGCCGACGTCGACCATCACGCCGATGATGGTCATGTCGTCGCACTTGAATGAAGACCCAAGCTGCTTTGGGCACCAGCCGATCGATGCCAAGCGGTCGAACCAGTAGTCCTCACAGACGATCGTCAGATTGCCTATGCCTCTTTGAATGCAGAATTCCAGAATTCCGCAGTAGATCACGCCGGCGGCCTGGCAGGGTCGACCAGGCTCGCGAAAATCCCGGGCCACGAAAAATCTCGTCCACTCATAGATATCGGCTCGGCGTGGAACGCCACCTTCGGCAAGTTGCGGAAAGATTTCGCTCATCAGATGCGGACTGAGGCTCGGCACCAGGCGGGATCCGGCAACGACACCTCTTCCCGGCTGGATGCCGAGCAGATGAATCGCTTCTGGTGTATCAAAGGGGTCGATCTCGCGACTGTTGGGGCGCCTCAACTCGTGCCAGCCACGTTCATCGACATAGATTTCATGTCGCAGGCGGAAGTAACTGTCGAGATCCCCTCGATACGCAAAGGTGTTTGACGCATCGACAACGTGGACCTGAATCATTGCGGTTCCTCGAGATGGAACCCCATCCGACCACGCGACGATTGCCCATGAAATACCCAGATCTGAGGATGGATCAAAGTTCGATTTCGCGCCTGCGATAAGCCTCGACAATGGCGTGCACGACGTTGGCGGTGCTGAGCTTCTGCTTGATGTTGCGCAGATGGGTCGTCACGGTGTTTTCCGAAATGCCAAGTATTCGGGAAACCTCCCATGCGGTCTTCCCGCCGGCGACCCACTGCAGGATTTCACGCTCCCGTTGGGAAAGCTTTTGTCTCGGCCGCCCGAGCGAGCTGCCAACGAGTCGTTCGGCAGCCGAGTAGGCATGGCGCGCAAGCGCATGAACGGTGCAGCGCACCGTCGGCGCCAAATCAATTTCGCGTCCGGCAACCGTTACGCAGGCCGGATTGCCAAATGAAGCCTGGATTGGGATGCAGATCCCGTCCCAAAGCCCAAATTCTTTTGCCTCATCCATCACCCTCCTGGCATTGCCGTTCGTCAAGCCGTGATGGACGTCCCTCCAAAGGAACGGCCCGATCGCACCACGGCACAAAGCAACGCAAGGGTCATGACGATAGTGCCCGGCAGCCATGTAGTGGTCGTACCATTCCCCCGGCCAACCGTTGACGAGGATGTGTCCATCCAGCGATCCGGTGTCCTGGCGTGGCAATTCGGTGACGAGACAGGCTGCATAGCCATGACGTTCGATGCTCTTGCGCAGTTGCCGAATGATTTCGGCGACGCTGCTTGCACGATCAATCAGCGCGGTTGCTTCAAAGATTTGCGCTAACTGGTGCTGTAAGACGCTCCCATGAACTGCCGGCATTTCACGCCCCTTCAATGTACTGAGACAAAGAAAGAATAAATGAGTTGGCCGCGACCGCAACATGCGGCATGACGTTTGACTACTATAGTAGGTGGCACTAAAGGGCGCGTTCTGACTGCCTCGCAGCATGAGGCTTAGGTCGGTTTTTGCTCGCAATCTGAGGTTGCTTCGCCAAGGTACCGGCTTGTCGCAGGAACAGCTCGCGGACCTTGCCGGCCTTGATCGAAACTATGTCGGCAAGCTCGAGCGGGAGGAGAACTCACCGACCCTCGATACCTTGGAGGTACTGGCGTTGGCATTGCAGGTTGACGTGGAGCAGCTCGTCCGTCGCAACTCGCCGTAATCCACCGGCTAAGAGGCCGCGGGAGGATCAGGATTTTCTGCTGCGTCGCCCACGTTGCACCACAGCTGGGGCGTCTTTGCCTGGCCGTTTGGTCAATTCCGCGATGTCGACGCTTAATGCAGTGGCAAGCTTTGCAAGCGACAGAAGTGTGGGGTTGCGCCGGCCGGCCTCCAGACCACTCAGGTAGGCGCGCGTGAACCCTGAACGGAACGACAGTTCCTCCTGAGAGAGGGCTTGTGCGCGCCGAATCCTCTGTACGTTCAAGCCGACAACCACCCGTAGGTCCATGAGGGCATGGTCGTCGCTGCGTACACTTTAGGACGACACACTATAGTGAACATTCGTCATTGACAGACGCCGCCATTGCTGCTTTTCTCATCATATTGCGGAACGCCATTCCGAAATAAGGAACGCCAGTGACAGGAAATCTTTCGTTGGAACGTGGCCTTGCGGTTCTTAATGTCCTCAAGGAAGCGGACGAAGCGGTCGGGGTGCGCGAACTCGCCCGCCGGCTTGAGCAGAGTGCTCCCGCCGTGCAGCGAATTCTGAACACCCTGGCAGAGCAGGGCTATGTCGAGCAGTCGCCAGACT
Source organism: Mesorhizobium sp. M0808 (assembly GCF_040320025.1). Taxonomy (NCBI): domain Bacteria; kingdom Pseudomonadati; phylum Pseudomonadota; class Alphaproteobacteria; order Hyphomicrobiales; family Phyllobacteriaceae; genus Mesorhizobium; species Mesorhizobium sp. M0808. Next base: position 40,113 of record NZ_JAMYOX010000042.1, read on the forward strand.
CGCGGCGCTACCGGCTCGGTCACTCTGTTCTCGCGCTGGCGCGGAAGGTCCTGGACAGAGATCGCCTGGTTGGTTTGGCAGAAATCGAACTGCAGGCGTTGGCCGCCGAAGGTTGCCTCAATGCATTCCTGGGCATCAGGCGGGGCAATCGCGGTATTTATCTCCTGACCGTGCAAAGCAAGAGTCCGGTCGTCATTCGCTCGTCACCCGGCGAAATGTTCCCCTTGCACTCCACCGCGCTGGGTAAGGCACTCCTGATGGAGCTGAGCGGCGATGCAGTTGTTGGAATTCTCGGACGGGGTCCGCTGGAGCAGGTTGCCGTACGCACCGTCACGGATCCGCACAAGCTCATCGCTCAGATCAGAGCCTCCGAGTCTATCGGCTACACAACCTCCCTGGACGAGAACTTTACCGGGTTGATCGCTGTCGGCGCACCGCTTCGCGATGCATCAGGCATGATCATTGCGGCGATAAGTGTGGCCTACCCCCGGTCTGTGGGGCCGCATGTGGAGATCGGCGAGACTGGAGAGGCAGTAATGGCGGCTGCGGCGCGCATCTCTGCCGGCCTCGGCTTTCCGGAAGCAAAACAGGCTCGGGATTCCCACCATGCTGCTTAACGAGGCCCGCCTGCAACAATGCATGTCGGCAGCCGGGCTTGATGCCGTTATAGCCACGACACCGGAAAACGTGACCTATATGAGCGGCTTCTGGGCTCTGCCGCAATGGATTCGTCGTGGTCCGCAGACTTATGTAATGTGGCCGGCTCCGGACAAGGGCACGCCTGAAATCATCACCAGCACCAGCACGCTCGACCTCATTGCCGATCAGGAAGTCTGGGTTAGCAAGGTGCGGCGCTACGGCGACTTTTACGCCGATGTCGGTTCCTCGACCACCGTGGACCGCGCCAATGAACGACACCTCCAGCTTCGCGACCTGCCGAGGCATGGCGATGCAATTGCGGCTTTGATCGCGGCATTGGAAGAAGCCCGGCTCGGCCGCGCGCGGATCGGCATAGACGAGGCGGGGCTCGCGCCAGGATACCAGGAAACCCTCAGAGCCCATTTTTCCAATGCGTCGTTCCTACCAGCGACGGCGCTGCTTCGCGAGGTTCGTGCCGTAAAGACGGCAGATGAAATCGAACGGCTCGGCCAGGTTGCCCAGATTGCCGAACGCTCCATTCAAGCCGCCCTCGCCCTTGCTCAGGAAGGCGCCACCGAAGCCGATCTGGCGCGCGCTTTTCACGTCAGGACGGTCGAGGAAGGCGCCCTGCCCGTACTGGGATGCATCGGCTTTGGCGAGCGCAGCGCGCTCATCAACGTCCAGCCGTCCGACCGCAAGTTGGGCGCTGGAGAAATCATCCGCTTCGACGTCGGTGGCCGGTTTCGGCACTACCGCGCCGACATTGCCCGCATCGCCACGCTGGGCGAGCCGCCGCCGCAGGCGCATCGGCTACAGCAGGCGCTGCTGCGCGGCGTTCAGCATGCCTGCGATATTATCCGGCCCGGCATGCCGGCAGCACAGCTCTTCGAGACGGTGGTGCGTGTGGTTCAGAGCGAAGGAATTGCCCACTACGAGCGCGATCACGTCGGCCATGGCATCGGCCTTGATGGTTACGATGCGCCGACGCTCTCGGCGCGCAGTACAGACGTCCTTGAAGAAGGAATGGTGCTGTGCGTGGAGACCCCCTACTACGAAATCGGCCGCTGGGGACTCCAGGTGGAGGACATGGTGGTTGTTCGCCGGCGCGGAGTGGAGCGGCTGACGCAGACGCACGATGCAATCACCCGGGTTCCGTTATGAGCCGCGGGGCAGGTTTTTCCTGTATTCGATGCGGCGCCTTGTTCCCGATCGATACCAAAATCGACTCACGCGGCTGCCCGATATGCTGCGCCGAAGCGCCAGCCAATCTTAAGGTCGTCTACGATCCATCCGGAGCTAGGTCGGCCGCTTCCGCAGCGGTTGCCGCGCTGCCCTCGCTATGGCGCTATGCCGACACGCTTCCTTGTGGGCTCGGCGATGCAATCTCCCTTGGCGAGGGCCTGACGCCGCTGCTGAGCGCCGAGAGGCTGGGAAAGCAGCTCGGCGTCCCCAAGCTTCTTATCAAGGACGAGGGCGCAAACCCTACGTGGTCCCACAAGGACCGCTTCTCGACCGTGGCGGTGTCCATGGCACGTTTGAGTGGCGCACGTGTGGTGGCGACTGCTTCGTCGGGCAACGCCGGGGCCTCACTTGCCGCCTATGCTGCACGGGCGGGCCTGAAATGCGTCGTTGTCACATTCTCAGGCACCGCCGGCGCAATGCTGGCGCAGATCCGCAAATACGGCGCAAGCGTCATATCCCTGGCCGACAAGTCCCATCGCTGGCCATTGCTTGCCGCTGGTACCGAGCGCCTCGGATGGTTTGCGACGTCCCCGTTTCACAACCCCGTGGTGGGCAGTCATCCTGTCGGGATCGAGGGCTACAAGACCTTGGCTTATGAGATCGTCGAACAGATGCACGGAGCCGTGCCGGACTGGTGCGCCGTGCCTGTTTGCTATGGCGACGCGCTTGCCGGGCTCTGGGCGGGATTCAAGCATCTTCTCAGCCAAGGCAGGATCGATCGGTTGCCGAGACTCGTGGCGGCGGAAGTGCACGGATCCTTGGCAAAGGCGCTTGCCGGCAAGGCCGATCTGGTCGCCGAGGTTCCCGCGGGTTTCGACACGCTTGCCATCTCGATCGGCACCACACGCAGCACGTTTCAGGCGCTCAACGCGCTGCGTGAATCCGGCGGCATGGCGATGCCGGTCGGCAATTTCGGCCTGATAGCCATGCAGCAGCAGCTTGCGGCCACGGAGGGAGTGTTTGCCGAGCTTGCCTCGGTGACGCCATTTGCAGCTATTGAATCCTTGAGATGCGAGGGCACGATCGCGCGGTCGGACAGCGTCGTTGCCATCGTGACGGCGAGCGGCCTCAAGGATTTGGATCGTTCGACCGGCGCGGGCCAAGCACAACAATCGTTTCGGTCAGTTGCCGAAGCGTGGGAACACCTTGCCCAGGACAGCGACTATTTCACGCCCTCTGATGAACAACGCGCGGCCAAGATGTCCTGAAGAGAAGATAGAGACGATCATGAACAGATACGACTTCTGATCGACTGATGATCTCGTCCACCACTGGACGGAATTGCGACTTCCAAAAGCTATCCACGAGAGGCCAATTCAACTCGCTTAGCGAGCGGAATCTCGATTCAAACATGATGAAAGGGGAATTTTCATGCTTCGCAAAACACTCATCGGCTGGCTCGCAGCCCTCGGCGTCGCGACGGCAACTCAGGCGATGGCTGAGGAAACCCTCAGGGTCGGCGTCACGCCAACCGGGGTGCCGTTCACGTTTATCGACACGGCAACCCGAAAGCCGACTGGCGCGATGGTCGATCTGGCAAGTGCGATTGCCGCGAACCTTGGTACGACCGCCGACTTCCAGGTAAACGCTTTTCCAGCCCTGATCCCGGCATTGACGACCGACAAGATCAATCTGATTTCCGCCAGCATGTTCATAACAGACAAGCGCAAGCAGGTGATCGATTTCAGCACGCCGGTTTACGCCTATGGCGAGGCGATGTTTGTTGCTGCCAGCGACAGCAAGAACTACACGATCGAAGAGCTGAGAGGTGAGACCGTGGGGGCGCAGATCGGCTCGACCTACGCCGACGCCCTGGAAGCGCTTGGCGTCTTCGGTCAAGTCAAGCTCTACGACTCAATCGCTGACATGATGCGCGATGTGGTCCTGGGCCGCATCAAGGCCGGCTTTGGTGACGCCCCGATCGTCGCATATCAGCTTTCAAAGAACCCCGAACTGGGAGTTCGCCTCGTCGACGGCTATCGGCCGATGAAGCAAGGCGAAGTCGCGTTAGCGGTCGCCAAGGAAAATCCGCTGCTTCTCGAAAAGGTGAATGCCTCAATCACCAAGCTGAAGGAAAGCGGCGAATTAAGCCGAATATTCGCCAAATATGGCCTCTGAAGCCATCCCGCATTGAGCTCGAAACAAGCGTCGGCTGGCAGGACCATAGGATCGCATCGCAATGACCGGCTGTGAGAGCCGGGGAACGTGCCAAGAGGAAGCCGGCCATGACCAATTTCATCGCCCACGCAACGGAATATCTACCGCTTCTTCTTCAAGGCGTTTGGCTGACCGTCGTGATAACCTTTCTTGCGCTGTGTCTTGCGACGGCGCTCGGCCTTGTCTTGGCGCTGTTCAGGACATCGGGGATACGCTGTGTCAGCGTGCCGACGCGGCTCCTTGTCGACTTCGTGCGCGGCATACCACTGCTGGTGGTTCTCTTTTATATCTACTTTGTCGCGCCCGAGATCGGCATCAACCTGACTGCGCTCCAGGCCGGCACGATCGGGCTGGGCCTGGCTCACTCCTGCTATCTCGGGGAAACCTTCCGCGCGGGCATCGAGGCGGTCGACAAGGGTCAGGTCGAAGCGGCAAAATCGATCGGGATGGAGCGTCCGTTGATGATGCGCCGCGTCGTGCTGCCGCAGGCAATCAAGATTATCCTGCCGCCTTACGCCAACAACATGATCATGCTGCTGAAGGATTCCTCGCTTGTATCGGTGATTTCGGTTCAGGAGTTGACCATGCAGGGTAAGATGCTTGCGTCGTCCACATTCGACAACATGACAGTTTTTACCTTGGTGGCACTGCTTTACCTGTGCCTGACGGTTCCGCTGAACCTGTTTATGCACAGAGTCGAGAGCTATCTTGGGGCGGCGGGATGATCACTTTCGACGACGTGCACAAGTCCTTCGGCGCCCATGAAGTCCTCAAGGGAATCAACGCCGAGATCGCCAAGGGACAGGTCGTATGTCTGATCGGGCCCTCGGGTTCCGGCAAATCGACGCTTCTACGATGTGTGAACGGGCTTGAAACCTATCAGCGCGGTCGCATCAGCATCGACGGGACGGTGGTGGATGCCGCCTCGCCCCAGGTTCACGCCATCTGCAGCCGCGTTTCCATGGTTTTCCAACGCTTCAACCTGTTTCCGCACCGCACCGCCCTGGAAAACGTCATGGAAGGGCCGCTCTACGTGCTGAAGGAAAATAGGAACCAGGTCCGCGAGCGGGCCATGGCATTGCTCAATCGCGTCGGCTTAGCCGACAAGACGAATGCCTATCCCGCCTCATTGTCGGGCGGCCAACAGCAGCGCGTGGCCATCGCCCGCGCCCTGGCGATGCGCCCACAGGCCATTCTTTTCGACGAACCCACCTCCGCACTTGACCCGGAAACGGTCGGCGAGGTCCTGCAGGTCATGCGCGCGCTCGCAGACGAGAACATGACCATGCTCGTGGTTACGCACGAAATTCAGTTCGCGCGAGAGGTTTCCGATAGCGTCCTCTTTCTCGACGGCGGCCGGATCGTTGAGCAAGGCCCGGCTAAGGAGCTCCTTCGATATCCCAAACACGAACGCACTAGGGATTTTCTTCACCGGGTCATGCACCCTGTCTGACCCTGGTCGATGTGGTTTGTCGCCTTGCCTGAATTCGGAACTGTCACTGCGTAGGGAACCAGCCATCCATCTCTGCGAGGACGGCGTTTAAAGTTCTGCGGTTCCAAGGGAATCTCGTCCACGCCGTCTCTTCGGCCGGACGAATTTGCGTGAGAACAGTTGGTTCAAGAGGAATTGAGATTGGCCAATCCTTCAAACCGGCGAGCCAGTCGGAGTTGTAGACTGTATCGGAATGACGATGCCCTTCATCTGGCATTATCACGACGGTGGAGGCTTCCGGATTTTGCCTGGCGAACCAGGCGCCGACCAAGGCTGCGGCGCCGCTGGTCGGCCCCATGAACAGCCCGTGATCACGAAACAGTCCATGCGCCATTGCGTAAGCCGGCAATGCGCCCACCCAATGAATATCGTCGATCATCTCATGACGAACATTTTCCGGCAAAACACTGTTGCCGAGCCCGCGCAGCATGCGACGTCCGACAGGCTGGCCAAAGAGCATGCTTCTGTGGGTATCGACAGCAATCATCCTGAGATCAGGAAAGAGCTCACGAAGGAAGCCTCCGGTTCCACAAAGCGATCCCCCAGTGCCCACGCAGCCGACGAGGCAATCGATACGGCCGAATGATCGGACAACGAGGTCGGCCAGGCGCGCGTAGGCAAGGCGGTTTTCCGGACTGTCGTATTGTCGAGGCCAATACGTGCCCGGGCTATCTTGCAGGGTCTGCTGAAGATACTGGAGCCGACCGCGCTGATTGCCGTCTCCTTGAGGATCGTCGATGGCCATGACTTTGGCACCAAGTTGTTCCAGTCGCCGCCTGAGTTTCAGGTCGATGAGGCTGGAGGCGGTGACAAGTGTAAGCGCGTAGCCACGAACCGCAGCTAGCATTGCGATGGCTAGGCCGAATGTGCCCGACGTCGTTTCGATGATGTGACCTTCCTGCCTGAGGCGTCCTGATGCTTCCGCCTGATCGACCATGAACCGGGCGGGGATCAGCTTCATGAGGGAAAAGCAGGCGGCGTTGAGGTTAGGTGCGAGTTGGGCAAAACGCGGCGTTTCATAGGCGCGTAAATAGTCTTGCGCCGCGCTCACTGGATTGGCCCCGTTTCGGCATTAAGGGCAAACGTATGGACGCCTTGGAGGCCTGCGCCGCTCACCTGCCTTGCCAGCTCAGCAGCGCGCATGGCCGCCCTGGGCGCAGCCGCGTCCAGAAGGATGCCGATCAATGTTCCGCTATGCGCCACCTGCACACCGCACGCGTCATGCGCCCGTGCTATATCCAAAACGGTATTGAAGGATGCCTTCGGCAGATGCCTCTGACTGATACTGGCGCTGATGGTTGCGACACGTCCAAGCAGGCGGGGATCTTGTTGCCGGATGGAGCGGTTCGCCAGTCCCCGCAGAACACGGAACAGCCCGATTTCCTCACCATCGTAGCGTGCCCGCGGCATGGTTAGCGTATCGATCGGCCGGGCACTGCCGTCCCTGAAACCTACCAAGAGAAGGGGCGGAAATTCGCCACCGAAGTGTTCGATCGTACGGCCTTCCCGGTGGGCGAAGAGAAGGGGTTGGTCGCCGTAGGCAATGGCATCGCTTGCGCCTTCCGCGGCCACCGCCAGTCGCGCAATCGTGGACTGGCGCAGCGTGAGGCCCGCTGCAGCTGCCACCGCACGAATCGCAGCAATGACGTCTGCGGTCGAGGAACCGTAGCCATGCCCTATCATAATAGGGCTTTCGATCGTAAGTTCTCCACCTCCTTCAGCTATTCCGATATGCGCGAGCGTGAGGGCCGCCGCGCGAGCCGCTTTGGTCCGGTTTGCAGGCCGCGGTCGAATCCCAGTTTGTTCATGCGGCCAGAAAGTCGCTAGCGACTCTTGCGACGTGAGCGGCAGGGTTACGAGTCCGCGACAAAGCCTTCCGTTTTCCCCTTCAAAGACGCCTTGGAGGAATTCCCCATGATGGGCGTGCGCTCGTCCGACTCCTACCGCCAGAGGCAGCCTGATAGCCTCGTTGTTGTCCGAGCTTGTCCGATGGCCAGATCTCGTCATCCCCGTCTTTGTCACCACGTCATCTCCTCACCTGGAATTGACAGATGATGCTTATGACTGATCCATGCTGTCACTCGCCAAATCTTGGTAGTGGCAAGGCAAGCGCATCATGCAAAGATACGGGCAAGATCGACCCCACCAATTGGGGCGCCCAATAATGGACTAGACACAGCAGCACTCACCGAGCGCGGTTGGCCATGCGGACAACCGTCCAAAACGAGCGCGCCATGCACGTGTCTTCATTATTGTTCTTGTAAGGAGGGTTGGACTGCTCACCCTGTGTCAATAGTGAGATTTGGCGATAGCCCGCAGCGGCCAAAAGCGCTCAAACGCGTTTTGTCGCCAACTTGACTTTGAGCAGAGATGCGGAGCTCCATCCAACTTGCGACCCTCAATTATGCACTTGTGGTCGCGGAGGAGGGCAGCTTCCTTCGCGCCTCGCGACGCACAGGGATCGATCACTCCGCGCTCAGCAGGCGCATCCGCGATCTGGAATACGCGGTGGGTACGAGGATATTTCATCGCCATGCCCGCGGCGTCGGCCCAACCCCGGCCGGCGAGCGCTTCCTGGAGCGTCTGCGCTCCGTGCTGCTCGAGCTCGACAACACGCTCACTCTGGCCAGGTCCGGCACCAGAGATGACCAACAAAAGCTTTCCATCGGTTCCAACGGGATCATCCGCGCCGGGCGGGCCTTGGATGCAATCATCGAGTTCGGGCAATCTCATCCCAATGTGACCGTCAGCTTGACAGAGAGTCCTTACCCTTCGCCTGAGGCTGCTCTGGGTGCCACCCAGGTCGACGTGGTCGTGACCTCCTCCTCCCGGTTTACCGGCGGCGCGTTCGAATTGACGCTGTGGAAAGACACTCTGGCTGTCGTTCTTGCTTCAAATCATTCTCTCGCCAGCCGTTCCGTGATCGAGTGGCACGAGTTGCACCAGGAAACGCTGCTGGTACGCAGGGGCGAAGCATTTCTGCTCGCCGACGCTGTTGGACGCAGCGTGCAGCGTCCTCCAATCCTCGAACATCACGTCAGTGCAGGCATCTTTTGCGCCTCGTCGGAAACGGGCTCTGTAGTCGCTCTGATCCACGACCGAGATACCGACAGGGTTCTTAAAGATGCGATCTGTCGTAAGCTGCGGATCGGGGGCGAACCAATTCAGATCTCCAGTTTAGCCCGTTGGCGATCCGACAACGCCAATCCTGCCTTACCGATCCTCGTCGCGTTCCTGCGCGATCGGTATTCGTCCTGACAGTTATCCGACCGTCCTGGCCGGACAATCAACCCGGTTTCAGAGTCCGTCGTGCCTTGGCGAATGCTCTGTTTATTGTGATGAACCGGGTCAGCATCGGCGGGATCGGTTCCGGGCCAATCTCACAACTAAGGCGTCGGCGCTTTTAACGCCCTTGCCTCTGCGCGTCTTGCACGGCTGGGCTGCCGCTTTCCTTGCAAAACTGGAACTATACTCCATAATTGCAAGGATAATCGGACTCCGCATCAGCATAGAACTCACCGAGACGCTGGACAGCATGCCCGCTGTTGCGCTGCTCGGGCCGCTTCAGGTCGGCAGACAACCCTGGCGCCGGAAATAGCCGAACGGCGTCCTTCGATCTACCTTGACCTCGAGTCGGACGCCGACCGCGCACGGCTTGCCGAGCCGGAGCTTTATTTGGCCGAGCATCAGGACAAGCTGGTTATCCTCGACGAGGTCCACCGGCTACCGAACCTGTTCCAGAAACTGCGCGGGCTGATCGACCGAGGTCGGCGTGGCGGTCGCAAAGCCGGCCGCTTCCTGCCAAACTCTAACGCTTGGCACCCAACTAAACTGCCGCTCAGAGGTGGACAGCGGCTGTTTGTTTTGTCCACCCGAACGGGCAAGGAGCGCCAGGAGCTGCCATTCCCGGCGCTTCTCCAAACCTGACCTTCGCGCTACGGCTTGAGTCGACCCCGAGCGGAAGTTCGTTCGTCGAGGGCGAATTCACGCCGATGACCCGAACCGATCCTTCCCGGGGCGATTTGGCGGCCCGAAAGCTGACCTTTAGCGGAACCGGGGGTCGTGACCCTGAAGCGACATTCGCGCTGAGGTGGACAGCGAGTCTCGTTGACTGGCTGCCGCATCGGCGCATAATCGTCGACCAGCACGATGCCCCATTTGGGGAACAGTCGTATGAGGGGAGGCAGGCCATGGAAGTCGCCGGTGGCGCTGGTGCCGACGTTCACGTCCCGTATATTCTCGTCCATTCCGATCGCGAGATCAGGCGTCTCAGCCATCAGGCGGACATCATTAACCCGATCACGCGAAGAATCTTGCTCTCTGCGGGCATGAGCCCCGGGATGCGCGTGCTCGACGTGGGCTGTGGCGCGGGTGATGTTACATTCCTGGTTTCCGAGATGGTTGGCAGCGAAGGTCAGGTCATCGGCGCAGATCGGGCTCCAGCGGCCTTGGCGGCGGCGGAGCGGCGTGCGGCGGCGCATCCGATCCAGAACGTCAGCTTCCGTGAAGGCGATCCCGCGGCACTCTCGTTCGACCGACCGTTCGACGCCGTGATCGGCCGCTACATTTTGATGTTTCAAGCCGATCCTGTGGCCATGCTGCGTGGCGTCGCTCGTCATCTCCGGCCTGGAGGGACCATCGTCTTCCATGAGCCGGATTGGGACGGCTGTCGATCCAGCCCGCCGGCGCCGACCTACGACCAATGCTGTCGATGGATCGTCGAGACGTTCCGGCGCAGCGGTATCGAGACCAATATGGGTATCAAGCTCGATGCGGCATTCCGCGCGGCTGGATTGACCGCGCCCTCAATGCGTATGGAGGCGGTTGTTGGGGGAACCAATGGCGGCTTCGACTGGTCACACCAGACCGCCGAACTCATTGTCACGATGCTGCCGGAAATCCAGAGCCGGGGCGTTGCGACGGCCGCTGAGGTCGATATTGAAACTTTGGGACAGCGGATGCAGCGCGAAATTGAGGCGGGTAGCGTCATCGTGAGCCGTTCGGAAGTAGGCGCCTGGTCGCACCCCTAGAGCTAGTCATGACACTGGGCGGCTGCCTCTCACGAAAGACTAAGGCGCATGTCCGCTGTTGTGATGGGTTTCGGATGCCGGCCGTCTACTGAGATGGCGTGGCTCGAGGCCGGCGTCCGGAAGCCTCCAGGGAAGGAACCCGCGGGGTGGAGATTTCGGTT
>NZ_JAMYOX010000043.1:0-48900 GCF_040320025.1 Mesorhizobium sp. M0808
ATGTAAGCCCGATAGTCAGATCGTTCGAACGGTGTATCTTCCCCACTCCCCCACTGTCATAGAGCCCTACTGCCCTACTGCCCTACTGCCCTAGCCGAGCATCATGACTTACCAATCCCCAATCTCCCCCGGCCGCTCCTGGTACGAAGACACGGCCGGGCCAAGGCCCGAATATCCGGCGCTCGACGGCGACCGGACATGCGATGTCGTGACTGTCGGCGGCGGCTTTACCGGTCTGTCGGCGGCGGCTCATCTCGCCAAGACAGGCGCGGATGTCGTGCTTATCGAAACGCATCGTTTCGGTGACGGCGCATCGGGCCGCAATGGTGGCCAGCTCGGCACCGGACAACGGGCCTGGGCAGAGGAACTGGAAGCGGAATACGGCTTTTCCCGCGCCAAGGCGCTGTTCGACCTGGCCGAAGAGGCCAAGGCGCATCTGCTCGACTTTGCCGCGATGCACCAGATCGAGATCGACTATATGCCCGGCCAGATGTCGGTGGCGCACAAGAAGCGCTATGTCGACGACTACAAGGCGCATGCCGACATCATGGCGAGCCGATTCGGCTATCCGCACATCTCATTCATGGATGCCGCGGAGACAGCCGAGCGGCTGGGCTCGACGCATTATTTCGGCGGCACCCGCGACACCGGCACCGGCCACATCCATCCGCTGAAACTGGTCATCGGCACCGCAAAGGTGGCGGCAGAGGCCGGCGCAAAGCTATTCGAGCAGACGCCGTCGACCGGCATCACCTCCGGCGGCGGCAAGGTGAGGGTTGTGACGCCGAAGGGCACGATCGCCGCCGCTAAATGCCTGATCGGGGTCAATGCCTATGGCGGCACGCTCGAACCGGTGAGTGCCGCGCATATTATGCCGATCGGCTCCTTCATCGGCGCGACGGTGCCGCTGGGAGCCGATTCCAAAGTGTTGCCGGGTGGCGAGGCGGTCGATGATTCGCGCTTCGTCGTGCGCTATTTCCGCAAATCGAAGGACGGGCGGCTGCTGTTTGGCGGGCGCGAGATCTATGCGGTCAATGATCCCAAGGACATCCACATCCACATCCGCCGGCAGATCGCCGAAATCTATCCGGCACTGAAGGACGTCGAGATCACGCATGGCTGGGGCGGCTATGTCGGCATCACCGTGCCGAGAAAGCCGTTCGTGCGCGAAGTGATGCCCAATGTGACCTCGATCGGCGGTTATTCCGGCCACGGCGTCATGCTGTCGAACTTTTTCGGCAAGCTTTATGCCGAGACGGTCGCCGGCAACCGCGACCGGCTGAAGCTGATCGAGGACCTGAAAATTCCACCCTTCCCCGGCGGCCGGCGTTTGCGCGCGCCACTGCTCTTTCTTGCGCTCAACTGGTACGCGTTGCGGGACAGGATTTAACCAGACGTTGCAGAATCCTTAACCAGGGCGCAGAATCCCCGCCAAGGGCGCAGTGATGCCACAATCGCGGGCGAAAGATGATGCTCGTGGGCAGCTGAACGGGGAATTTTTGCGGGCCTGCCCGCTTTTGGTTTGGGACCGATGCCGATCGAAATGCCGGCTCTCCGGCATGGGTCGTAAGAACATCGGCCCGCAAATGGAGGTGGCAAGTGTGAGAGAGCCCTTCAGTTTCGGCGCGCCGGAACGACGGCGCCTTGCGATGCAATTCGGTTACGATATGCGGCCGACGTTCTGGCACGGGGTCCGGTCGAACGCGCATCTGGTGATAGCCGCGCTTGGCACGGCCGCACTGCTCGGCGTTGCCGCGGTGGCACTGTGGCTGGCATTGCCGGCAAATGAGCGACAAGCGGCCGCAAGTCCTGAGCAGATCGTTCCGACCATCCCGGTCAAGACGACGAAGATCATGCCTGCCAAGGTTGCTGCGGCGCCGCGGACGACGGGCAAGGCAGATGCGGTTTCCCCAGCGGTGGCCGCAGCGGAAGCCGAGATACCAGCGCTGGCTCCCAACGATCCGCGCTGGACGGGGCCAAAGACGGCATCGGCCGCCGCCACGGCAGCATCCGACCAGCTGGCAAGCCAGACCGAGCAGGCGGCCGATAAATCGTCTGCTTCGGTGGCATTCGCCGACCCGGCAGCAAAACCCGACGCTGCGGCATTGTTTGCCAAGGTCGCGGCTCCCGGCAGCTCGACGAAAAACAGCGGACCCGATGGCGCGCAGACCGCCGCCATCCCCACGCCCAAGCCGCAACTGCCGACGCAGACCGCGAGCGAAGACGACAACAGCACCAAGGCAAAATCCGGAAGAGCCAATACTGCCGGTACCGGACGCATCCTGAGATCCGTCACCATGCGCACCGGCCCAAAAAAGAATGCGGCCGCCATTCTCACCGTGCCGGCCAAGACATCGGTGCAAGTGATGAGCTGCAAGCAATGGTGCCAGATCGTCTACAACGGCAAGCGCGGCTGGATCTACAAGAGCTACGTCAAAACCGGGGCGTAGGGCCGGCAGAGCGATTGCGGGTCGCTCGCCATCAGCCGGTCCTCCGCCGGATAACCGGACCGTTCAAATACAACGCCCGCCGTCGACTTCCAGCGCCACGCCGGTGATGAAAGCCGCCTCGTCCGAAGCGAGCCAAAGCGCGGCATTGGCTATGTCGAGCGGCGTCGAAAGCCGGCCGAGCGGGATCGACGCGCGGAACTTCTCGCGGATCTCGGGTGTGTCGGCGCCCATGAATTTCGCGAGCATGCCGGTCTCACCAGCAACTGGGCAGAGGCAGTTGACGCGGATGTTCTTCGGCGCGAGTTCCACCGCCATCGATTTGGTCGCGGTGATCGCCCAGCCCTTCGATGCATTGTACCAGGTGAGGCCGGGCCGCGGTCTGATACCGGCCGTGGAGGCCGTCGTCAGGATGACGCCACCGGCTTGCCGTTCCATGACCGGCACCACTGCAAGCGCTGCGTGGTAGATCGCCTTCATGTTGACTGATGTGATCAGGTCGAAGGTCGCTTCGTCGACTTCCAGCATGTCACCGTTGCGATGGGTGTAACCGGCATTGTTGACCATGATGTCGATGCGGCCGAAGGCGCTCATTGCGGCATGGACCATGTCGTCGAATTCGGACCGCAGCGAAACGTCGGTCTGGGTCCAGATCGCCTTTTCGCCGATCTCGCCGGCAACGCGCTCTGCGCCCTTGGCGTTCAGATCGGCGACGACTACCCGCGCGCCCTCCTCGGCAAAGCGCCTGGCCATGCCCTCGCCAAAACCCGAGGCAGCGCCAGTGATGATGGCGACTTTGTTTTGCAGGCGCATGCTTTTCTCACTCATCGTTGAAGACGATCGAAAACGCGTTTGGCGATGGCCATCGAAAGATGTGCGTCCATCGACGATTTCTCCTTTGGCTTTCGCTGCCATCCGGCTCTATGCTGCAACTGCGAACGCCCCCGGAAGCATCGCTTGCCGACAAGCCTCCGGCCAGCGCCGGTGTCAAGAGCACACGCGGATGTGACGCAATGGCACTGGCAAGTTTAAATCGATTAGATTATATCAGCCGCGTTATCGCGACCGGCGTCACAGCGGACAGACCATGACCAGCCAGATCATTCCCGTCGACCCTTTCGACTTCATCATTTTCGGCGGCACCGGCGACCTGTCGGAACGCAAGCTTCTGCCGTCGCTATACTACCGCCAGCGCGACCACCAGTTTTCCGAGCCGACGCGCATCATCGGCACATCGCGTTCGAAGATGACAGACGAGGAGTTCCAGTCTTTCGCCAGGCAGGCGATTGCCGACCACGTGAAGCCGGAAGATATCGACGCCACGGAACTGAAGACGTTCCTCGCACGGCTTTCCTATGTCCCGGCAGATGCAACCACAGGTGCCGGCTTCGACAGGCTGAAGAAGGCGATCGGCGACAGCGAACACATCCGCGCTTTCTATCTGGCGGTGGCGCCGGCACTGTTCGGCGACATCTCGCACAAGCTGAAGGAGCACGGGCTGATCACGCCGAATTCGCGCATCGTGCTGGAAAAGCCGATCGGCCGCGATCTAGCTTCGGCGCGCGCGCTCAACGACCTGGTCGGCGACGACTTCCATGAAAGCCAGATTTTCCGCATCGATCACTATCTCGGCAAGGAGACGGTCCAGAATTTGATGGCGCTGCGCTTTGCCAACGCGCTCTACGAGCCGCTTTGGAATTCCGCCAATGTCGATCATGTGCAGATCACCGTGGCCGAGACAGTCGGCCTGGAAGACCGCGTCACTTATTACGACAAGGCCGGCGCATTGCGCGACATGGTGCAGAACCACATGCTGCAACTGCTCTGCCTCGTCGCCATGGAGGCGCCGTCGTCGATGGACGCCGATGCCGTCCGTGACGAAAAGCTGAAGGTGCTGCGGGCGCTGAAGCGCATCAACGGCAACGAAGCGCCGAAGCACACGGTGCGCGGACAATACCGTGCCGGCGCCTCGGCCGGCGGGCCGGTGAAAGGCTATGTCGAGGAGCTCGGCAAGTACAGCAACACCGAGACTTTCGTTGCGCTCAAAGCCGAGATCGGCAACTGGCGCTGGGCGGGCGTGCCGTTCTATCTCCGGACCGGCAAGCGGCTGGCGACGCGCGTTTCGGAGATCGTCATCGAATTCAAGCCGATCCCGCATTCGATCTTCGGCGAGAGCGCCGGGCCGATCTCCGCCAACCAGCTGGTCATCAGGCTGCAGCCCGACGAGGGCGTCAAGCAGTTCATCATGATCAAGGATCCGGGGCCGGGCGGCATGCGGCTGCGCCAGATTCCGCTCGACATGAGTTTTGCGCAATCCTTCGACGGCCGCGCCCCCGATGCCTATGAGCGGCTGATCATGGACGTCATCCGTGGCAACCAGACGCTGTTCATGCGCCGCGACGAGGTCGAGGCGGCGTGGAAATGGATCGACCCGATCCAGGACGCCTGGGAAAGCGGCAGGCAAGAGGCGCAAGGCTACACCGCCGGCACATGGGGCCCCTCGGCCTCGATTGCGCTGATCGAACGCGACGGGCGGACATGGCACGAGAGCAATTAGGCGGCGCCTACAACTGGCACGAATTTGCCGGACGCCAGGAGTTGGCGACAGCGCTTGCCGGCCACGTCGCCGGCCGTCTCTCAAAGGCGATCGCCGAGCGCGGCATGGCGCTGCTTGCGGTCTCGGGCGGCACGACGCCGGCGAAATTCTTCGCGGCGCTTTCGACCGTTCCGATCGCCTGGGAAAAGGTGACGATAACATTGGTCGACGAGCGCTTCGTGCCGCCCTCATCGCCGCGCTCCAATGCCGGCCTGGTTGCCGCCAACCTGCTGCAGAACGCGGCCGCCGCCGCGAATTTCGTGCCGCTCTACCACGCCGCGGCAACGATCGAGGGTGCAGCGGTCTCCGACAGTGAGGCGCTGCAAGTGCTGCCCTGGCCACTCGACGTTGTTGTGCTCGGCATGGGAACTGATGGCCACACCGCCTCGTTCTTTCCGGATGCCGACAACCTGGCAAGATTGCTCGATCCGTCGTCGCAAAAGATCGTGCTTCCGGTTCACGCGGCAAGCGCCGGCGAGCCACGGCTGACGCTATCACTGGCGCGGATCATCAATGCCGCCTTCATCGCGCTGCATATCGAGGGCGCGGAAAAACGCACCGCATTCGAGGCCGCGCTTGGAACTGGAGCACGAAAGCCCATTCGCGCCGTGCTCGATGCCACTCAAAAGCCCGTAGAGGTTTTCTGGGCACCCTGATCTCAACTTGGCTGCAGGTCCCGGCAATAGCCGGAAGGTGTTTGCGGGACCTCGCCTGAAAGGACCGACCGCCATGACCGCAAGACGCGATATCGAAGCCATCACCCAGCGCATCCGTGAGCGCTCCAAGCCCGGTCGCGAGGCCTATCTCGGCCGCATCGCCGAAGCCTCGAACCGCACCGCCAACCGGGCCGTGCTGTCCTGCGGCAACCTGGCCCATGGCTTTGCCGTCTGCAGCCCTTCCGAAAAGGTAGCGCTTGGCGGGGACCGGGTGCCGAATCTCGGCATTATCACCTCCTATAACGATATGCTGTCGGCACATCAGCCTTTCGAGACGTTTCCGGCGCTGATCAAGGATGCGGCGCGCGAGGCCGGCGGCATCGCCCAGGTGGCCGGCGGCGTGCCGGCGATGTGTGACGGCGTCACCCAGGGCCAGCCCGGAATGGAGCTGTCGCTGTTCTCGCGCGACGTGATCGCCATGGCCGCGGCAATCGGCCTGTCGCACAACATGTTCGATGCCGCCGTCTATCTCGGCGTCTGCGACAAAATCGTGCCCGGGCTGGTGATCGCGGCGCTGACCTTCGGCCATCTGCCGGCGGTCTTCATCCCGGCCGGGCCCATGACGACCGGCATTCCGAACGACGAAAAGGCCAAGATCCGCCAGCTCTATGCCGAGGGCAAGGCCGGGCGGGCCGAACTGCTCGAAGCCGAATCAAAATCCTATCACGGGCCGGGAACCTGCACTTTCTACGGTACCGCCAATTCCAACCAGATGCTGATGGAGATCATGGGCCTGCACACGCCTGGCGCTTCCTTCGTCAATCCCGGCACGCCGCTGCGCGACGCGCTGACCAGGGAAGCGACGAAGCGGGCGCTGGCGATCACCGCGCTCGGCAACGCCTACACGCCGGTCGGACGGATGATCGACGAGCGCTCGATCGTCAACGGCATCGTCGGCCTGCACGCCACCGGCGGTTCGACCAACCACACCATCCACCTGATCGCCATGGCAGCGGCGGCCGGCATCGCCACTACCTGGCAGGATATTTCCGACATCTCGGAAGCCGTGCCGCTGCTGGCGCGAGTCTATCCGAACGGCCTTGCCGATGTGAACCACTTCCACGCCGCCGGCGGGCTCGGCTTCCTGATCCGCGAACTGCTCGACGCAGGCATCCTGCACGAGGATGTGCAGACGGTGTGGGGCGAAGGGCTGCGCCCCTACGCGGTCGAGGCCAAGCTCGGTGCGGACGGCGGCGTCGTGCGCGAGGCTTCGCCGCGCGAGAGCGGGGACGAGAAGGTGCTGGCGCCGTTCAAGAAGGCGTTCCAGCCGAGCGGCGGTCTGAAAGTGCTTTCGGGCAATCTCGGCCACGCCGTCATCAAGACATCGGCGGTCAAGCCGGAGCGGCGCGTCATCGAGGCGCCGGCCAAGGTGTTCGACAGCCAGCAAGGCCTGAACGAGGCGTTCAAGGCGGGGTCGCTGACCGGCGACTTCATCGCCGTCATTCGGTTCCAGGGACCGAAGGCCAACGGCATGCCGGAATTGCACAGGCTGACCACCGTGCTCGGCATCCTGCAGGACCGCGGCCAGCATGTGGCGTTGGTCACCGACGGCCGCATGTCGGGCGCTTCAGGCAAGGTGCCAGCGGCGATCCACGTGACGCCGGAAGCGGCGGAGGACGGGCCTATCGCCAGGATCCATGACGGCGATATCATCAGGCTCGACGCCGAGGCCGGGACGCTGGAGGTACTGGTGCCAGCCGGCGATTTCGCACTGCGCCGCCCCGCGGACAGCGACCTCATAGGCAATGAATTCGGCTTCGGCCGCGAGCTTTTCGCCGGGTTCCGGCAGTTGGTGGGACGCGCCGACCATGGCGCCAGCGCCTTCGGTACGGCATGACTTTTCGACCATGGAAGAGCGGCTGGTGGCCGCTCTCCCTTAGATCTACTGAACGGTCAGCTCGGCTCGCGCGCCGGCCCTGACCGTTACCGTGCCTTCCCTCGAGCTGTTGTCCGATTTCTCCGAAACCACCGCGTAGCCGCCGGCCGACAGGGTGGCTTGATACTTCTGGTCGTAGGCGTAGCCGACCGACTTGCGGGTTCCGTCGATGGCCTTCCTGGCCTCGAATATCTCGATCTTCGAGGCCCCTGGCGCGGTTATCGTCAGCATGCCGGCGTTCATCGCGATCTTCAGATCCTGATGGTCGCCAACCTTGACGCTGAACGGCTGCTCGGCCACCGCAAGGTCGACCGTCGCGACCATTACATAATCGTCGGGCGGCAGATCGAACTTGCTGTCCGGACCGTAGGCATAAGTCACCTCCTGCCTGGTTCCGTCGACGTTCTTTTTCGCCTGGAGCACTTTGAAGCCGACGCCCGAACCCTCGGCCTTGTCGCCGCCGGCAGCATAATAGGCGTTGGCGACGATACTCCCGACGCCGACGATGATGTCCTTGTCGATGACCCTGCCGGCGGCAAGCGGGATCGTCTCGATAACCATGCCCTGGCCGATCGTGACCGTCACCTTCTGGTCACCGGCCGGCAGCACGACTTTCGTGTCACCGTAATAGGTCGGCGGGGTGTCGACGCCGGGATAGCCGATTACGACAGCCGCGCCGTCATCAACGTCCGCTCCTTCGCTTGGCCGCGGGTGGATGACCAGCGTGCCGGCATTCAGGTTGAAGTGCGGTTTGGCGACCTGGCCAGGCTCTATCTTGATCTTCTGTTCGGCCCTGGCCTCGCCGGCACGCGCGACGACGATATAGTCGCCCGGCTCCAGATTGCCCTTGTAGGTGCCATATTCGGTGGTGACGGGATCGCCGCGCGTGCCGTCGGAATTCGCCTTGTAGATCTCCCAGGCGTTGCCGTCGGTGACGGGATCGCCACCCTCGGCAAGCACGACGGTGGGCACGAAATTGGACTCCGCCGGCTGGGCGGGCGCCGGCTGGGGAGCAGGCTGCGGGGCGGGAATCGGTTCAGGGGCGGGTGGCGGAGGCGCAACGGTCTCGACGAGGGCGTCCTGCAATGCGTTTTCATCCGACGCTTCGATATATTTGCCGCCGGTATTGTCGGCGAGGCAACCGACCTGCTTGCCCTCGGCCGCCGTCAGGCCGAAGCCGACGACATTGACGGTGAAGTCGACGCCAGCAGCCTCCAGTTCCTTGCCGAGCGCACAGGGATCGCCGCTACATGTCTCGATGCCATCGGTGATGAGAACGACCGTCGCCTTGTCCTCGGTGTATTTCAATGCTTCCGCCGCTTGCTTGACCGCAGCGGTCAGCGGCGTCTTGCCCTGAAATTTCAAGCTGTCGGCCGCGGCTGAGATCGCACTTGCCGAGCCTGCCTGCGGTGGCACGATGAGTTCGATGTCGTCGCAACTGGCCTTCTCGCGATGGCCATAGGCCATGAAGCCTATTTCCTCCTCGGCCGGGACCGATTGCAGCACGTTCCGCAGTGATTGACGGGCGATTTCGAGCTTGGGCTTGCCGTCGATCTGCGCCCACATCGAGCCGGAGGCATCGAGAATGACGATGACGCGATCGGCGGCGAAGCCGAACCCCGTCGTCCGCAGCAACAGGGCCGCCGCAGCGACGCTCTGCACAAATCCCGCCATCAAAAATCTCCCCCGTCAGTCGCCGCCGCTCGGCGCCGGAAAGCTATTTGACGCCGGGTCGCGACACAAGCCCGGACGGAGTACGAAGCTGCGTCGCCTCTCTGCCAAACCCTCAATAGGCCGTGCGGCGTTCCTCGGAAGGCGGCCGGCCGAATTGCAGCCGGTAGCTCTGGGCAAAATAGGAATGCGAGGTGAAGCCGGTGGCGATTGCCACGTCGAGGATCGGCATGTTGGTCTGGCGCAGCAATTCGCGCGCCCGCTCGAGCCTGAGCCGCATATAATAGCGCCCGGGCGTCACACTGAGATGGCGCAGGAACAGGCGCTCGACCTGGCGCACCGACAGGCCCGCCGACTTGGCGAGCTGCACCGCCGACAGCGGCTCGTCGAGATGGTCGGCCATCAGCTCGACGATGCGGCGCAGCTTCTCCGACTTGCCGGTCAGGTCGCGTTCCGGGCCGACGCGCTGGCGGTCCCCGGCCGAGCGGATGCGCTCATGCTGGAACTGGTTGGCGACGCCATTGGCGAGGCTCGAGCCGAAATCACCGCGCACGATCTCCAGCATCAGGTCGATCGATGTGGTGCCGCCGGCGCAGGTGTAGCGCTTGCGGTCGATCTCGAAGACGTTGCCGGTGCAGTTGATGTCCGGAAAGCGTTCGAGGAAGCCGGCGCGGTTTTCCCAATGGATGGTGCAGCGATAGCCATCGAGCTGGCCTGCTTCGGCAAGCAAATAGGAACCGACCGAAAGCGCGCCGAGCGCATTGCCGCGCCGGCCCCAACTGCGCAGCGCTGCCAGCACCTTGCTCTTGCCGGGAAATTCCGTCGTCAGCCCGACCGAGACGAACAGGATATCGACCGGCGGCAGATCGGCAACCGCGTAGTCGATCTTGAGCGGCAGGCCGTTGGACGCCATGACGGCGTCGCCGTCGGCCGACACCGTAGTCCAGCCATAGAAATCGCGGCCGAGCAGCCGGTTCGCCGACCGGAACGTGTCGATTGCCGCGGCCAGCGAGAACATGGAGAACTTGTCGACCAACAGAAACCCGAACTGCCGCCCGCCCTGAACGGGATCATTGGTGACCGGCCGTTCTAAGGGAACAGTGAGGTTCGGCAAGGACGCTGCTTTCTGGTCAGAAGGAAGGCCGTTTCAATCCGGCTGCGAGATAGGCGGAAGCTAGCGTGTTGGCCATCAGCATGGCAATGGTCATCGGTCCGACGCCGCCAGGCACCGGCGTGATGGCGCCGGCCGCCTTCGCTGCTTCGGCAAAGGCGACGTCGCCGACGAGGCGCGTCTTGCCTTCGCCCTTTTCAGGTGCGGCGACGCGGTTGATGCCGACATCGATGACGGTGGCGCCAGGCTTGACCCAGTCGCCGCGGACCATTTCAGACCGGCCGACGGCGGCGACCAGAATATCGGCGGTGCGGGCAAGCGCCGGCAGGTCCCTGGTCCGGCTGTGTGCGATGGTGACGGTGCAGTTGGCGGCAAGCAGAAGATTGGCCATCGGTTTGCCGACGATGTTCGAACGCCCGACGACGACCGCATTGAGACCGGACAGGTCCTTGCCGCGCACGCGTTCGATCAGCAGCATCGAGCCGGCCGGCGTGCAAGGCACGAAGGCGGTCTCGAGTTCGCCGGTGCCGAGCTTGCCGACATTGATGAAGTGGAAGCCGTCGACATCCTTCTCCGGCGCGATGGTCTGGATGATCTTGCCGGAATCGATATGGCCGGGAAGCGGAAGCTGCACGAGGATGCCGTTGATGGCCGGATCGGCGTTGAGCTGGCCGATGATCTTCAACAGGTCCGGCTCGGAGGTTTCGGCCGGCAGCGTGTGCTGAACCGAATGGAAGCCGCATTCCTTGGCGGTGCGGGATTTGGAGGCGACATAGACCTGGCTCGCCGGATCCTCGCCGACGATGACCACGGCGAGACCGGGCTGCCGTCCGCCCTTTTCCGCCAGTTCGGCGGTCAGGGCCTTGACCCGCCGCACCACGTCTTCGGCGACGCTTTTTCCGTCAATCAACTCAGCCATGAACCACCCTCGACGCCTATCGCGCAAGCCTGCCGCGTTAAAACATCCATGCGGCGCGCTCCAGATATCTTTTATGCAGGCCGTTGCCCAGAACCATGCGCTGCGGGCGGACATGCAGCGCGGCATTTTCACGAAAATCGAGCCGGGCAATCCCGTCAATGCGCCGTCCCATGCCGTTAACTCGAAACCGGCATGTTTTATTCGACGCTCAGAAATAGCGGCGGCGCGCGCGGTTTTCGGTGAGCTCGCGAACGACCTCGCGGAATTCGCGCAGGCTGGCGCGGATTTCCTCGATCTGGCTTTGCTGATCGGCGGCTTCCGAGGCCTGATTTGCCTTCCTCGACCAGGCCTGAGTACGGGCCGAATGCGGCGGCGGGGGTTGCTGCGGATAAGGTGCCCGACCGGCATAGAACGGCTGCGGGTGGAACGCAGGCGGCATCGCTGCGGTGGAATTTGTCGCGGCGGAAGTCTCACCGGACGCCATCTCCTCCGGCGCTCTGCCAGGCACGAGCCGGCGCAGCGCCGACAACACGGCACCGATCGCGCCTGGACGTTTGGTGCGCGCGACCTCGACCGACGGAGCGGCAGGCGGTGCTGCCCGGTACGCGGCGCGATCGGCGGAACCGGCATCGGGGCCGCCATGGGAGCCAGCGGGGTCGAAAAACCCATCGGCAGCTGCAGCCTCTTCCATCAGTATGGTGCCGCCCTTTGGCTCATCAGGATCGGGCTGGCTTATGCCGGCGGCTGCCAACAGGATCGGACTGGCACACGCTTCGCGGCGCGAGCGGGCAAGACGATGGCGTGTGGCGGCATCCTCGCGCCATGACGGGCCTGCGCGGTCCTCTAGCAAAACCAGCGATGCTTCGTCCTCGCCGCGCACCGCCTCGACGAGCGACAGCAAGGACTGCTCGTTCCTCCAGTGTTCACGATTTTTCCTATAAGCCATGGTTTCTGGAGCCTTCCCCTCGGGCTGGGACCTAGCGACCGCCACTGGTTAGGCGATGCTAAACAGGCATAGGAAATAAAAGGTTAATTTGGTCGCCGCGCGGCTGCGCGACTACATGCGCATCCAACCGCAAGGTCGGGGTTTCCGCCTGATCACGGTCCCAACAGGGCTTCCCCGCCCTGCCGCGAACGTCTATGGGGAAGCCATCTCTATGGGAGGCTTTCGATGACGATCAGGCTTGTTCTCGCCGGTTGCGGCAATATGGGCTATGCCATGCTCTCGGGCTGGCTGAAAGCCGGCAAGCTCGCTCCGGCTGCGGTGTTCGTGGTCGAGCCCAATGCCGAGTTGCGCAAGCGTGCCGAAGCACTGGGCTGCGCTGCTGCCGCGGATGCCGGCGCCATCCCGGCGGACGCCGTGCCGACCGTCGTCGTCATTGCGGTGAAGCCGCAGGTGATCCGCGACGTGACGGCTGGTTACATCCGCTTCAACGATGGCCGGACCACCTTCCTCAGCATCGCCGCCGGAGCGCCGGTGGCCACGTTTGAAGGTATTCTCGGCGACCGCGCGCCGATCGTGCGCTGCATGCCCAACACGCCGGCGGCGATCGGCAAGGGCATGATGGTGGTGTTTTCCAACAGGCTGGTTTCCGACGAGACTAAACGCTTCGTCGCCGACCTGCTTTCGGCGGGCGGGCAAGTGGCCGATATCGACGACGAAGCCCTGATGGATGCGGTGACGGCGGTTTCCGGGTCGGGGCCGGCGTATATCTTCCATTTCATCGAAGCGCTGACCGTGGCCGCCGAGAAGGCCGGCCTGCCGACCGGGACTGCCAAGCTCTTGGCCATGCAGACGGTCTACGGCGCCGCCTCGCTGGCCGCCGAAAGCGGCGAGGAGCCGGGCGTGCTCAGACAGCAGGTGACCAGCCCCAACGGCACCACGGCTGCGGCCCTTGCAGTACTGATGGGCGAGGACCGGCTGACGCGCCTGCTCACCGAGGCGGTGGAAGCGGCGCGGCTGCGGTCTATCGAGCTGGGGAAGTAGGGCTTCTGGGGGAGCCGGTCGGCGGTGATGGCCGACCGTTCCTTTCGGCAATAGCAACCGGTAGAAAAGCCGTTACGCGGCGTTCCTTCGCGCCCTCCACTGTCCTGCCGACATCAAAATCGCGATAGCCTAGAATGTCGACAGATATCAGCGATGTCCCCACAAGTCGTCGATCTCGTCCTTGTTCACGGGCCGCCCGTCTTTGCCGGCTTTGGCTTTGAGATCATCGGCAATGGCCGCGAGCCGCTCTGCCAGAGAAGGGCGTCCATTTTCCCGCTTCAACTCGGATTCACGGACCTCAGCCATCACCAAGATTCCCATACAGCATCTCGTCCTGCAGCCGGCGCAAGGCGAACAGCCTGGTCGTCGGGTCGGGCGCGGCATTGTCGGCGGTGAGCAATTCGCCTTTCCTCACCGGTTTCAGCACCTTGCCGCCTTCGAGCAGACCGACCGGCACGGCGCGATGGGCGCGGGCCTGTTCGACGGTCATGGTCCAGGAGCGGTAGCAGGTCTCGCCGATCGCATCGAAAACCTCGCCTGCCGCCAGATCGCGCTTGGCCACGGCGCAGACCTCGGCCACCGGCCGCGGCAGCGGCACCATGTCGGGCTTGCCGTAAAGCGCGATGCGAGCGGCCGTCAGCGGCACTTCCAGCGAGGTCAGATGGTAGGGCCTGAAGAAGCTGTAATAAGGGCCGTGGCCGATATGCAGATCGTCCATGCGCTCGATGATGCGCGGATGCGTCGCCTCGACGATGACGAAGACACCGGGCGCCACCCCCTTGCCGACGGTGTAGTCGACGACGCCCTTCTTCGACAGGATGCCGCCCTGCTCGCGCGGGATCAGCACCTTGACCAGCTCGTCGCGATCGGCCTTGGGGCCGTGCATGCCGGGAACGTCGGGCACCAGCCCGGTGGCGTTGGCAATGGCGCACATCTCGACCATGGTTTTCGAGCCGTCGACGAACTCGACCAGCATGCGCGGATTCATGTTGCGGCGCAGCGCCTCCTCGCGGTAGTCGTCGGGAACGGCGTCGTGGTTGAGCGGGTTGTTCTTGCCCTTGCCGGCGGAGACGATGGTGTAGCCGAGCGCCGAGGCGAACTCGATCAGCTCCATGCAGCTCGACGGCTCGTCGCCGGCACCGACCGAATAGACGACGCCGAGCCGGTCGGCCTGCTGCTTCAGATAGCAGCCGATGGTGACGTCGGCCTCGACATTCATCATCACCAGATGCTTGCCGTGCTGCATCGCCATCAGGTCGAAATCGGCGGCGACGCCGGGCTTGCCGGTGGCGTCGATGACGACATCGATGAGCGGATTGGTGACCAGCATCTCGTTCGAGGTGATGGCGATCTTGCCGCTTTCGATCGCCTGGCCGACCTTCGAAGCGCTGTCCGCTTCGGCCGCCATCGCCTCATCACCATAGGCGATGCGGATGGCGTCACGCGCCGTATGCGGACGGCGCGTCGAGATCGCGCAAACCGAAATGCCCGGCATCAGCATGCCTTGCGTCACCAGGTCGGTGCCCATCTCGCCCGAACCGATAACGCCGATGCGCACCGGGCGGCCTTCCGCGGCGCGCTTGGCAAGATCGCGGGCAAGCCCGGTCAAGGCGACATTGGTCATACTGGAACGTCCACTGCTTTTTGATTTGAAGCGGGAATAGCAGGGAACGGCAACCCATTGCCAATCGAAACCGGCCGCGGCGGTCTTTTCTTGCGCATGACCCCGGAAACCAGAATTGTTCCTATGAAGACATGCTCCCGGCCGAAGGACTAACGAGGGTCCTGTGGCGCCAAAGGCCCGCGTTGAAGCGGCGGAACGGGCCGTTAAGCCCGGATGGATCGCAGCCAAGAAATGTACGGAAATTCTTAGTCATTCTTTTATGCAATCCTGCTTTAATAGGGAAATGGACTGGCGTGCCCGCATTTTTAGGTGTTTTTTCCGCGCTATGCGACCGATCGGCGAGAGCGGCAACGTTGCTACTATTTTTGCTCTGTCTTTGCCGATTGTCGTCGGCGGTGCGGGCCTTGGTATCGAGACTTCCTATTGGTATTACAGCAGCCTGAAGCTACAAGCGGTGGCGGATGCGGCGGCCTATGCTGGCGCTTTGGAAAAGGTTTCGGGATCCGACACGCCAAAGATTGTCTCCGCAGCGACAGCGTCAGCGACCACGAACGGCTGGGGACCGTCAGCAGGTACAATAGAGGTCTTCTCGCCTCCGTCAGCCGGTCCAAATGTCGGAAAAAAGGCGGTTGAGGTAGTCGTTCATCAGAACCTCGATCGGTTCTTTACGTCGATATTCACGCAAAACGCAGTTGGCGCACAAGCAAGGGCGGTGGCTCTTATTACGGATGCTTCAAAAGCCTGCATTTTGACGGTCGATCCTTCCGCTTCGAAAGCGGCGCTCTTTTCCGGCAGTTCGACCACAAAACTGACAGGCTGCTCCGTCATGTCGAATTCGATAGCTCCGGACGCCATCAAACTTCAGGGATCGGCAAGCCTTGATGTCGATTGCCTGATATCGGCAGGCGGTGTTTCGTTGAGCAACGTCGTGAAGACCGTTTGCGCCAGCCTGATAACTCAGGCGCTGCCCGCTGCTGATCCTTTTGCCGACCTGCCGGCGCCGCCGGCCACGAACCCTTGTCAAAACGGCAATCAGTCAACCTTGCAACCTGGAACATACTGCAAGGGGCTCAGCTTGAGCGGCAATGTAACCCTCTCGCCCGGGATATACGTCATTGAGGGAGGCGATTTCAAAGCGAGCTCGAATGCAAATATTTCCGGCGAGGGTGTCGTCATTTATCTGGCCGATACCTCCGGCGTTAGCATGAACGGCACGGCGACCGTCAAGCTCAGCGCACCGACGTCGGGCACCTATTCAGGTGTGCTGTTCTATGGCGACAGAGCCAACCTGGCGGGATCCAACACGTTTAATGGCACGGCGGATTCGCTATTGACCGGCGCTCTGTATTTTCCAACACAGGGCGTCAATTATCTCGGCAATTTCTCGGGCAAAGGTGGTTGCACGCAGGTCGTCGCAAGTACCGTGCAATGGTCCGGCAACGCAAACATCATTCAGGATTGCACGAGCCTTGGAATGCGAGACATTCCGGCCACGCAAACCGTTCAGCTTGTCGAGTAGTTTTCGTGGATCGGCTACAAGTCCGGATGTTCCGGAGTGATTCGGGTGTTGCCGCGGTAGAGTTTGCGCTGGTTCTGCCCATCCTTTGCCTGGTACTTCTTGGCATCATCGACGGCTGGTCTTTTGTCTCGAGCGCATTGTCGATGCGTGCAGGCGTCAAAACCGCGGCGAACCTCGTGATGCAAGGAGCAGTCGAGGATACGACCATCCAAGCTGTCGCTCTTTCGAGCTGGGAAAACCATCCTGATGGCGCGCAGGTGGCAGTGAGCCGGAAATACATGTGCGGGAACATCGTGGCCGATCCATCGGTCCTGTGCGACACTTTGAAAGCCCCCTCGGTCTTCCTCGTAATACAGGCGACAGCCACCTGGTCACCGCCCTTCAGTTTTGGCGCGTTTTCCCTCTCGCGCGAACTCAGTCATCAACAGGTGATTCGTGTCCGCTAAGTCGAGAGCTTTCACGGGGGATGCATCAGGCGGAGCTGCATTAGAGTTCGCGCTGATCGCGCCTTTTCTGATAATGCTTTTGATCGGCATCTTTGCATTCGGCTGGGCTCTGAACGCTATGTCGAGTGTTCGGTACATGCTGGAAACGTCGTCACGTGCGCTGCAAATGAAGAACTCGCTGACTCAGGCCCAGATCCAAGCCATTGCCACGGAAAAATTACTGGATTTGGGATTGAAAGACGTCGACGTAACAATAGCAATCGACGTCGCCAGCGGCGGCTTTCGCATGGCACATCTGACCGCCCAATATGCGTTCGTGATCGAGTTCCCGTATTTCAACCGATATCCGATACATTATCAGACAACTGTCACAGTTCCCCTGATTGCATCGTGAGCACGTCCCCGGCCAGTCGAGCGGCACCTTTCGCAGGATGTTCGCTGCACGCCGCCTTTATAGGCGATCGCCTTGTACGGCGTGCCGTTGCCGGCTTTGTTCCGGCCGAGCCCCCACCCCTCGCCCAGCGCTGCGCCGCCGCTACTTGTTTGTTGACAGGCATGCGAGGCCTACATGTGGAATTTGGCAGCAGAGGGCTGGAGGCTCCTCAAGCAGAGCGTCATCGGCTTCATCGACGACAATGCGCTGAGCCATGGGGCGGCGATAGCGTTTTATGCCACGACCTCGCTTGCGCCGATCCTGCTCATCGTTGTCGCTATTGCCGGCATGGCCTTCGGGCACGAGGCGGCGCAACTCGCCCTTTCGGCACAGATCGCTGGCCTGATGGGGCCGCAAAGTGCCGAGCTGCTGCGAGCTACGATCGAAAACGCCTCGCAGAAGGAAGCCGGAACCCTCGCCAGCATTCTGGGGCTGGTCACGCTGTTCGTCGCCGCATCCGGCGTGTTCGGCGAGATGCAGCTGGGGTTGAACGAAATCTGGAAAGTCAAACCGACCGGGGCAACGATTTCACGAATGGTTCGGGCACGCATTGCAAGCCTGGGCCTGGTCGCCGCCCTCGGTTTTCTGCTCCTGGTGTCGCTGGTCGTAAGCGCTGCAATTTCGGCGCTCGGAGAAGTCATCAACGCCTACCTGCCGTTCGGCACCATCATCCTGAGCGCCATCAACGGGATCGTCTCGTTTGCCCTGATCACGCTGCTGTTTGCCGCAATCTACAAGGTGCTGCCGGACCGCAGCCTGCAATGGCGCGATGTCGGCATCGGCGCCGTGGTCACCGGGTTTCTGTTCACCATCGGCAAGTCGCTGATTGGCTGGTATATCGGAACCAGCGCCATCTCATCGTCATACGGCGCGGCCGGCGCCCTGCTCGTCGTGCTGTTATGGGTCTATTATTCGGCCGAGATATTTCTGCTGGGCGCCGAATTCACGCGAGCCTATTCGGTTCGACACGGCAGCCGGTCCGATTTGAAGAACAAGGTGGAATCGCATGACAAATGAGTTCACGCCGAAATTCGACCTCGCCGGCAAGGTGGTGCTGGTCACCGGGGCCTCGCGCGGCAGCGGCCGCGCCTGCGCACTCGCCTGCATGTGCTGGCCACATTCCGCTCGGCCGCATCGGCGACCCGATCGACGTCGCGGGCACCGTGGTGTTCCTCGCCTCGCCGCCGGCGTCACTGATCACTGGCGCGAAAATAATTGGTGGATGGCGGTTGGTCGGTAGCGTGATAGGACTCTTTGGCTGGTAGTGCGACACCGCTTCGCGAGCGCCGTCTCCCCACACCAGGAAGAAGCGCGCGGACTTCGCAAGGTTAGTCCAAGAGGTCTTTTATGAGCGAAAAATCTCAATCGAACGGTGAATTCGACGAACCGCGGAATGAGCCACTCTTCGCGGCTATCTCGCAGACAGACCCCGCCTTCCTAGCAGCTTACGATCGCGCGCTTGCGAGTGTGCCGACATTTGTCGAACATATCGAGGGAAATGCAGATGCCTTCTGTTCCGCGAAGCTTCGGTTTCGCGATCCCGACGAGTCCGTACGTCTTCGGGAGGACCACTTTGTTTTCCTTTGGCTTGCCGCTGTGCATTATCATGCTGAGGAGCGGCTATTTTCAGGTGCGTTTTTCGAGGTGCCACCCGAGCTTCAGAAATGGCATCAAGTCGGACAGCGACTTTCGTTTGAAGGCGATGATATTTTCGATTGGATGGTTCTCGACGCGGGGCACTTGCAGGGGGGATTCACATTACGTGTAACCCGAGACAAGCTTCCTGAGAAAGATCGTGGCTCATACGATCGATACATCGGGGTTTCGGTTTATCAGCCACTGCCGTCCTGATTCAACGCATGCTTGATAGCCTGGTCTTTCGTTGGAGGATTGGGCAGCCGCACTGGTCAAACCAGCTTTCTCATCCATCGCCGGCGAGCCAACCGACCATGTTCGCCATCAGTCTTCCGTAGAACGGCCATCCGAGGAAATCCTGCGAGAGCCAATGCGGGCCGATATCGGTTGCCCAGGCAATCGTGCGGCCGCGGCCATGGCTACCGACGGCAAGGAGCGGCCAGTCGGTGCCGCGATGGTGGCAGGTCGCCAGAAGCCGGGACGAACCGTCGCGCCTGAATTCCAGCTTGTTCATGCCGAGAATCGGCGGCAAAGGCCCCTCCACCCCGGAAAAAATCGGATGTGACGACTGCAGGATGGAGGCCTGCACGCCTTGCGGCACCTCCATGCCGTCGCAGTAGGGTAGGCAACGGACCGGCAGAACGTCCTCGACCGGGGTGTCGTGGAAACGCGCCGTCCCGAACATGCCCTGAAAGCCCATGTAACCGCCGGCCAGCATCAGCCCGCCGCCACCTTCGACATAGGCCTTGAGCACATCGAGGCGGTTGACGCCGACACGCCCGGCGCGGGCATCCGGCGTCACCAGCAATGTCAGGGCGCCGACGTCGGAGATCACCACCGCCTGATATTGGGCGAGCCCATCGAGGTCATAGGGAAACGCCGCGCTGCAACGCTCGCCGCCGATCTGCGTGACCGCGATGCCTTCAGTGGCCAGCGCGGCATTGAAGGCCGTCGCACCATTTGTCGAGGCCGCACTTGTAAGCACGTCGCTGCCGATGGCAACCGAGGTCGTCGCTGCAAAGGTTTCGCCTGCAAGCAATATCTTCATTGCCGCCCCGCACTGTTTTCATTCGAGAGGTTTTTAGGAAGGGCGCCGGATGGACCGGCGCCCCCTAGAACTCAAGCTCTATAGGATCAGAATTTGAACTCGGCCAGATTTTCGGGAGTCACGATCTTGGCCGGACCAAGGATCAGTTCGCCGCCGGCGCCAATCGTGTATTCGCCGAGCCTGCCTGCCGTGAACTTCTCACCCTCCTTGCCGGTGATCTTGCATTGCGCAAACGCCTGGGCCGTCTGATAAGTAAG
Source organism: Mesorhizobium sp. M0808 (assembly GCF_040320025.1). NCBI lineage: Bacteria > Pseudomonadati > Pseudomonadota > Alphaproteobacteria > Hyphomicrobiales > Phyllobacteriaceae > Mesorhizobium > Mesorhizobium sp. M0808. The sequence continues at coordinate 20,286 of NZ_JAMYOX010000043.1, forward strand.
ATAGCCAAGATCGGTGACGTTCCACCAGATATCCTGAGCCGCTTCGTCCTTGATGTATTTCGAGATCAGAGTGGCCGGCGCGAGCCCGGTCAGCTTGACCTTGCCGATCATGCCCGCTTCCTCGAGTGCACGCGCGGCCGCCGGAAGGCCGATGCCTGCCGGGACGATGATCACCTTGAGATCGGGAAACGCCTGCACCAGCGCCAATGCCTGCTGCTGGTTGATCTGTTCGCTTTCTTCGCCATAGGCCACCTGCACCAGCTTCATTTTGGAGAACTTCGGCTCGGCCGCCATCTTCGCCTTCATGAAGTCGATCCAGGCATTCTGGTTGGTCGCCGTCGGCGTCGACGACAGGATCGCGAATTCGCCTTCACCGCCGCTGAGGGCGAATGCACTTTCGAGCATCATCTCGGCGAGGCTGTCGCCCTTCACCTGATTGACGAACACCGCACGCGCATCGGCGGCCACATCGGAGTCATACGAAATCACCCTGACCCCCTGCTGAACGGCGCGCTTCAGCGCAGGCGCGACGGCATTGGCGTCGTTGCCGGCAATTGCGATGACTCCGACCTTCTGCGACACGAGGCTGTTGATGAATTCGATCTGCGCCTCGGCGGTCGCCTGCGATGGGGCGACCTGCGTAGCGGTGCCGCCAATTTCCTTGGCTGCCTCTTGTGCGCCTCCGAAGGCCACTTTGAAGTAGGGATCCGTGTCGAGCTTGGGCAGGAAACCGACCGTTACGGGTTCCTTGGCGCACTCCTGGCTGAAGGCCAGCGAGCTTGGCGCAAGCAGAACCGCGGATGCGAGCAGGGCTAATCTAAACGCTTTCATTGTGACTCCTCCGTCAAAATTCGGGCTTGAAGGAAGGGGCCCGAGATCACCCCTTTGTCTCGCGCATTGCGCGGGATCTGCTGAGCATCTCCTGTGTGGAGCGCCAGTAATTGCCGACCAGCAGCGAGCCGATCAGAAGCAGGCCGATGATCATGCCCTGCGCGTCGCCACCGATCTGGTTCAGCGCCAGCACGTTGCGGATGATGGCGATCAGGACCAGTGCCAGCATGACGCCGGTCAGGCGGCCCTTGCCGCCAAAGACGCTGACGCCGCCGAGCAGCACGATGGTGATGACGTCGAGCTCCATGCCGAGCGCATTGTTGGCGCGGGCGTTGGAAAGGCGCGCGGTATAAACGATGCCGGCTATCGCCGCGACGACGCCCGAGACGACGAACAGGTTCAGCACCATCCGGCGCGTGTTTATGCCGGAATAGCGCGCCACTTCGGGGCTGCCGCCGAGCGCGTAGATGCGCTTGCCGGTCGGCGTCTTCTGCAGCACGACCGCAAACACCGGCGCCAGCACCAGAGAAGGGCACGATGGTCCACGGTATCTCGGTGCCAGGCAGGTTGTTGATGCCGAAATCGACGAGCGCGGGCGGCAGGATGTTGACCGAGCCGGTGCCGAGCAGGATGTAGCCAATGCCTCGGTAGAGCGCCATGGTGCCGAGCGTCACAACCAACGACTGCAGTCCAAGGCCCGAGACCAGATAGCCGTTGAAGGCGCCGAGCAGGCCGCCGATGACGAGCGTCAGCGGGATTGCGGCAAGCGTCGGCACACCGGCCTGGACCAGCAAGCCAAAGACGACGGAGGTCAGCGCCAGCACCGAGGCGATCGACAGGTCGATCTCGCGGGTGATGATGAGCAGCGTCATCGGCAGGATCAGCAATGCCTTTTCCGAGGCGCTGGCGGCCAGTTGCGAGAGATTGAAGCCGGAAACGAAATTCGGCACGAAGATCGCGGCATAGAGGAAGATGGCCACGCAAGAGGTCGCCAGCAGCAGATCCCAGAAGTCGATCGAACGGAGGAACTTTTTCACCGCGCCCTCGCCTGTCTTGCCTGCTCGGCACGCCGCACGATGAAGGTGTCGATGCCGATGGCCACCAGGATAACCAGGCCGTAGACGCCCTGCAGCCACAGCGGGTCGACGCGCACCAGCGTCAGCCCGTTCTTGGCCGCCGGTCGGGAGATACACGCCGGCCAGCAGCTTTACGCAGGTGCTCTTGCCGGCGCCGTTTTCGCCAAGCAGAGCCAGCACCTCGCCTGAGCGCAATTCGAAGGACGCGTCCTTGAGGGCAATCGTGCCGCCGAAGGCTTTTGTCGCCTGAACCAGGGCAACGGGGACAGCCGCGTCGCTCTTCACCATGGCGTCGGCTTCGCCTAATGCGCCCAAGTGCAGCACCTTTCCTCCCTGGTCCTGTTTTTTCAATTTGCTATATTAAATGGCCGAATGCCGCAACTGGAAAATTGACTTCCATGGCCGCGAAGGGCACTGTCGCGTCGCGCACGGGTGCGATTGGAGTGCTCGACCCCGCGGCAGCCTCAAAGCTGCAAGCGGCTGGAGTGGCTCTGCGGGAATGAATGGGGAGGCGCCGGTTTTGTCCGGAAAAGGCAGCAATTCGGTCAAGGTTCGGCATTATAACGAGCGCTTCGTGCTTGATGCCATTCGCCGCCTGAAGGAGGCATCCAAGTCCGATCTGGCGCGCGCCGCAAATCTGACGCCGGCCGCGGTCGCCACCATTGTCGACGGGCTGGAATCGTCCGGATTCGTAAAGCAAGTGGGGAAAAGGTTCGGGCAACGCGGATCGCCATCCACTCTCTACCGACTTGCACCTGAGCGTATCTACAGCGTCGGCATCAAGATCGGCCGGCGCGCGCTGGAAGCCGTGCTCGTCGACTTTGCCGGCGAGGTCCGCTCGCGCGAGTCGCACGAATATCGCTTTCCGGATCCCGACATGGTGCTCAAGGCCGGCAACATGTCGCTGGCCAATTTCGACAAGCTGGTCGAGGGGCTTGGCGATGCCAGCATCGTCGGCGTCGGCATCGCCTCGCCATATTTCCTCGGCGGCTGGAGCGAAGAGCTCGGCTTTCCCGACGATCTCGGCAGCCGCTGGGAAGCAATCGATCTGACGACGTTCTTCGCCACAAAGCCGAAGACCCCGGTCTTCGTGGAAAACGACGCATCATCGGCCGCACTCGCCGAACTCATCCAGGGGACCGGCGCGCGGTTCCGCGACTTCATGCATATCTCGATCGACACCTTTGTCGGCGGCGGACTGGTGCAAGGCGGCAAGGTCCATACCGGGCCGCACGGCAACAGCGCCGCGCTCGGTCCTTTGCCGGTCTCGCCTTCAAGCCTCGATTCGGTGGCGGCCAAGCCGGCGCGCTACCAGAGCCTGCTGCATCGCGCTTCGATCTATGTGCTGGTCAATCATCTCAAATCGCGCGGCATCGAGATCAACCGTGTGCGCGAACTCGATCCCTTGCCGCCGGGGGCGCGCGAGCCGCTGTCCGAATGGATCGACGATTGCGCCAATGCGCTGGTCGAGGCGATCATCGCCATCACCTCCGTCATCGACATCGAGGCGATCGTTCTCGACAGCATCCTGCCGCGGCCGATTCATCTCGAGCTGTTGGCAAAGGTGCAGACCCAGTTCAACAGGATCAGCGCCATCGGCATCGTGGCGCCGGAAATCGTGTCGGGACAATTCGGCCCCGAGGCTTCGCCGATCGGCGCGGCGATGCTGCCGTTCTCGGCACTGTTGGCGCCCGACAGCGGCGTGCTGATGATCGGCAAGGACAGAACAATGCTGCCGGGTAGCCTTTCGAGGCTTGCCAGCCAAGGCCAACCAGCAAGAAGCTCGGCGACTTCAACGGCATAAGATAGTGCCGCGAAAGAGCATCAAGCTCCGGACATCATCAACATCAGCTCACAGTCAGGCACGGGCACGGCGGGCTTTTTGCGCCGGCACCGGAACTTTTAGCGGCCGCTAATCTTCATTCGTCACCGACATGCAATGCTGATCGGTCCGCGCTCCGCTTTAGTGCGGGCCTAGGAAGCAAGGAGGAACATATGAACTGGGATCAAATCAAGGGAAAATGGACGCAGTTCAAAGGCAAGGCGAAAGAGCAGTGGGGTGACCTCACCGACGATGATCTTGATCGCATCGAGGGCAACCGAGACCAGCTTTTGGGACGCATCCAGGAGCGATATGGCATCGCCAAGGAAGAGGCGGAGCGCCAGGTTGATAACTGGTCCAGAAGCATCAGCTGAGCCTTTGGATGCAATGCCGTTTGCTGCCCACCACCGGGGTGAAACTCTGCGTCGCCCGCCGTGCCGACTGGTGCGGTGGGCTCTTTCGACAGCGAGGCGAGCGAGGAACCTTTAGCCATATCTGATGTTCTACTTGCGTGGCGGGCTTCGCCTCGGCGTGCACCCCACCCGGAGGCGAAGGAGTGCAATCATGAACAACATTATCTGGCTGGTCGGCGCGATCGTGATCGTAATAGCCATTTTGAGCTTTTTGGGTCTGCGATAGGCCTTAGCCCTCTCCTCGACCTCTTCGATTCAGCAACGGCTCCCTCTCGGCGTGGCCTCACTGCCCGTTGCATTCAAGCAGGTCAGACTTAGGTCCCAAGCAAGATACTCCAGGATTGGACCGAAGCCCCGGCTGGGAACGTAGCCGGCTGGCTCACGTTGTGGTGAGCTTTGGCGCGACGAAGATGCGTCCGGGCGGAAGAGTTCAAGCCAGGGGAGGAGAGGCCCGACGCTCCGAACGGGCGGCGGGCCTGGGCGTAAATGCAAACGATCAGCAGGCTGTTCAATTCCCATGCCCAGGCAGCACGTGCCGTTGCGAGGCTTCAGGCTGCCGGGATTCGTCGCCGGCAAATCAGCGTGGTCGGATCTTACAATGACAATGATGAACCGATCAGCGTTGCTGGATATTACGACGATGAGATGAGCGCTCTCTGGCGAGGTGCCGTCGCTGGTGCCGCACTTGGCGCGACGGCTGGTCTGTTGGCCGGCTTCAGCGCTTTTGGAGCTCAAGACGTTGATCCTGCGGGGATGACCGGCATGGCCCTGGTCGGTGCGGCTTGGGGCGGCTTTGCCGGCGTGCTTCTCGGAACTTTTGCCAATTTTGCCCAGAAGCCGCGCAAGCCGAAGATCGCTGAGGGTGTCGTATTGGTGATTGCTCGCGTCGATGAAAGGCAGGCCGGCGCCGCGCATACGGTGCTCCGGAGTTTCGCGGAGATGCCTTCCGGGCCGATGAAGAGGAGCGCTTTGCCAAATTCAAGCCGGCTCCGCGTCCGATCTGGTGCCCGATGAAGTTTGTTTCGCGAAACGGGAATTCAAACCGGAGGCGCCCGACGAAAGCTTGGCAAACCAACACTTTGGAAGCATGCGGGCTACTTGCCGTCGTGTTGTCCTTTATTCTTACCGTTCTGTTGGTTGGTCTCATCCTTGGCTGAACCCATGCCCTTGCCACCGGCGACACTATGCCCGGCAATTGGCGAAGGTTGTGGCCAGTTCGAAGGATTAAACCATTCGTGCTAAGCGTTAATAGGTTATCGGCAAAAGTAGAGGGCGATCACGTGGACAAACGGGCTGAAGGAGACGCGGAGAAATTGGCTCGAGGCGAGTTCGAGCTCAAAGCCGAACGATATGGCGTGAACGCCTTTCTTCTCGTTGTCGAACTTGTAAATCTGCTGGAAAAGCGCGGAACGATCAGCAGCGACGACGTCGCGAAAATCGCCGAAGCCGCCGCACTTGCCGTTGCCGCATCCAGCGAACCCGACGTGAACAGCATCAATCTGTTGCAGGCCATCGCTGCCGCACGCCGGCCCAAATAGGCTTATATCAAATCCGCCAGCAATCGGCGCCAACCGATAAACGCTATGTTGAACTGATCTCGGTCGAGCGTACGGAGCCTTTCCATGTGCAATGACTACGAGCAGCACATCGCCTGGGCCGAATACTGCCGGATGATGGAATCGCTGGCGCTCAAAATCCCCAGCCATCAAACCGAATTGGATCTGCCGCAGGCGGATGACATCCACATCAACGACCCCGCGCCGGTAATGCGCGCCGCCGGCGACGCAATCGAACTGGCGTCGATGACGTTCGGCTTTCCCCCGGCCGGGCCAAAAGGCGGACCTGTATTCAACTTTCGCTCGGAGGGCCGGCAGTTCAGCAACAGCAAGCGCTGTCTCGTTCCGGCGTCGGCATTCTTCGAATTCACGGGAGCGAAATATCCAAAAACCAAGCACAGGTTCACGCTGAATGGCCATTCGTTCATGGCGATTGCCGGGCTGTGGCGCGAGGGTGTCGGCAACAAGCCGCCGACGTTCACGATGCTGACGACCGATCCGGGGCCGGATGTCGCGCCATATCACAATCGGCAAGTGGTTGTGCTGCGGCCATCGGACTGGGCGGCATGGATCCATCTGACGAAGTCCGAGGCTGAACTCATGCTGCCACTGCCGGAAGGGTCGCTCAGCGCGGAAACAGTTCGCGCAGGTTCCGAGTAGGATCCATCGGAAGACTGCGCGCGCTGAGCTACGGCCGCGCCGCATCGTCACGGCGATGCGCGCCATGCTCAGAACGAATGCCCGCGCGATATAAGCGCTTCAGCCCGGCTTGACGTAGCCGGCGGTGACCTCGTCTTTGTGGGCGGCGAAAGCTTCCAGGACTTCGGTTTTCTCAGGCTTCGGAATTTTGAAATGATCCAACGTCCGCCCGAGTTCGGCTGCGACCTCATCGAATTCCGCGGGGGAAATCCGCAGGTCGCGATGCGCCTCCTCGAGACCGAGCGGCGTCGTGCCGGGCTTGGTGGCGACGAACTTGAAGGGCCCGCCAGAAACGTCGCAGACCCACAGCGTGCGCATGAACTTAAGGCCGGGCAACCTTTCCAGGTTCTTGGTGTGCCATTTGCGCAGCTGCGGATTCTTGGACTTTTGGCCGACGATCGGGTTCCTCACGACGGCGTCGCTGAAATGATCGATCACCGCTGCGATGGCAAACACGCCGCCCAGCCGCTCATACAGACTTTTCTCGGATGTGGTTTTCTTCGTCTGCGCGAGCGCCTTGTCGACAGGCAATACCGACGTCGATGCGGCGGCCAGCGCCAGCGCGGCGACAACACTTCGTCTTGTGAGAGAAGTCGAAATTTTCATCCCTGGTTCCCTTCGAGGTTAGGCCAGAGCGAGCCGCAGCCTGTCTGGCGGGCTTCATGAAATGACATTCGGACACTTTGCCGTATTTTTAGCATCGCCTAAAGAACTAACGAGCCCTTCGCCCGAATTATTCCGATTGGGCGCATTGTCATGGTCAACATGCGTCAAAAGGGGCGAAGGCCGCGCGGATGAGGAAGGCTTAGCAGGCGTCGCTGCACGCGGCAGAGGTCGCGAAGCCACTTCGGCCGCATCTGTGCCCCTGACCTTGGGCATTTTCCTTCTGTGTCGTGTTGTCGGCGGCAATCAGCCCCGGTAGGGGGCGTACAATCGCTTCCCGCGGCTTTGCCGGCTGCTTGCGGCCAATAGCTTGTGCTTTTCGAAGATCGCGAGCTTCTGCGGATAGGTCATCCGCACCTTGCGGTTGCACCCGTCGCATCTGAAGTGCGCGATTGTTCTTAGTGCGGAGCCCTTTCTTACCGCCGGGTGTGAGCAATCCGGACATTCGAATGTGAGCGCGACATCAGATAAGTCTTCGGCCAAACCCATTTCTATCCCCTTCGCAAGCTCGGTGGCTACACTCTGGCGATCATCAATGGGCAATTCAGATGCCAATCCGATTGTGCCAATGCGGGACTAGAACAATTCGCCTCGGAACGCCGCCTAGCTAGTGCGCCTTCTCTGCGCCTTTTGAGCGACGAAGAGACCTAACTTCCTCCAGCAGTTCGCGCTCATTGGTAGTCACGTTTCGGAAGATTGCGACAATCATCACCGCCAAGGCTTCGGCATCCAGGCTTAGAGGGTCAATGTGCTCATCTGCGCAAACCTGATCAAACACGCGTTCACAAATAGCCAAATCGTGAGGGCTGAGGCGAGTGCGATTGAAACGCCGGCGCGACATTTGCGAGCCTTCGAGGCCCGCTGCCCGTGCAAAAGAAGCGGGTCTTCGCAAGAAACGCGAGTCATTGAGCGATTGTTCCCGGCTGCAAGCTTTGTTAAGCAGCCTGCAGCAGGGCAGACTAGAACGCTTTCCCCGCGCGCATCATGGCGCGTGCGAGCGCCGGGAGGTGCGCGTGCAAGACCACTGTTTCGACGAGCTTGTGCGCGTGGCACTCGGCAGATCGCGGGGCGCCATATTTTTCGGCAACCTCGCCAACCGCGCACAATCATCATCGAGCAGGTCAAAGAGGCCTTGGAAGATGCGCCAGCGAAAACAATCTGGTGCTGCGAGAGAGGATTGAACTCTCGACCTCTCCCTTACCAAGGGAGTGCTCTACCACTGAGCTACCGCAGCCGCCGATGGCGGGGCTTCTGCCATATCGAACCGGCAAGCGCAAGGCCAAGACAAAGACGGGTTGAAAGGCCGCACCGGCGATTGTTCCGGACATGGCCGTGCCACAATGTTGGCTATCCCTTGATAGCACGCTGGCGGGTCGCCGGCCGGAGACGGGACGATGAACGACAAGACGCTTTCACCAAAAAAGGATGACCCACCGAAAAAGGCCGGAACGGGCCGCAAGGACCGGCTGGCCGAGCAGTTGCGCGCCAACCTGCAGAAGCGCAAGGCGCAATCGCGCTCACGAAGGACCGGCGACGCCGACAAGCGGCGCGCTGGCGAGGCCGACGAGCGGCCGGAGGGGCTGCAGGCGGCGATGAAAAAAGATTAACGCGAATCGGCTATGTTGGTCGCCGGTACTTTGGCCAAGTCGGCGTGGGCCAAAGTGGGGAGTAGCCTGTTTCTTGAACCAAGCCGGCCAATGGTCTAGATGGCCGCAACAGACTCAACCGATTTAAACCGGCCTTGGCGCCGAGGGGACGCTCTTCATGGATCGCATCAGAATTGTCGGCGGCAACAAGCTTGCCGGAAGCATTCCGATCTCGGGCGCGAAAAACGCTGCGCTGCCGCTGATGATCGCCGCGCTTTTGACCGATGACACGCTGACGCTGGAAAACGTGCCGCATCTGGCCGATGTCGAGCAGCTGATCCGCATCCTCGGCAATCACGGCGTCGACTATTCGGTCAATGGCCGCCGCGAAAAGCAGCAGGAAGGCTATTCGCGCACCATCACTTTCTCCGCCCGCAACATCGTCGACACGACGGCGCCTTACGAGCTGGTGTCGAAGATGCGGGCCTCGTTCTGGGTGATCGGCCCGCTGCTGGCCCGCATGGGCGAGGCCAAGGTGTCGCTGCCCGGCGGCTGCGCCATCGGCACACGGCCGGTTGACCTCTTCCTCGAGGGCCTGCAGGCGCTGGGCGCCGATATCGACGTCGACACCGGCTATGTCATTGCCAAAACCAGGAACGGCCGGCTTGTCGGCAACCGTTATGTGTTCCCGAAAGTTTCGGTCGGCGCCACCCATGTGCTGATGATGGCGGCCTCGCTGGCCAAGGGCGAGACGGTGCTCGAAAACGCCGCCCGCGAGCCGGAGATCGTCAACCTCGCCGAATGCCTCAACGCCATGGGCGCGAAGATCTCGGGCGCCGGCACGGCGACCATCACCATCGACGGCGTCGAGGCGCTGTCGGGTGCCCGCGTCAGGGTGATCCCCGACCGCATCGAGACCGGCACCTATGCGATGGCGGTGGCGATGACCGGCGGCGACGTCGTGCTGGAAGGCGCGCGGCCCGACCTGTTGCAGACGGCGCTCGACATCATTTCGCAGACCGGCGCCGAGATCACGCAGACTAATTCCGGCATCCGCGTCAGGCGCAACGGCGCCGGCATTTCGCCGGTCGACGTGACGACGGCGCCCTTCCCGGCTTTCCCGACCGATCTGCAGGCGCAGTTCATGGGCCTGATGACGATGGCCAAGGGCAAGTCGCGCATCACCGAGACGATCTTTGAAAACCGCTTCATGCACGTCCAGGAACTCGCCCGGCTAGGCGCCCACATCACGCTGTCCGGCCAGACGGCGATCGTCGACGGCGTAGCGAAACTGAAGGGCGCGCCAGTCATGGCGACCGATCTTCGGGCCTCGGTGTCGCTGGTCATTGCCGGCCTTGCTGCCGAAGGCGAAACCACGGTCAACCGCGTCTACCATCTCGACCGCGGCTTCGAGCGGCTGGAGGAAAAGCTGTCTGGTTGCGGCGCGGAAATCGAGCGCATTTCGGGGTAACGATAGCAGGCTCCGGTCGGCGCTGCCCCTCGCCTGCCTGCCGGCATCTTCTCGCCGTATAGGGACGGGAAGTAGGACCGCCTCGCGAAGAATTTCGCCAATCTCCGGCGTTGCGGAGAGGGTGCCGAGGTTGCGGCCAGCCCCTACACCCGTCCCCTATACGGGAGAAGGTCCCGGCAGGGGGATGAGGGGCGGCGCCGACCGGAGCGATTGCCTGGCCAAGACCTCCGGCGCGGTTGCACGAGCCGGAAAGACCGCCTAACAGAAGGTCGAATAATCAACTCGCAGGTGCGAATTCCGCATGAATGGCCTCAAGCTTGTCGCGCTCGACGATCAGGATCTGAGCATCATCTCGGCGCATCTCCAGGATGCCGTCATGAAGGTCAGCGATCTCGAATACCTGCCTTCGGTAAAGCGCTTCGTGCTGACCATGAACCGCTTCGTGTGGGAGGCGAAATCCGGCTTCTTGCGCCAGCACAATGAGCGGCGGCAGGCCGTGCTGCATTTCGACCGGGTGCTCGGCGCCAAGACCAGCGGCATTGCCCGCGACAAGCCGGACGAAGTGCTGTCGCTGCTGGCGATCAGCTTTCTCGCGCTCGACAAGCCGGCCGGCATCGTCGAGCTGATCTTTTCGGGCGGCGGCGCGATCATGCTCGATGTCGAATGCATCGAGGCACGGCTTGCCGATGTCGGCGGCGCCTGGGAAGCGACGTCGCGCCCGGTCCACAGGGTTTGAGCCGATGGCCATCACGCTTCGCCAGTCCGACGCCGATTTCGAGCAGCGCTTTGCCGCGTTCCTGCTGACCAAGCGGGAAGTCTCGGCCGATGTCGACGCCGTGGTGCGCGAGATCATCGCCAAGGTGCGTGCCGAGGGCGACGCGGCGCTGGTCGGGTACACGCAGAAATTCGGCGGCGGTGACCTGGCCAGGCTCGGCATCGCCGTCTCCAGGGACGACATTGCCAAGGCTTATGAGGCCGCCGATCCGCAGACGGTCGAGGCGCTGAAATTCGCGCGCGAGCGCATCCGCTCCCACCACCAGCGGCAGCTGCCGCAGGACGACCGCTACACCGATGCCGCCGGCGTCGAGCTCGGCTCGCGCTGGACGGCAATCGAGGCCGTCGGGCTCTACGTGCCGGGCGGCACGGCGAGCTATCCGAGCTCGGTGCTGATGAACGCGGTACCGGCCAAGGTCGCCGGCGTCGAGCGCATCGCCATAGTGGTGCCGGCCTCCGGCGGCGAGGTGCCGCCGCTGGTGCTGGTGGCAGCCGACCTTGCCGGTGTCTCCGAAATCTACCGCGTTGGTGGCGCCCAGGCGATCGCGGCCCTTGCCTATGGCACCGAGACGATAAAGCCCGTCGCCAAGATCGTCGGCCCCGGCAATGCCTATGTCGCTGCGGCCAAGCGCCAGGTGTTCGGCACGGTGGGCATCGACATGATCGCCGGGCCGTCGGAAGTGCTGGTCGTCGCCGACGGCAGCAACGATCCGGACTGGATCGCCGCCGACCTGCTCGCCCAGGCCGAACACGATGTGTCGGCGCAGTCGATCCTGATCACCGACGACACTGCCTTTGGCGCGGCGGTCGAACAGGCGGTGGAGCGGCAGTTGCAGAACCTGCCGCGCGGAGAAACGGCGGCGGCGAGCTGGCGCGATTTTGGCGCCATAGTCCTAGTGCCGACGATCGAGGCAGCACTGCCGCTGGTCGACCGCATCGCGGCCGAACATGTCGAGCTTGCCATCGACGACCCAGAGGCCTTCCTGGCGCGAATGCGCAATGCCGGTGCGGTGTTTCTCGGCCGCCACACGCCGGAAGCCATCGGCGACTATGTCGCCGGCTCCAACCACGTGCTGCCGACGGCGCGCTCGGCGCGCTTTTCGTCCGGGCTTTCGGTGCTCGATTTCGTCAAGCGCACTTCGATCCTGAAGCTCGGGCCGGAGCAGTTGCGGGCGCTGGCGCCGGCGGCGATCACGCTCGCCAAGGCGGAAGGGCTCGATGCACATGGACGCTCCGTCGGCATTCGGCTGAACATGTAGAAATGTCCGACTACGACCAAACCCGCGCCAGACTGATCGATGTCGAGCTCGACGAGACGATCGGCCGCTCGACGCCCGATGTCGAGCATGAGCGGGCGGTGGCGATCTTCGACCTGATCGAGGAGAACCGCTTCCAGCCGGTCAATGACGACGGCGCCGGCCCGTACCGGCTGAAACTGTCGCTGGCCGAATCCCGGCTGGTGTTTGCGGTGGCGCGCGAGGACGGCGCAGCCGTGGTCACCCACATCCTGTCGCTGACGCCGCTTCGGCGCATCGTCAAGGATTACTACATGATCTGCGAAAGCTATTACGATGCCATCCGCACCGCGACGCCCAGCCACATCGAGGCGATCGACATGGGCCGGCGCGGCCTGCACAATGAAGGCTCGCAGACGCTGATGGACCGGCTTGCCGGCAAGATCGAGATTGACTTCGACACGGCGCGCCGGCTGTTCACGCTGGTTTGCGTGCTGCACTGGCGAGGCTGAACTGGCCGCCCCGCTGCCCCGCCCGATCCTGCCCCGCTCGATCCTGTTTGTCTGCGGCATGAACGCCGTGCGCTCGCCGATGGCCGAATTGCTGGCGCGCAAGGTGCTTCCGCCCACCACCTTCGTCGCCTCGGCCGGGGTGCGCGGCGGCGAACGCGATCCGTTCGTCGATGCCGTGCTGGCCGAAGAAGGGCTGTCGCTGGGCGAACGGCACCCGAGAACGATGGACGACCTCGAGGACGATTATTTCGACCTGATCGTGACGCTGGCGCCGGAAGCTCACCACACCGCGCTCGAGCTCACCCGCTCGCTGGCCGTCGAGGTCGAGTATTGGCCGATGCCCGACCCGACCGGCGTCAGCGGCACGCGCGAGCAGATCATGGCCGCCTACCGCGACGTGCGCGAGCGGCTGAAGGCGCGGATCGGCCGCCGTTTTCTCGGCAACGGGGCTAAAAACGCCGCGGATTAAGCATGTTCACAAGCGGACGTTTATCATATAGGTTCCGCGCAACTTTCCGGCCGGGGCGCTGGAAGTACCCATCCAAGCAAAGGTATCGAATGCCGAAGGAAGAAGTCCTCGAGTTTCCGGGTGTCGTGACGGAACTGCTGCCCAACGCGATGTTCAGGGTCAAGCTCGAAAACGAACATGAAATCATCGCCCATACGGCCGGCCGCATGCGCAAGAACCGCATCCGCGTTTTGACCGGCGACAAGGTCCTGGTCGAGATGACGCCCTACGACCTGACCAAGGGCCGCATCACCTACCGCTTCAAGTAAGTTCAAGGACCCGGCCGGGATCGCGATGGGCATTTTGCAGAAGCTCGTGCTTGCCTCGGGTTCGCCGCGCCGGATCGAGCTGCTGCAGCAGGCCGGCATCGAGCCGGACCGTGTGCTGCCGGCCGATGTCGACGAGACGCCGCTGCGCGCCGAGCACCCGCGCTCGCTGGCCAAGCGCCTGGCAACACAGAAGGCCGAGAAGGCGCTGGCTTCGCTGAAGACCGAGACGGACTACCTGCCGAGCTTCGTGCTGGCCGCCGACACGGTGGTTGCCGTCGGGCGGCGCATCCTGCCCAAGGCCGAGACGCTCGACGACGCCGCCAACTGCCTCGGGCTTTTGTCCGGCCGTTCGCACCGGGTCTATTCCGGCATCTGCCTGATCACGCCGGGCGGCAAGCAGCGCTTGCGGCTGGTGGAGACCAGGGTGCGTTTCAAGCGGCTGCCGCGCGAGGAGATCGAGGCCTACATCGCATCCGGAGAATGGCGCGGCAAGGCCGGCGGCTATGGCGTCCAGGGGCTTGCCGGCGCCTTCGTCGTCAAGCTTGTCGGCTCCTACACCAACGTCGTCGGCCTGCCACTCTACGAGACGGTAGCGCTTTTGAGCGGCGAAGGGTTTAAGGTGCACGCCAACTGGCTGTCGGGTGCGCGGATATGAGCCCGGACGACAAGGTCACGCCGTTGCGGCCCAAGCGGCCCTGCCCCGAATGCGGCAAGCCATCGGCGCGCGAAACCTACCCGTTCTGCTCGACGCGCTGCAAGGACATCGACCTCAACCGCTGGCTGAAGGGGGTCTACGTCATCCCGGGCCGCGACGACGAAGACGAGAACGACGACCAGAAATAGCGCCGTCCACCTGCGGTTTTCCACAGGCTTGGGACGGTTTCGCAGCCGCGATCGTGACCGATGATCGGCCTTGCGGACTGCCTGTCGTTTCCCGCCTGAAATCAATGTCCAGAACTTGTTCCATCCGGGCACTGTCGGACGGAACAGGTTCTGGCGTTTTGTTTGAGCATGATCTTTTCCGAAAACCGGATTCCACTTTTCGGGATCATGCTTTTTGTTTGAGCATGATCTTTTCCGAAAACCGGATTCCACTTTTCGGGATCATGCTTTTTGTCTGAGCATGATCTTTTTCCGAAAACCGGATTCCACTTTTCGGGATCATGCTCTAAGCGCTGGACAGGCCGAATTCCCGTGCTATAACCCACGCGCTTTCAAGGGGTGCCGACGGCGCTTTCATGAACCCGGTGTGCAGATTGCCGCCCGCCGGAGCAGGCCCAGATAGCTCAGTTGGTAGAGCAGCGGACTGAAAATCCGCGTGTCGGTGGTTCGAATCCGCCTCTGGGCACCACTACTTCCTCATATAAAATCACTCAATGGCTTGCGGTGTCGCCAACTTGGCGACTTACGGCATTTCATGTCGCGCCGTGTTGCGAACTGTTACCGTTGATTTTCAAGGGTTTCCTGCGACTGTCGGCAACTCCACGCGACATGAACGCGACATGGGCACGCGCAAAGCGCGCCGTAGCCGCTTTCAGACGTTCTCTCATGCGTCTTTATGGTTCGAGATGCGTGGGCACTGTCTGCGAGAGGCTTACAGGCCGGCAGGTGCGGCATCGGGCCAAACCGGAGTTCATACGCAGGCATTACGAGGAATTCGCGTCCCGCAATCGGCAGGGAGATACTTGAACCTCAAGACGTCTGGAAATTACGGCGCGAACCCGCGTTACGTTGCCGGAATCCCCCAACCTACGAAAGTACCTCGCGACGTCGGGATGCTTGCGATCGTCCTGCCTCAAAAGGGCAAGTGCATCGTTGGTCACCGGCGAGCGCCGTCGCCAAACGCACTGATGAGCAGAGGCGAGCAGCGCTTTGTCTGATTGAGCCAAGCGAAGCGCAGCCAAAAACGACACTCGATACTTTCCTGCCAATAGCTTCAACAAAGACCAGCCTCATGGCAAATGCTCGGTTTCAAATTTCATGTGCCCGCCGGCTTTACCGCTTTCTGGCAACCACCAGGAAATTCTGCGCAAGCTCCGCCGGAATCCTGGCACTTGCGCAGATCCTTTCAAACGGCACGATCAATATTTCGCAGAGTCTTGGCAGCAATTTCCCGGGTCGCGGCAAAAAACCGTACCCAACTATCCGCTCGACAATAAAGCCGTTTGCAATGAGCGTCTGCTCGTATCCTTTAATGCTCAAAGTGTGGCGGACTGTCCCTCCTGCATAACGGTTCAGAATGCGGCAGACCAGCCCTATTGGCGAGGTCGCATTCATGTGGATATTCGAGATTAGCAATCCACCTTCGTTCAAATGCGCGCTGATGGCCGACAGTGCATCCTTCCTGAGCTCATCTTCAGCATTGAGGAAGAATCTGAATGCCGTGACCACGTCGAACCTTTCGGCGAGCGGAGAGAGCGTAATATCAGCGCGGACCAATTTCACGTTCTTCGGAACCCGTGCGCTAGCCAGCATAGATTGGGAGATGTCAACGCCGACGACTTCACCAAAAAATTGAGCTGCGATATTTGCTATGCGGCCTGTGCCGCATGCGAAGTCCAGGCATTTCCGGTTCGGCCCGCCGACAGGCAGGAGAGTACGTTCGACCAAGGGCTTTTCGATACCCGACCACAGAGCTGCATAGTAGCCGGACCGGAACGTGTCGGAGTAATGGGCACCGTACCCATCCGTCTGGTGGCTTGCTCGGTAATCCCGACGAGCGGGTGCACGGTTCTCATGGACGCTGCCTAACGGTCGCCGCTGCGCCCGTAGAAATCTGCGAATGCCAACGAACGATCTCACCGTGAGCACCATGCAACTCGCGCCTCTAGTCTGGCCCGACGCATGCCGTCGCGGGCAATCCGTGCCCCACGATGCGCGCGACGACCTGTTCGAAATTGCGTGGGTCGAGGCCGTCGACACGCATCAGCGGCCATTTGTCTTGCAGGCATTGGCCGATCTCCCTCGCGATATCCGCTTGCTTCAGGCCCCTGACCACTCCGACTTCGAGAAGGCGCTCGAGGTACGGCTGCCGCGCATACCGCTCAATGAGGCGGTGGCGCAGCGTTTCCCCGGGCGCGTCGACTTGAATGAGGAGATCCGGTCGCGGCAGGAACGTCATGCAATTACGAACCATGTCGATACTTGGATTTCGTGCCAACAGGACGAGCGCACACAACGCCTGAACGATGCCCTCTTCGAAAATGAAGTACCCTTCTGAGGCCTGCGCCGTATTCCAGGCTTCGAAGAGCAAAACGACGTCGATCTTCAGACGCAACGCCCATATTCGACTTTTTGGAGGGATCGATGCCAAAAGCCGCGCAGCGGCCCCCTCGCTCGGCGGGGTCGAGAACAAGACCGGACTCGCGGTGGCGAGCTTGTGCACCAGACGCTGGATGCCATGGCGTGTCTCCGGGCCTTCATCCTCGACCGAATCGACTTCGCTGCCGAAAGACACAAAATCAATCCGGCGATAGCCATTGACTGTCTTCACACGGATGTCGCGTTTCGCCAGCTCACGGCAAAGGGCGCGGAGAAGGGTCGTCTTGCCTGCACCAGGCGGACCGAACAACTCGATAATCATGTAGGGACCTCCCGAACAGGAAACAGAAAGATCGGATGAAGCGAGCTCGCCCGCTCCGGCGGTGTGGCGAGCGTAAACACTCTGGCATCCGCCTGGCCGAGTTGACCCCGCTCGCTGGCATCCTGCTGACGCCGCAAAAAGATTTGGAGGAGATGCGATGCGGCGGGAACTGCCTTTCCATGGCGTGCAGTCCCGCCTGTCGAGCCGCGACAGCGTTGCCGGTTGACTTGGGAACTTGCAATTGCTTCTCGATCGCCTGCGCTTGCGGCTGGTTGACACGCCTGTCGCTGTCGAACTGGCTCGTCGCCCGTGCCATCTCCTGATCGAGCGCGTGCCCCACGGTTGCCCGTTGGTCGACGTCGGTCGTTGTGGCTTCCAGGCGTGCGAGCCTCGACGACGCCGACCCCGCCGCCTGCGCCAACACCTCCGTCGTCGCGCCGCTTGCGCCCATAGGAACATGGACCTCAGAAAGTCTCTAAATTGCCTGGTGATCGGAGCTTACTAGGAGTGCCGAACCATACCATCATCCATCTGAATGACTGTCGGCACCACGGCACGCGTGTTTGGGCGCTGAACAAGGCAACGAGTTCAGGCCGAGCGGGCGCTTTTGGCTTGACGCGACACAAACGCGACATTCGACCTAAAATCTGAACAATATCAATCACCGACAGCGGACTGAAAATTCGCATGTCGGTGGTTCGAATCCGCCTCTGGGCACCATTTTTCCCTGTACGGCCCGGAGATGGGTAACAGTTTGTACCTAAGACATGGGTGACAACCTCGCGCCGATCGGATTGTCGATGGCGTGCAAGAATTATCTGGACCATGGCGCCAGCGGCTCCTGCTCGCCGGCCAAATGTCGATGAAGAGCATCTTCGGCATCTTGGATCCCACTCTGGCCATAACCGGTCTACAGACCGAGGGCGCAGCCGTCCTTGCGCGGTTCAGAACCGCCCAGCAGGGTCCCGTTTGCCCAATCGATGCGAATGGCCTGCGCACCGCCGATCGGGTCCGTGGCGGGAATGATTTCGAAACCGCGTCGGCTAAGTTCAGCTACGGTTTCGCCAGCGAGCCCGTGTTCGGCCTGGACGTTCATGGTGCCGCTGACGGGGGCGACCCGCGGCAGATCAATCGCCTCCTGCAGATCCATCCCGAAGTCGAGCACCTTCGTCAGCAGGTGCGCGTGGCCCATTGCCTGGTAGTAGCCACCCATAACGCCGAAAGGCATTTCTGCCCGGCCGTCTCTCGCAAGCATCCCGGGTATGATGGTATGCAAAGGTCGCTTGTTCGGCGCCACTGCATTGGGGTGCTTGGGGTCAAGCGAAAAGCTTTGCCCGCGATTGTGCAAGACGACACCGGAGCGTGGCGAGACCAGGCCCGAGCCAAAGCTGTCGAAGACCGAGTTGATGAAACTGACCGCATTGCGATCCTTATCGACAACGGAAATATAGGCCGTGTCGCTGTGCAGCGGCATATCGAACGCCGGCAGGTCCGCGCGGGCGCGCTTTAGGTCAATCATGCCGGCCAGACGATCGGCCCAGGCATTCGACAACATGTCGGCCACCGGGACCTCGGACGCATCAGGATCGGCGACGAGCAGGTCACGCGCGGCGTAAGCGAGGCGTGTTGCTTCGATTTCCAGGTGAAGCCGGTCCGCGGATTGCGGGTCGCCGTGCGCTTCGAAGCGCGAGAGGATGTTTAGAATGAGCAGCGCGATCACACCCTGGCCATTCGGCGGACATTCGAACACATCGCAGCCTCGGAACGCCGTGCTGATCGGGGTCACGTATTCGCCTGTTGCCGAGGCGAAATCTTCGAGTGTGTGCAATCCGCCGAGCCCACGAAGATAGGCGACCATGTCACCGGCCACAGGGCCAGTGTAGAAGGCCTCTCGTCCCTTCTTGGCGATCAGCCGCAGCGTTGCAGCCAACTCAGGCTGGCGATGCACTTCGCCAACGCCTGGCGCACGGCCGTTTGGCAGGAAAATCCGTTTCGCGGCTACATCGGAGGCCAGAAGTTCTTCTTCCAACGCCCAGTCACGATGGACCCGCGGTGAAATGGCGTAGCCTTCCTCGGCGAAACGTATAGCGGGGGCCAGGATTTGATCGAAGGGCATATGCCCATGATCAGCGTGCAATCTGGTCCAGGCATCGATTGCTCCCGGGATGGTGACGGAGCCAGGAGAATTGCGGGCCACCTCCGCCATGCCACGTTCGAGGAACCAGTCAATTGTGAGGGCGGCGGGTGTCCTGCCCGATCCGTTGTAGGCGATGACCTCGCCGTATCCGTTTCGCGACAGAAGAGCGAAGCAGTCGCCTCCAATGCCGGTCGAGGCTGGCTCGACGACACATTGCACCGCGCAGGCTGCGATGGCGGCATCCATGGCGTTGCCGCCGGCCGCCATGATCTCCACCGCCGTCAGGGTCGCCGACGGATGAGAGGTGGCGGCCATGGCCTCGCGTGAAACGACAACCGAGCGCGTTGGTTTCTCAAAATTTCGCATGCTATGCCCTTCTGATCGTGCTCAAGAGGCGGCGTCGCTCATCGTCGAGGGGCGGTGCCGCAGATGCCGCGACATCCAGTATTCGAGTGCCGCCAAGGCACGGATGATCGCGAAGTTCAAAGTGAGATAAATGGCGCCCGCGCAGATGAAGACTTCAAAGGCGCGGTAGGTCTGGGAGATCAATCCCTGGGCAATTCCAGTCACCTCCATCAAGGTCACGATGGAAGCCAGAGACGTGCCCTTGATCATCAGGATGATTTCATTGCCGTAACTCGGCAGCGCCTGGCGAAAGGCCAGCGGCAGGATAACGTGCCGATAGGTCAAATAGGTGGACAGGCCGACAGACCGGGCCGCCTCGACAAGGCCGCGTGGCACCGATTGAATCGCGCCGCGGAGGATTTCGCTGCCATAGGCGGTGGTGTTGAGTGTCAGCGCGATGATTGCGCACCAGTAGGGTTCGCGGAAAACGGCCCATAATCCAATTGCCGACAGTTGGTGCCGGAACTGACCAAGGCCATAATAGGTCAGAAAAATCTGCACCAGCAGAGGCGTGCCCCTGAGAAGCCACGGATCGGCAAGACGACGAAGGGCGATTCCGATTGCTGGGCAAGCGCCAATGTGACGGCAAGAACGAAGCCGGCAACGATGGAAGTCAGGGCCAGTTCCATCGTGAGCGGCAGGCCGACGAGTAGCTTCGGCAGGATTTCGAGGAAAAAACTGAAATCTATCATGCCGACCGGACGCGCCACGGCGCCTTCCGTTCCAGACGGTAGAAGGCGTGGCCCGTGACGGAAGCGATAGCCAGATAGAGCAAGGCTGCAGCAATGTAGAAGATGAACGGTTCACGGGTCGAACCTGCAGCGATCTGCGCCTGGCGCATCAGTTCAACGAGGCCGATTACCGATATCAGCGACGAGTCCTTCAGAACCAACTGCCACACATTGCCGAGACCTGGCAGCGCGTATCTCAGGAGCTGGGGAAAAATAACCTGTCGCAGCCGCTGCAGCCGGTTGAGACCAAGCGCGCAAGCGGCATCGTGCTGTCCCTGGTCGATGGCGAGGTAAGCCCCTCGATAGACCTCGGCTTGATAGGCGCCCGAGATGATCGCGATAGCCAAGGTTCCAGTGGCAAAGGCCGGAACGCCGACGAATCCGGACCCACCCAGGCTATGACCAAGCGAGGTCAGGGCGACGCTTCCTCCATAGTAAAGCAGATAAATGGTCAGAAGGTCGGGCACGCCCCTGAAAACCGTGCAATAGCCAAGGGCCAAGAACCTCAATATTTTGGAGTTGCGGAGACGCCCGGCCGCTGCCAGCCCGCCAAATACAGCGCCAAGCGCAAAGCCCAGCACGGACAGGAGCACTGTGACCGAGGCCGCCATGAGAAGAGCAGCCCCCCAACCTCCGTGCTGGAAACCAAGCAGCCGGAATGCGTCAACCATTGATACCCCCGGCATTGATACCCCCGGCAGGACGAACGGCTCAGCTCCGGAACGTGGTCAGGAATGGCCGTTCGCCGGCAAGCGCTTACTTGACTGGAGTGACGTCGCTCTTGAGCCATTTAAGCGACAGGGTTTTGATCGTGCCGTCGGCGGTCGCGGCGTCGATGGCGCCGTTGAGCATGTCTTTCAGCTTGGTGTCCTCTTTGCGGATACCGGCCCCGGAGCCAAGACCGAAGAGACCCCCGACAAATCCTGGTCCTGCAAGCGTATAGTCGCTGAACTCCGGCTTGCCCAGCGTGGCGGCCAGCGCTGTCTGTTGCGCGAAGAGCGCGTCGATGCGACCCGCGGCAAGATCGAGATCGTGTTGCTCGGTGGTCTTGTATTCGCGAATCTCGGCGACGTCCGAGAAGTATTTTTTCACAAATTCCAGGTTCGCCGTTGCAGCCTGAACTCCAATGATCTTTCCCTTCAGCAATGGCTTGAGCTTGTCGATTGCCGCCTGCGCAGAGGGTTCATTCTCCAGCTTCAACCGCTCGTTGGAGATGCCGAGCTTGCCCAGTTCGCTATCCTTGGCGACCGCGAAACCTGAGGGATCCACGGCATACGGCTGGGTAAAGTCAATGATCTTCAGACGTTTTTCAGTGATGAACATGCTCGCCATGATCACGTCGAACTTGCCGACGGTCAGCGCGGGGATCATGCCGTCCCAGTCCTGTGCGACGATCTTGCACTCGATCTTCATTCGCCCGCACAGATCATTGGCGAGATCGACTTCGAAGCCGTCCAGCTTGCCGTCGGCTGTTGTGAAATTCCAGGGCGCGTAGGCTCCTTCGGTGGCAATGGTAATTGCCTTTGGTGTTTCTTGTGCAACGGCGGCCTGGACCAGGCCGAACAGGACCGACGCAATGGCTGCGATGCGGCTAATTTTCATATCATTCTCCTCTTTTTGCCGGTATGGCAGTTCCCTTTCGTCGTGCCGGATTATCTTCCGGCTTCAACGAGTTAGATGGTATTCCCTAGCGGCGGCCGGGACTTGCGAAGTTGGCCAGAAGCGGCGCCGTCTCGACGATATGATCCCGCATGACGATCTCAGCCTTGCCGGCATCACCTGACCGCAGCACGTCGATCAGGATCTCGTGCTCGGCACGCGCGCTGGCGGGTTTGTCGACATAGTCGAACCAGATGCGCAGGTAGGGCTCGATCACGACGTGCAGGCTGACAATCTGCCGGACCAGCTTGGGTCTGTTGCTCAATTGGCAAATCTGCAAATGGAAGGCCTGATGGCGCACGACCCAGTCGCTGCTGCCGGTCTGGCTGGCGCGCTCCATCCGGTCGAGCTGGCGTTCCAGTTCTTCAAGCACTTCGACATCGATGTGCGGCATGGCAAGCCTCACCGCCAGCCCTTCGAGCACCGAGCGTATTGCAAATGTTTCGTAGATCTCATCGAGGGTAAGCCCGGCGACGATGCAGCCACGGTTCGGGCGAATGACCACAAGACCTTCCGCGGCCAGTTGGCGGAATGCTTCGCGAACCGGCATGCGGCTCATGCCGATTTCCGTCGCGATCTCTTCCGGGATCAGCCGGTCCCCGGCCCGATAACGCCCCATCCTCAGGGCCCGCTGAATGTGGCGATAAGCTTCCTCCTCGGCGGTCGTGATGCCCAACGGCTCGATTGCGTCAGCTGCCATGTCTTGGGTCCGATCAGAGCGTATCTGTGTATCCACTTATCCAGTTCTCGAAACCTGTGTCAAGCACCGATGCTTGGGCGCTTTAGAATTTCTCTTGTGAGAATAAGCACTTGGTAGGGGAAATCGGGCTAAGCACACTGTGATCAGCTAAGCCGCTGATCGGCCTACTTTTCAACATCCGGCAAAAAGGCCCGCCGCTCCATTTGCGAAGCGGCGAGGCCCCATATTCGGGGACGATTGCCGGGATTCCCCGGCATTGCCTACAGTGCAATTCAGGTGCCAGAATTGTTGGCCCAAAACGGGTCACCGCACCGGAGGCGCGAGCGCGGACCTTCCGCGATCACGCTACTGCCGCGCATTGCCGTTCCTGCTATGTTACTTTGCGGCGGACGTAATTTTTCCGCCTGGCCGGCGCCCCATCAGGCAACTTACCCCAACGCGCCCCCCAAGTGGCGCCGGCCATTTTCCCCTTATTGGGGCACGGGCGCGCCGATTCCGTTATGCGCTTTCGAGCTATGGCAATCCGCCGGCGAGCCGCTTTGTCCAGCCTGCAACCGTCAGTCCGCACGCGATTCCCGCGCAGTCGGCCACCCAGTCGAATAAATCCGGGTCGCGCCCTATCAGTTGCACGGCCTGAAGCCCCTCGATCGCCGCACCCGTGAGAACGAGGAGTACGATCAGCTTCGCCTTGCGTTCCGGCCAGCCGAGACTTCCGAGAGCCGCCAGGACGACGAAGGCGGCGGCGTGATTGAGCTTGTCGTGATCAAACGTGAAAGCCAGGCCAAGACCCTGCAGGAGTTGCTCCGGCAGAAGGGCGAACAGCAGAACGCCGGCAAACGCGGCCGGAAAGGCAATCCTTGCCACGATCTGATAAGAATCCAGGCGCAACAAGGATAGAATGGCCTTTCGTCCGAAATCTGCAGGGAACACCGGCCGCTGAATCGAGAGCGAGCGCTGCGTCCAATTTCCGCCGTCGGGGCGTCCGGTGCATCGTCAGAATGAATGAATGCCTCGGGTCAGCCGCTGGGCAGGCCGAACTGCTGGGGAGGGCTCTGCAATGGTGCGGCTTCCGCGATCACGCAATTACCTGCTGCGCCAGCGCGGCTACTATCTGGCTGCGGCGGACCTGATTTCCGCTTGGCCGGCGCTGCGTCAGGGCACCTTACCCCATGCCACACGAATCGGCGCCGGCCAGAATTCCATCGATTGCGTGATGACCGACCCGCGTCAAAAAAGCCCGCCGCCCTGTCGGACGACGGGCTCCGTTGCCTGGGCGCCAGGGCGCCGCGGTAGCGACAGATGCTACTACTGCTCCCGCAGGTCTCCAATATGCTGCTGCCGAACGGCGTTGCGCATCGGCTAAACAAACGAAGCCCGCGCCTCTGGCGGAGGGCGCGGGCCGATCGGGTTGCACCCGATCTGCAGCAGAATCCTGGGAGGTTCCCGCTGCTTAAGATAACAATTAGAGACTTCTAATGTTCCGCGCCAGGGGAAGATGCCGCTGCACCAGAAATCTGATGATGGTCGGCGCGATGATGATCGAGCCGTCAGTTCGTGCGCAAGTCGATCTGGAAAATCCGCTCGTCGAAGTGCCGCGTTTCAACGGCAAAGGTCAAAGCCACTTCAAGGACCAGACCGCCACGGTCGTCCCGGACCTTGACTGCAATCCTGCGATGAGGAAGGCCATCCCTGGCCATCTCGGCCAGTGTGCGAAGGGCTTCTTTCCTGACCAGCGGGAGATCGTCATATAACGTTCCCTGATCGTCGGAATAGACGATTCCGTCTTCATCGGAATCGAAGAAGTAGCGGGGCATTGCGCTTGGCCGAAGCGGCGGCATCCGGGCATGTTGTCGATAGCTGGCCGGATCTCGGCCGATCGCGATCAGTGCCTCTCCACCGTTGGCTTGGCCGCCAGCTCACTTGCGCTCGCGCAATGCCTTCACCGCCTGCGAGAGGATCATCCGGTCGCCGCCGGTCCTTTTGATCAGCTTGCTCACCTGGCTGGGCGAAACACCATTTTCCCGCGCGAAATGTTCGACCTCATAATATTCATCCGCCGAAACGCGATTGCGGTCGCTGAAGTCTCGCTTGCTCTTGTCGTCGGGCATTTCCGCTCTCCTCGCCCCTTCTCTTCGCTTCAGGGGGTCAACTTTGGTGCACGCAGCAATTTGAGGGTTCGCCCGCCACAAAGTGACGCGCGAACCCTTATCGGCGCAGGAAGGGACAGGGCTGCGCAGATGCCGGGTTCGATCGGAATGGAAACAGCCAGGATCGGTGCGAGCAACCGTCGACCTTTTCCATGGAATCCTCCCGGAACGTGCAGCCAGCAACGGCTAGGTGCCGCGGCGGTTCCGGGTCACGCGGCAAACCCACCCTTTGCGCACAAGGATCAGACTTAGGTCCTGCGGCAACACGTCGGTTGGTCCCTGCCGGGCGGGACCGAAGCCCGGTCGACGGAACGTTTTCAGCTGCCTTCCGTTCGAGTGAGCCTTGGCGCGAAGAGCGGACCGAGTTCGCAAAGGAGACGACCATGAGAATGCATCTTTCCACCGCGGTGGCGGGATTTCTGCTGCTGGCAGGCCTCGGCGCCGCTGCAGCGCAAGACGTTGTCATCGAACCGCAGCAGGAAACGGTCATCAAGGAGTATGTGAAGAAGCAGCCGCTGGCCTCGGTGAAAATCCCTGGGGTGGAGCTCAATATCGGCTCGACGCTTCCCGATACCGTCGAGCTTCATGAAGTCCCCAGCGTCAAATACCGCTATGTCATCGTCGACAACCGCACCGTCGTCGTCGACCCAGGCACGCGCAAGATCGTCAAGATCATCGAGTGACGTGAAAGCTCGGGCAGTCGTCGCCCGCCGCTCGGAAATGAGCGGCGGGCGACGTATGCGTTAGGCGGTTCCTCGGCGTCGTCGCTCAGCAGGAACCCGCCGTACCGTCGAGGGCCGGGGGGCCTCACAGGCAGTTTCAATGCGAACAATCAGCAGACTTTTTGATTCCCATGACCAGGCGGCGCGTGCCGTCGAAGCGCTTCAGGCGGCAGGGATCGCCCGTCACGAAATCAGTGTCATCGGACCCTACGATGACGAAATCGGCGCCGTCTTGCGCGGTCCAGGCACCGGTGCCGCCCTTGGCGCGGCGGCGGGTTTGTTGGCCGGCCTCGGCGCCTTTGATATCCCCGGCATCGATCCCCTCGGCGCGGGATGGCTGGCCTCGGCCCTCGTCGGTGCAGTCCTGGGCGGCGTTGCCGGCAGGCTTTTCGGGACATCGTCCGGTACCGGCAAGCAGCCAGGCCAGACGAATGCCGCACAAGGTGTGATCCTGGTGCTGGCGCATGTCGATGAAAGGCAGGCCGACTCCGCACAGGCGGTGCTTGGGGCTTCCGTTCAGGCAACGCGGTCTTTGGCCAGGGCGGCATGAAGATTCAGCTCGGGCAAAGCGCTTGACCAGGCCGCGCAGCGGGGCGGCGATCCAAGCGCGAATTCAAAAATCTCTGGCAAGCCGCCGCCAGAAAGTGTTGAACACCGTGCCGATCACATTCGGCGAGCGGTTGCGCTCGGCGAGGCTTGATGATTTGCTGTCGGTTTGCGGAGAACGAATAATGCATGAGCCTGTCGGTCAAGACGAATATGGGTCGACCAGCCCGTTCGATCCGGACGATCTGTCGAGGTTGAACGCAATCGGCCCGAGCGCCGGCAGCAACGATTTCGAAAAATACGCAGTCGCCGTGATCATCGTGTTCGGCGCCCTGATCATCGGTGGCCTGATGGCTGCCGGCTTGAGCTTCGGGCGCCGCAGCACCTTCTTTTTCGCGCTTGGTGGCGCCACTGCAGCATGGATATCCGGCAATGCGCTTCTGCTCGACCGGCCGCGCATCTACGCGCTGTTCGTCGGCATCGCGGCGCTGATGCTGATTGCGTCGACAATCGCGCTGGTCACCTGAAGCAAGGCGCAATCTTCTTGTTGACCATGATCTTATCCGAAAACCGGTTCCCACTTTTTGGGGTTTAATACCCGATAGCCTTGCCGGCTGCGGCGCGGCTGTCGATGGCGCCATTGTAGCGGGCGCCGCCACCCTTCTCGATTTCCGCCAGGCTCTTGCCGCCGACCAGGATGCCGGCCGCCTGGCCCCAGGTCGTGTCGGCAAGATCGAGGCGGTAGCCCATGCCGGTAAGCAGCTTTTCGGTATCGGGCGACAGGCCGAAGGGTTCGATATAGACCGTGTCAGGCAGCCATTGGTGATGGATGCGCGGTGCGTCGATGGCCTCCTGGATGTTCATGCCGTGATCGACGACGTTGACGATCGCCTCCAGCGTGATGGTGATGATGCGTGAACCGCCGGGGCTGCCGATGACCATGAACGGCTTGCCGTCTTTGGCGAGGATGGTGGGGCTCATCGACGACAGCGGCGTCTTTTTCGGCGCAATCGCATTCGCCTCGCCCTGGACCAGGCCATAGAGATTGGGCACGCCGGGTTTCTGGGTGAAATCGTCCATCTCGTTGTTGAGCAGGATGCCGGTGCCGGCGGCGACAACGCCGGCGCCGAAAGAGCCGTTCAGCGTGTAGGTTACCGCGACGGCATTGCCGTCATTGTCGATGATCGAAAAATGCGTCGTCTCGTTGCTCTCGCCAAAGCCCTTCGGCATCAATTCCTGCGACACGCCGGCCCGGAACGGATCGATCTTTTCGCGAATTTCCCTGGCGTAATTCTTGTCGAGCAGTTTTGCGACCGGATTGTCGATGAAGCCGGGATCGCCGAGCGCCGAATTGCGGTCGACATAGGCGTGGCGCATCGCCTCGACCATGACGTGAACCGTCTCGGCCGAACCGGCGCCGAGATAGGACAACGGATAGAACTCAAGCACGTTGAGGATCTCGCAGATGATGACGCCGCCGGAGCTCGGCGGCGGCGAGGAAATGATCTCGTAGCCGCGGTAATTGCAGGTCGCCGGCTTGAGCTCGCGCACCGCATAGTTTTCGAAATCAGCCCTGGCCAGAATGCCGCCCTTCTCGCCACTCGCCTTGACGATGGCGTCGGCGGTCGCGCCTTTGTAGAAGGCATCCGCCCCGCGTTCGGAAATGGCGGCAAGCGAAGCCGCGAGATCGGGCTGAACAAGGCGCTCGCCGACAGCATAAGGCTTGCCGTCCGGCTTGAGGAAAATGGCCGCCGCCGCTGGGTCCCTGGCCAACCGCTCCGCGCCGCCCTGGAGCGAGGCCGCATCGCCCTGCTCCAGCACGAAGCCTTCTTTGGCAAAGCGGATGGCCGGCGCCAGCAAGTCCTGCCGCGACAGCGTGCCGTATTTCTCCCGTGCCATTTCGAAACCAGCGACCGAGCCCGGCACGCCGACCGCCAGATAGCCGTCGAGACTGGCGCCTTTTACCGGCTTGCCGTCCTTGTCGAGATACATGGTTTTGGTCGCGGCCAGCGGCGCGCGCTCGCGAAAATCGAGGAAGGTCGAGCGGCCGTCGTTGAAGCGGATGGTCATGAAGCCGCCACCGCCGATATTGCCGGCGGTCGGATAGACCACGGCCAGCGCATAGCCGACGGCGACCGCGGCATCGACCGCGTTGCCGCCCTGCTTCAGCACCTCGACTCCGACCTCAGACGCAAGATGCTGGGCGGTCACCACCATGCCGTGCTCGCCCTTCGCCGGCTGCGGCGAGGCGGCATAGGCGAGGAAGGGTACGAAGGTCAGGGTGAGGGAAAGGCTTACGGCGATTAGGGTTCGGCGGGTGTTGTGCATGGCCGTTCTCCGAGCGTGGGGGTGTGCCTAGGAAACGCGCTTGGAGCGGTTGAGTCTACTGCGAAGATCGAAAGAATCGGGAGGGTTCGCACGCCTGTGCCGGTTCGCCTCGCAACCGCCGTTGCAATCTTCGGCGACTGCAACGGCATGATGGGGTGGACGGCGCCCGACGGCATCGGATGTGCCAGAATGAGTTCGTTGAGATCTCAAACAAGGGAGCCGTCCGTGGAACACCTTATCCG
>NZ_JAMYOX010000044.1:0-44740 GCF_040320025.1 Mesorhizobium sp. M0808
CGTCCGCCAGACTCAACTGACCCAAAACACGATCCGCCATCCCGAATCTCCCTGCTTCGACCATCATCACAGAATCACCAATCGGCTTCTGTGCAAAGGTCTCCTTGTGGGAGAAGGTGGATTGGCGCGCAGCGCCAAGACGGATGAGGGGTGTTGGACGGAGTGCGGAGGGAGCCAAGCTGGAACACCCCTCATCCGACCTCGCTTCGCGAGGCCACCTTCTCCCACAAGGGGAGAAGGCAGAGCAGCGCCAATCCCCTAGATAAATTGCACCTGGACGATCTCATAACCCCTGGCGCCGCCTGGCGCATTGACCTCGATGGCGTCGCCGACTTCCTTGCCGATCAGGGCGCGGGCGATCGGCGAGGAGATCGAGATGCGGCCGGACTTCACGTCGGCTTCCTGGTCGCCGACGATCTGGTAGGTCTTTTTCTCCTCGGTATCCTCGTCGACCAGCACCACTGTGGCGCCGAACTTGACCTTGTCGCCGCTGAGCTTGGTGACGTCGATCACCTCGGCCCGCGCGATCAGGTCCTCGAGTTCGTTGACCCGGCCCTCATTGAGGCTCTGTGCCTCTTTTGCCGCGTGATATTCGGCATTTTCGGAGAGGTCGCCATGCGAGCGCGCTTCGGAAATCGCCTCGATGATACGCGGCCGCTCCTGTTGCTGGCGCCAGCGCAGCTCTTCCTTCAATGACGCGAACCCCTCGCCTGTCATCGGGACCTTGTTCATAATGCCTGACCTTTCCTGCCGCCGCCCCCGCAATCGGGAGCGACCTTGTCGATGGTACAAAAAGAAAACGGTCCGGCAGCCTCGGGCTAACGGAACCGTCTCACCACAATTTCGCAAGATATAGCAATCTTCGCGGGTTTTTCACGTCCAAAAAGTCGGTTTTTGAAAAATCATCCACCGATTGCACGGCTGACCCCACGTCAAGCGGGGGTTTCCAAGATCGTATCGTGTACCGTGATGCCAAATCTCGGTTGTGGCCAACATGTGCAGCACAGCAAAAAACCGGCTGCGATCGCTCACAGCCGGTTATGAGGAGCGTTCCGGAGGATCAGCTCCTCATGAAATGATCGATCTGCTCCGACAGCATGCCGTATTCGCGAGACCCCTTGCCCGTGCGCTTCTCGATCTCGCGGAGCTGTTCCTGGGCGCCGGCAAGATCGCCGATCTGCAGGTGCGCCTCGCCGAGATATTCGCGTACCAGCGTGTAGTTCGGGTCGATGCGCAGCGCTTCCTCGTAGTAGCCGAGGCCGACGGTGACGCGGCCGGAATGGCGGTGCGAATAGCCGAGATAGTTGAGGATGCGCGGATCCTGCTTGTTGGCGGCGAGGCTGAGCACGGCGATCGCCTCGTCGTAGCGTCCATCCATCGCCAGCGCGCGACCGGCATCGTAGATGCTGTCGTCGTCCAGCATGCCTTGCTTCGGCGAGACGCATTTCTTCTGCTTCTTGTCCCACGCCTCCCCCTTCTTGCACTGGGACTGGCCGCCGCCGCCATTGCCGCCACCGCCGCCACCACCTCCTCCGCCCTCTCCAGCCGAAAACGCCGGAGCCGCAATCAGCGGCAGGGCGGCGATGGCCATGGCGTAAATCAGCAATCGTCTGCGCATCGAATTCTCCTTTGAACTGACAATGCAACACTAACGCCGGGCCAACGCCGTTTCGTCCCGGAAAATGTCATCCTATCTCAAAACCGCGATCTCTCCCAGCAAGGCCATCTTATCCCGGGAAGAGAGGGCATCGGAAATCATGCTTCATGATCAACGCCGCCGCGCAAGATAATGTGACGAGCGCTGCAAATCCGCTATCATCGGGCCGACCGAGCACGAAGCAGGGAGACGGCCGGTGCAGCAACGCGTTGAACGAGACTGGGAGCTTTCGATCGGTCCCGACACCGTGCGCCTGTTCATCCTGAAGGCGAAGGCGCTCAGCGCCGCCGTCAACGAAGACTATGCCGACGGCGCCGAGCACGAGGTAGAGCTCGACGGCAACGCGCACGACAACCACCATCATGACGGCCTTGCCGAGGAAAGCTCCGAAGATCTCACCGAAGAAGAATTGCGCGAGCTGATCGACGATCTCAATGTCGACGAAGCGGCCGAACTGATTGCGTTGGCCTGGGTCGGCCGCGGCGACTATGACGCTACGGAATGGACGGACGCGCTGTCCGCCGCCCGCGAGCGCGCCAACAAGCGCACGGCAAAATATCTGCTCGGCATGCCGCTGCTGGCGGACTGGCTCGAGGAAGGCTTGGAAGCGATCGGCGCGTGACGGCGCGGTTACCGATTGTGATCGGCCGCCTCCCTCGCTCAAGGCAACTTCCCTGCATTCTGGCCGTTGCGACGTAATGGCGGCGTTTGGCTTTTTCAGATTGGGCAGATTGCTGCTGGCCGTTGCGGCTACGCCGCTGGCCGGGTCCGTATCGGCCAAGGCCCCTCAATTGCCGCAAACTGCACCGGTTCCGCAGCTCAACCAGCAAGTCACGCCCCCGCCACCAACCGAGATCCCGGTCCCCGAACCGCGCCCGGCGGATGCTCCGGAGCCGCCCCAGGCCACTCAGCCGCAAAACGGCCAGCCAAACGCCAAGCAGCCGGAGCCGCCGGCGATCGCACCACTACCTCCTGAAAAGCCAGCGGAGGCAGAGCCATCGGCAAGCGCACCGAACCCGTCGGAAAAGCCGGCCGAGGCGGACAAAAAGGAGGAGAAAAAAATCCTTCCTGATCCTCGATCGGCCGCCATTGCCGAGAAAGAAATGCCGGCCGAAGAATTGGCCTGCCGCAGGCGGCTGAAGTCGATGGGCGTCGATTTCGTGGAGCGCAAGCCCGAGCGCGATACGGCGGTCGGTTGCTCGATCCCCTACCCGATCGTGCTGAGGACGCTCGGCAAATCCATCGCCATCGGCCCGGAGCCCGAGCTGAATTGCCAGATGGCAGAAGCGGCCGCACGCTTTGCTGCTTCGGTCATCCAGCCTGCCGCAAAGGCCGAGTTCGGCGCGGATATTAAATCGATCGGCCAGGCCTCCGCCTTTGTCTGCCGGTCGCGCAATGGCGGCGGCAAATTGTCGGAGCACGCCTTCGGCAACGCGCTCGATATCGCCAGCTTCAAGCTTTCGGACGGGAAGGAGATCGATGTCGGCCCGGCGCCGCCGGAAAAGGACGCGAAATTCCTGAACGCAGTGCGCAAGGCAGCCTGCGGACCGTTCAAGACCGTGCTTGGCCCCGGCAGCGACGCCGATCATTCGCAGCATCTCCACTTCGACCTCGAACCGCGCCGCAACGGTGGTACGTTTTGCCAGTGACATCGAGCCCGCCGAGGTCGGGCGCCGCAATTTGGCCGCAGGTGTGAACGGCGCCGCTGATTTTTCCTTTACCCTTGGCGATTAAACTCTGTGCCATCTGGGGACAGGATACCTGCCGATGGCCGGAATATTTCGCGCTGCGCTTGCCGCCGCGCGGCAAACAAGGCGCGCGCGTATGGCCGGCAGGCTTGCCGCCATGCTTGCCATTGCGGCGGTCTCCGCCTGCAATACCGGCAGCGTGCTGTCGCTGCAGCCGGCCGTCGATGTCGGCAGCCAGACCGCTGCCGTCCCGCCCGATTCCGACCCACAAAGTTCCGGCCCGGAATATTCCGGCATGCAGCGCCTCGTCCCGTCCAACCCCTATATGACCGCCGCCTATCCGCGCATGGACAATCCGATGTCGCCGGCCGAACAGATGCCGGCCACCGAGATCGATTGCCGAAAGGAGCTGAAACGCCTCGGTGTCGTCTACACCGACGTGGCGCCGATCCATGAAGGCCAGTGCGGCATCGACTATCCGGTCAAGGTCTCGGCCATCGGCAGCGTCGAGATGAAGCCGGCCGCGACGCTGACCTGCGACATGGCCGCCACCTTTGCCGGCTGGACCAGGAACGAACTCGTGCCGTCGGCCCGCTGGCGCTATTTCTCAGGCGTCAAGACCATCCACCAGGGCTCGAGCTATTCCTGCCGCAGGATTGCCGGCGAAGGTGTTTTGTCGGAACACGGCAAGGGCAATGCGCTCGACGTGATGAGCATCGAGCTCAACAATGGCGACGACATCGACGTCCGCAAGCCCGGCCTGTTCGCCTTCCGCACGCGCGGCTTCCTCAACAATGTGCGCGCCGACGGCTGCCAGTATTTCACCACCGTGCTCGGCCCCGGCTACAATTACGATCACCGCAACCATTTCCATTTCGACATCAAGAACCGCAAGAACGGCTATCGCGCCTGCCGCTGATTGCAGCCCCTGCCCAAGACTTGCTGCGCCGGTTAAGATGGTGCGCAGACGCTTGGGTGGTGCCTCTTGAGCCAACGAAGCCTTCGACGACGTGCAACGATCTGGCTGGTGGCATGCTGTGCCGCTTATCTTTCGCTCGCCTATTTCGCCGCGCCTGAGTTCTGGACGTTGCGGGACCGCAATTTTCGCAATCAGCAATTCGAGATGGTGACGCACACGCCGCAAGGCATTCCGGGCGATCCGATCAATGTCGGCCTTGTCGGCACCAAGAAGGAGCTTGTCCATGCTTTTGCCGTCGCCGGCTGGGATACGGCAGACGCCATCACGCTGAAGACTGCCATCGAGATCGGCGAAAGCGTGCTGTTTAACCGCCCCTATCCCGACGCGCCGGTCAGCCGGCTTTTGTTCGAAGGCCGCGTCCAGGACCTCGCCTTCGAAAAACCGGTCGGCGACAGTGCCGACCGGCGCCATCACGTCCGCTTCTGGCAGACCGATGCGACCGGAGACGACGGCCGGCCGCTTTGGCTTGGCTCGGCAAGCTTTGACCGCGGCGTCGGCCTCAGCCATGACACCGGCGCGATCACTCATCATATCGGCGCCAACATCGACGCCGAGCGCGATGGGCTGATGCGCGACCTCTCCGCCGCCGGCATGCTGATCTCGACCAGCGAGATACCAGGCGTCGGCGCCACGAAGACCGGGCGCAACGGCGAAGGCGATCCCTATTTCACCGACGGCAAGGCCATCATCGGCGTCCTGCTGCAACTGCCGTAGGCGCGCGATCAGCCTTCCCGTCTGACCCATTTCCGACCGGCTCAGGGCACGGTGATCACGATCTTGCCGAACGGTCCCGTCTCCAGACGCTCAAATGCCTGCGGCACCTCGTCGAAGCCAAACACCTTGTCGATTACCGGCTTGATGGCAAGCGTCTCGATCGCCTGGTTCATCCGTTCGAAAGCACGACGGTGACCGATCGATATGCCCTGGACGACGATCCGGTTGCGCATGAACGGCAAGATCGGAAAATTGAGCTCCATGCTGCCCAGCAAGCCGATAACCGACAGCCGGCCGTCGGCGCCCAGCGCATTGAGCGAGCGCCGCGCATTGTCGCCGCCGACCATTTCCAGCACATGGCTGACGCCGGCGCCGTTTGTCAGCTCGCGCGCGGCCTCGTCCCACGCCGGCCGGCTGCGATAGTTTATCCCTTGCCAGGCGCCGAGCGCCTTCGCCCGTTCGAGCTTCTCGTCGCTGCTCGAGGTGACGATGGCGCGCAGGCCGAAGGCGGCGGCGAACTGCAGCGCAAACAGCGACACACCGCCAGTGCCCTGGATGAGAACGGTCTCGCCCGGGATTGGCTTTGCCGCCTCGACCAGCGCGAACCACGCCGTGAGTGCCGCAATCGGCAGCGTCGATGCCTCGACATCGCTGAGCGATAGCGGCGCCGCCACGGCGGCATCCTCGTGAAAAAGCACATGCTCGGACAAAGTGCCGGGCAGCGACGATCCCAACGTGTGCTTGTGCAGCACCGGCGGGGCGTCGCCGTCCGGCCAGTCGGCGATCACCTGGCCGAGCACACGCTGCCCGATGCCGAAGCGGCTGACTTTGCTGCCGATGGCCACCACCTCGCCCACCGCGTCCGATGTCGGCACGAACGGAAAGCTGAGGTCCGGTATCAGCACGCCATCGACGATCATCCTGTCCTTGTAATTCAGCGATACCGCTGTGACGCGTACCAGAAGATCATGCGGCCCGGGTTGGGGCAGCTTTCCATCAGCCGGCTTCAACCTGGACAGGCCGAAACCGTTCATCTGCCAGGATCTGTTTTCGGTGCTCATTTGGTTCGCGCTCCGTGGTTGATGATTGCGCGAGACATTTACGCCGTTTCACTATGGAGAAAAGTGCTTCCATGTGGCATGTTCTGCAACAGATTAAGGAGCAAAACTCTACAATAGGAGCGCTTCATTGGAATCGGCCAATTTGCAAGGCATCGTCGCATTCGTTCACGCGGTGGAGGCCGGCAGCTTCACCGGCGCTGGCGCACGGCTGCATGTCACCAAATCGGCGGTCGGCAAGTCGATCGCGCAGCTGGAACAGCGATTGGGCGTCCGCCTGCTCAACCGCACCACCCGCAGCCTCAGCCCGACCAGCGAGGGCCTGAGCTATTACGAAGCCTGCGTCAGGGCACTGGCCGAGATCGAAGCCGCCCGGTCGCTGTTGGCATCGCGCAAGCAGGTGCCTTCCGGGCGGCTGCGCGTCGACCTGCCTTTGGCCTTCGGCCGGCGGTGCGTCGCCCCGCTGCTGTTCGACATTTCCAAAAAATTCCCGGACCTG
The DNA here is from genome assembly GCF_040320025.1 of Mesorhizobium sp. M0808. Classification (NCBI taxonomy): domain Bacteria; kingdom Pseudomonadati; phylum Pseudomonadota; class Alphaproteobacteria; order Hyphomicrobiales; family Phyllobacteriaceae; genus Mesorhizobium; species Mesorhizobium sp. M0808. The sequence continues at coordinate 6,596 of NZ_JAMYOX010000044.1, forward strand.
ACGATGGAAATCTCGTTCAACGACCGGCGCGTCGACCTGATCGAGGAAGGCATCGACCTGGCGGTGCGTATGGGCGACCTCGACGACAGCTTGTCGATCGCCGCGCGCCGCATCTATGCCCAACGTTCGGCCATCTGCGCCGCCCCCGCCTATCTCGACGCCCATGGCAGGCCGCTATCGATCGAGGACCTGGCCAGGCACAGCCTCATCGGCTACGGCCGCGACGGCACGGTCCATCCCTGGACAGTCAGGCATGTCGACGGCCGTCTCGAAAAATTCGCGCCCAAGGCGCGGCTGGTGCTCGGCCACGGCGAACCGATGCTCGATGCGGTACTGGCCGGCTGCGGCATCGTCTATCTGCCGACATGGCTGACGGCCGACAGCATCAGGCGCGGCGAGCTCGAAATGGTTCTGTCGGACTGTCTTGTCGAAAACACCGTGGTGCATGCCATCTGGCCGGTAACACGCAATCTCGCGCCAAAGGTGCGCGTCGTCGTCGACGCCCTGATCGAGCATTTTTCCGCGCCGCCCTGGGATGCGGCATGGGTGCCGCCTGATTGCCCGGCTTGCTAAATTTAAAAAGCGCGACCGTCCTATTTTCGAAAACCGCGCGGCAATGCTATGGACCCGGCATGCTTTATGCTGAAATTGCCATCGTGGTCGTCCTCATCTGCGTGAACGGCCTTCTGTCGATGTCCGAACTCGCCATCGTCTCGTCGCGGCCGGCGCGCCTCAAGACGATGATCGACCGCAACGTCAAGGGCGCCGGCCGGGCCCTGGCGCTCGGCGCCAATCCGGGAAAATTCCTGTCCTCGGTGCAGATCGGCATCACTTTGGTCGGCGTCTTGTCCGGTGCCTTTTCCGGCGCCACGCTCGGCGAGCGGCTGGCCACCTCCCTGGCGTCGGCCGGCATCCGCGAAAGCCTCGCCGATCCGCTCGGCGTCGGCATCGTCGTCGCCCTCATCACCTATGGCTCGCTGATCATCGGCGAACTGGTGCCCAAGCAGATCGCATTGCGCGACCCCGAACGGGTAGCCGTCAGGGTCGCCCCGGCAATGACCATCCTCGCCAGCGTCTCGGCGCCGCTGGTCTTCCTGCTCGATTTTTCCGGCCGCGCCCTCCTGTGGCTGCTTGGCCAGCGCGGTCAGAGCGAGGATAAGGTCACCGACGAGGAGATCAAGATGCTGGTCGCCGAAGCCGAGCACCACGGCACCATCGAATCCGACGAACGGCGGATGATCGCCGGCGTCATGCGGCTCGGCGACCGTGCCGTGCGCGCGGTGATGACGCCGCGCACCGAGGTCGACTGGATCAATCTGCAATCCGACGAGGCGGCCATCAGGAAGCTGCTGATGGACACCCAGCATTCGCGCCTGCCGGCCGGCGACGGCGGCGTCGACGCCATGATCGGCGTCGTCCAGACCCGCGACGTGCTGGCCGCAATGCTCGGCGGCCGCGCTCTCGACCCGCGCCGGCACGTGCGCGCCGCGCCGATCGTGCATGACCAGGCCGACGCGCTGGACGTGCTTGCGACGCTGAAGGAATCCGACGTGCCGATGGCGCTGGTGCATGACGAATACGGCCATTTCGAAGGCATCGTCACCCCGGCCGACATTCTGGAAGCGATCACCGGCGTCTTCCGTTCGGATCTCGACGCCGGCGACGAGGAAAACGCCGTCAAGCGCGAGGACGGCTCATGGCTGCTCGCCGGCTACATGCAGGCCGACGAGATGGCAGAGGTCCTCGGCATCGACCTGCCTGAGAGCCGCGATTACGAAACCGTCGCCGGCTATGTGCTGTCGCATTTGCACCATCTGCCGGCGACCGGCGAATGTGTCGACGCGCAAGGCTGGCGCTTCGAGGTCGTCGACCTCGACGGCCGCCGCATCGACAAGCTCATCGCCACCCGCCTGCCCGGCCGCCACCGCGAGGTCGTGCGGTAACGATCGACGCGACTTATGGGCTATATGCTCGCGGCGACGCCGCTCGCACAGTCAAAGTTGATTGGGAATACCGCCTATGGTCGACCACCTTTTCGCCGACCCATATCTCGCTGCCGTCTACGACGCCTGGCACCCGAGATCTGCGCGCGACGACTATGATTTCTACCTGCCCCGCATTCTAACAGCAGACGCGGTGCTTGATGTCGGATGTGGAACGGGCACCCTCCTTCACGAGGCACGCCTGGCCGGACATTCAGGGCGGCTCTGCGGCATCGACCCAGCACCCGGCGTGTTGAATCGCGCACGAACGCGCGCGGATATCGAATGGGTTCTCGGCGATCTCCAATCGGCCGGCTGGACAGCCGAGTTTGATCTCATTGTGATGACGGGGCACGCATTCCAGGCCCTTGTCAGCGACGAAGACCTGAGGGATTTCATGGCGGCTGTCCGACACGCCCTTGTGCCAGGCGGATGCTTCGCGTTCGAAACGCGGAACCCTTCGGTGCGGGCGTGGGAGCACTGGACACCCGAAAATGCGGTCGTCGTTGAGCTGCCTGACGGGTCGCTGGTGCAGATCACAACAGAGGTGATCATGCGGTTCGATGGACAGACGGTGACATTCACCCACAGGTTCGGCGGAAAGCATCCGAGCCTTCCGCAAGTTAGTCGCAGCACCTTGCGATTCCTCGAGACGGACGCCTTATCGAGCCTGCTGGGGAACGCGGGGCTACGGATCGAACAGCAATTCGGCGGCTTTGACGGCAGCCCACTTGGCCCTTCGAGCCCAGAGATCATCACGTTCGCGACGAGATGAAAAGGAGCATCCGCTCTCCAGCCCTGCAAGCAACGACAACTCGCGGACCCATTGCGGACGTGGAGCCGTATTTCGCGGGGACTGCCGCCGACCGTAGGTCAGAGCCAAGCTTGGCAATCGCAGAACTCAGCGATCAATCGATTGCCTCGATGCCTTGTGCCTTCAGCCGTTCGAGATGGTCCTTCATCTCTTTCAGCCGCTCGGGGGAGTGGCCCTGCCACTCGGTGACCTCGCCCGTGATCCTGAGCGGCTCGCGGCAGCGATAGGACTGCGTCGGATTGCCGGGAAATTTCTTGTCCGTAAGATTGGGGTCGTCCATGACCGGGCCGGTTGGTTCCACGATGTAGATCCTTTCGCGTCCGTCACCGGCGGCCAGTTCTGCACCCCAGATAGCCGCATCCAGAGTGCCGGTTAGATAGACCCAGGCTGCCTGCTTTCGCGCCCCGTAATTGGAGCTGTAACCGGCTTCGATCAGGTCTCCCGGTTTAAGGTCGGCCCGGGTGCCGTGGTAGAATTGGCGCGGCTTGTCGGAGGCTGTCATCGGCTCATCCTCGCTGTCTCAGGCGTCATGGTGTCGTGGCGCGCACTATTTCATGCACGTCATCGAATCAACCGTCTGGCCGTTCGGTTATCGGACGTCCGCCCATTCCGGTCATCCCGCCCAAAGCACGCTTTCGGTCGGCTGCCGGTGCGGGTATTATTGGCGCTCTGCATCTTACCGAGGTGGAAAAATGGATCTGCAAGCCTTCAGGGATTCGATTGCGAAACCACAGCCGCCAGCCGGCTTGAGCCCTGCCCTGCAGGCGCTGTGGTGGGATGCAAAGGGCGATTGGGCTAAGGCGCACGAGTGCGCGCAGCAGCGCGACGATACGGCGGGCATGCACGTGCATGCCTATCTCCACCGCAAGGAAGGCGACCAGTCGAATGCGGAATATTGGTATCGCCGCAGCAACGCGGCGCCGTCGACCTTAACGCTTGACGAGGAATGGCAAGAGTTGGCACGTACACTTTTGCAGCAAAGCTGACGCTTGCTCAGTCATCGTAAAATAGCCGGTCCTGCATCCACTCTCCGGGGTTTCAGCTGGCGCCCTGTGGCTTGTCCCTGCGGTTCCATTCCGCATTGCGCGCCTGCGCCTCTTCGGCGATCAGCTTGAACTCCCGCATCTTCGCAGCTTCGATGGCGAATGCGCGGCTTGGCAGGACGCCAGGGTCCTCCTGACTGTTCTGAAACTGAAAACGGGCCTCCAGTTCGGCCCATATTCGCTCGGGTGCCGTATCCTTGCTGGCAAGCAGCGCAACGACCAGCGCCAGAGTCTCGCGCTGGGCGTTCAGCCGCCCTTCGATCTCTTCATTCGGCAATTCGGACATGCGGGTCGCTTCCAGTTTCTGGCTCAACGGCAAAATCGCACCCTTGTTCCGGAACTCGGGGCTGGCGCGGTCCGGCTGGGCAGCAGATGCTCGCAATCGCAATCGAGATGATCTCTCCTCCTCGATCCTGTTGACTCGGGCCGATGGCACTTCTCGCGCCGCTTGCGTCCAGCCTCTTCGAATGCAGCATGCGGACAAATCTTGAGAGCCTGAAGCGAATTCTCGAGACCGCAGCAGGTGATGCTTTGTTGCAGACTGACCCGCAGCCGACGCTCGGCGGTCTGCCCCGCAACGATCAAAGCCTGTCATCGAGAACGACCATAGGCTGCTGCGAGCACCGGAACAGCTGAGAAGCCTTGGCGTTGTTGGCATCTGGGATCTCGAGCGGACGCTATGAAACCTTCTGATTTTTAAGCCGTTATCGCCGGATGCCCGAGGCTAAATTTAAGCTGAAATCGGTTGACGGCGCCCAATCGCGCGATGCCGAGAAGTCGCGCCGCGAGAAACAGTCGACCGTCGAAGTCGCGTCCGAGGTCGTCGGCGAGCCCGCGCCGCCGCCGGATGTCACCGAACCCGATCCTGAGCTGACACCTGAAGAGGCCGAGCGGGCGCGCAAGAGATACCTGCTTAAGCGCTTCTGGATCAGCGCGCGCGGTTACTGGAGCGGCAGTGGCGACAGGGTCGCCTGGCCGTTGACGATCGGGCTGTTGGTCCTGATCGTCGCCAATGTCGGCTTCCAGTATGGGATCAATGTCTGGAATCGCGCAATTTTCGACGCCATTGAGCAACGCAATGCCCACACCGTATATTGGCTGAGCGCCGTATTCCTGCCACTCGTGATCGGAAGCGCCAGCCTTGTGGTGGCACAAGTCTTCTTTCGCATGAGGATACAGCGCCGCTGGCGGTCCTGGCTCACCACCGCGGTCATCGCGCGCTGGCTCGCAAGCGGCCGCTACTATCAGCTGAACCTCGTCGGCGGCGATCATAGCAACCCCGAAGCCCGCATCGCCGAGGATTTGCGGATTGCCACCGAATCGCCCGTCGATTTCATCGCCGGTGTCATCGTCGCATTTCTGTCGGCCTCGACCTTCATCGTGGTGCTGTGGACGATCGGCGGCGCCCTGACCCTGACGATTGCAGGTTCGACGGTCACCATTCCCGGCTTCCTGGTCATCACCGCAGTGCTCTATTCCGCGATCACGTCTACTTCGATGGCGGTCATTGGCCGCCATTTCGTCCACCTCTCCGAGGGAAAAAATCAGGCGGAAGCCGAGTTCCGCTACACGCTGACGCGCGTGCGGGAAAACGGCGAGAGCATCGCATTGCTCGGCGGCGAGGAGGAGGAGCGCAGCGGCATGGACAAGACATTTGCCCATGTGCTCAGGCAATGGGCGCTCCTTGCAGGCCAGCACATGCGCACGGCGCTGGTGTCTCAGGGGTCGAGCCTGTTTGCGCCTGTCGTGCCGGTCTTGCTTTGCGCTCCAAAGTTCCTCGAAGGCAGCATGACACTTGGACAGGTCATGCAGGCTGCCTCGGCCTTTGCCATCGTGCAGGGCGCGTTCGGATGGCTGGTCGACAACTATCCCCGTCTCGCCGATTGGAACGCCTGTGCACGGCGCATCGCCTCGCTGATGATGTCGCTCGACGGGCTCGAGCGCGCGGAACAGAGCAACACGCTGGGACGCATAAAGCGCGGCGAGACCGGCGGCGATGCGATGCTCAGCCTGAACAATCTCTCCGTGTCGCTCGACGACGGCACCGCCGTGGTCAAGGAAACCGAGGTCGTGATCGAACCAGGCGAGCGGGTGCTCGTCGCCGGCGAATCCGGCTCGGGCAAGAGTACGTTGGTGCGGGCCGTCGCGGGTCTGTGGCCATGGGGTAGCGGCAGCGTCAACATCCGCGCCGACAGACGGTTGTTCATGTTGCCGCAACGGCCCTACATCCCGACCGGGACGCTTCGCCGCGCTGTCGCCTATCCAGGCGCTGCCGACAACTGGACGCTGGATAAGATCAAGGCTGCCCTCGACAAGGTGGGACTCGACTACCTCAACGACCGGATCGAGGAGGACGCGCCATGGGACCAGACCTTGTCGGGTGGCGAAAAGCAGCGCCTCGCCTTCGCGCGTCTTCTGCTGCACCGCCCCGATATCATCGTGCTGGACGAGGCAACGTCGGCACTCGACGAGAAGAGCCAGGACAAGATGATGGAGATGATTATTCGCGAATTGCCGAAGGTCACCATCATAAGCGTAGCGCACCGCGCCGAGCTGGAGGCCTTCCACAGCCGCAAGATCACATTGGAGCGGCACAAGGGCGGCGCAAAACTTGTCAGCGATATCGAACTCGTCCCGCGCAAGGACAGACGGAACTTGCTCATGCGCCTTCTGAGGCAACGGCGCGCCAACGGAAAGCCAGCGCGACCTTGAGCAAAGCGGCGCTGCCCTACGCAAAGAGTGAGGCCGCCGGTCGGAGCAGGCGGACCATCGCCGATTCGAGTCACTGCCCGCATCTGGTCCTGAAAGCACCAGCCGTGGTACCTTGATTCCGGGCAGCTGCTGCTGCCGGAACGTCGATGGCACGAGCGCATTTCCATGTCCGGTGCAACGCCGAGGCCAGCTGTGAAAAACCCGGGTTGATTTCAAAAGCCCCGATTGATTTCGAAAGCAAAGGGACCAGCAATGACAATCGCCAAGAACACGATCTGCCTTTGGTACGACAAGGACGCCGAGGCTGCGGCCCGCTTCTATTCCGAGATTTTTCCCGACAGTTCGGTGAAATCCGTCCACCGCGCTCCCAGCGACTACCCGTCCGGCAAGGCAGGCGACGTGCTGACGGTCGAGTTCACGGTCGCCGGCATCCCCTGTCTCGGCCTCAATGGCGGGCCCGCGTTTAAACACAACGAAGCCTTCTCCTTCCAGATCGCCACCGACGATCAGCAGGAGACCGACCGCTATTGGAACGCCATCGTCGGCAATGGCGGCCAGGAAAGTGCCTGCGGCTGGTGCAAGGACAAATGGGGCATCTCCTGGCAAATCACGCCGCGCGTGCTGACCGAAGCGATGGCCGCCGGCGGCGATGAAGCAAAGCGCGCATTCGAGGCGATGATGGAGATGAAGAAAATCGACGTTGCAGCGATCGAGGCGGCGCGGCGCGGCTGACAGTTCGGGGGTGGCCCGACGCGAAAAGATCAGGGCAGAGCGGCCGGAAATGCTGCCGGCCCATCATCTCCAGGCAGGCGTGCGATGGTGCTGAACTGCGCTGCGTTTTACGACGCCGAACTGCGACGGCACAACGAGGTCTTCAGGGCTGCGGTCAAGGTGGGAACGCGCGATCGCGTGCTCGATATCGGATGCGGTTCGGGACAATCCTCTCGTGATGCTGCCCGTGTCGCGGTGGAAGGCAGCGTGCTCGGCGTGGACGTATCGGCCGAGATGCTCGAGATCGCCCGGAAGTGTAGCGCGAAAGAGGGATTGCGAAACCTCGCCTTTGAGCGCGGCGATGCGCAATTGCTGGTATTTCCGCCTGCCGGCTTCGATCTGTGCATTAGTCGATTTGGAGTGATGTTCTTTGCCGATCCGGCGGCGGCGTTCGCCAATATCGCCCGGGCGATGCGACCAGGGGCACGTCTTGTGTGGATGGTATGGCGATGCCAGGACCGTAACGAGTGGGCAACTGCCATTCAGCGGGCAATTGCGCCGGGGACCGCCATATCGGGGGGCGCCGCCACCCCGTTTTCGCTTGGCGACCCCGCCATCACCGCGGAGATCTTGCGTGCATCCGGTTTTGTTTCGGTCGACTTTGCCGAAGTGCATGAGCCGGTCTTCTACGGCCAGGACGTCGATGTGGCCTATGACGCTTTGCTTGGCCTGCAACTGGTCAAGGATCCGCTCGCCCGCGCAGATGTGGATGTCGACGCGCCGCTGCGGCGGTTGCGCGATCTGCTCGACGCGCATTTGACCGCGGACGGTGTGCTTTTCGACTCGCGTGCCTGGATCGTCACCGCGTTTCGGGCGAGCCGATGGTGACTGCGCGATGTAGACGATCCTGTTCTCTCGGCCTTCCCGTCAGTCCATTTGCGGCGCGACTTCTGAGAGCAGCCAATCCCGAAAAGCCTTGACTTTGCGCTGACGGATCGCCTCTGGCGGGTAGACGAAATAGAAGCTGGAGGGGGATTTCAGGGCGTGGCCGAAGGGGCGGACGAGCCGCCCGGCGGCAAGGTCGGCCGCAACGAGCATGGTCCGGCCGAGCACCACCCCCTCGCCTTGTGCGGCCGACTCCATGGCAAAGGTGGCAGAGTCAAAGGTAATCCCGCTCTGCGGGTCAACGCCCTCGACCCCGGCGCTTGCTAGCCAGGTCGCCCAGTCGATCGGAAAGCTGTCACGGATCAGCGTGTGGTGTTTGAGGTCCTGAGGCGTGCGGAGCGGATGTGCACCCTCAAGAAGCTTTGGGCTGCACACTGGAAACACCTCCTCGCCGGTGAGGAACTCCGACGTTAGCCCCGGATAGTTTCCGTTGCCATAACGGACGGCAACATCGATGCCGTCGCCGAGGAAGTTGGTCAGCTTCCCGCTCGTCGAAACCCGCACATCGAGGTCGCCATGCGCACGGTGAAAGCGATAGAGGCGCGGCACCAGCCATCTCCCCGCAAAGCCATCGGAGGTGCTGACGTTCAATGTCGAGCTCGAATAGCGGGCTGTTGCTGCAGCGGTGGCGGTGGCCAACTGGGCGAGCGCCTCGCGCACCGCCCGCGCATAGGGTTCGCCGACGGCTGTCAGGCTCACCGAACGCGTACCGCGCTCGAACAGCTGCACACCGAGCTGATCCTCAAGATTCTTGATCGCCCGGCTGATCGCACCGTGGGTGACATGAAGTTCCTCTGCCGCCTTGGAGAAACTCAACAGGCGCGCCGCGGCCTCGAAACTTGGCAAGGTGGTGAGGGGAGGCAGCTTCCGGGGCATGGATCGATACCTGTACGTGTGAGTGATGCTCACACATTGTCGCCGATAAGTCGTTTGTCGTCCAGGCCAGAAGCCGGCATGTTTGCTCGCGTAATCAGTCATTCACCACCGCTGCAAAAGGCGAGTTTGATGTGACTGATACTCTCGCTGACGAAAGTCGCGGGGCAACTGCTGAAACCAAAACTGCCGCCACTCTGGGAGAGCACCATGAACGCCAAACGAGTTGAACCCATCGTCGACGTCCTGACCGGCATGGCCGGCCGCATCCTCGCCTCGAGCAGCCGGCGCCGGACCGGGCGGCAGATTGCACGCTTCTCGACCCGCCGGCTCGAAGACCTCGGATTTGCCCGCGACTGGGACGGCTCGGTCCATCGGCCGTCGGACTACCGCTAGCCTGAACGAAAGCAACAGCGGACAGGCTCTTCGCAAAAGATCGCTGTCGCAAGGAATTAACGGAGAACGGACATGGCCACCATCCACCCATTCCTCTGGTTCAACACCGATGCGGAGCAAGCCCGCGACTTCTATCTCTCGGTCTTCAAGAACAGCAAAGCGCTCCAGACCATCGAATACACCGACTGGGTGTCCGGAACCAACAAGACGGTCCCGCATGCCACCTTCGATTTCGAGCTCGAAGGACTGCACCTTACTGCGCTCAATGCCGGGCCGCAGCCGCCCTTCAACGAGCGGCTCTCGCTCTACATCGAGACCAGGGACCAGGCCGAGACCGACTACTACTATGAGGCGCTCACCGCCGGCGGCGGCAGGGCACAACCCTGCGGCTGGCTCACCGACAGATACGGCGTCTACTGGCAGGTCATCCCGGAAATCCTGCCGCGGCTCAGTGCCGATCCGGATCGCGAAAAGGCCAACCGCGTCCGGCAGGCGATGTATGGGATGCGCAAGATCATCATCGCCGAGCTCGAAGCCGCCTACGCCGGCAAGGCCTGACTCTCCCACCGCAATCGCAACGAACGGAGAACCCTCATGACATCGCTCGTGGACAGGAAAGTCATCGTCGTCGGCGGTAGTTCCGGCATCGGTCTCGGCGTCGCGGAAGCTGCTCTCAACGGCGGAGCGAAGGTCGTGATCGTCGGACGCTCGCCCGAGAAACTGCTGGCTGCCGAACGGACGCTCAATGCGGGCCGCGTGACAAGCGTGGTCGCCGACATGACCGACGAAGCGGACGTCGCCCGCCTGTTCGACGAGGTCGGTCCCTTCGATCACCTCGTATCGACCGCCGGAACACTGCCGCCCGGCGATCCCATCGGCAGTACCGACATGGAGGCTGTGCGAGGCTTCGTCGATAACAAGCTGATTGGCGCCGTCTTGCTCTCCAAGCACGCTGTGCGCACCCTGAAAGCCGGCGGCTCGATGACCTTCACCTCGGGAATAAATAAGGATCGGCCGCCGGTGCCGGGAGGCTCGGTCGTCTCCGCGATTGCCGGTTCATTCAGCTACTTCGCCCGCGCCCTGGCGCTCGAACTGGCCCCGACGCGCGTCAATGTCGTGTCGCCCGGATGGGTCGACACACCGATGTGGGACATTGTTGGAGAAGCCAAATCCAGCTTCTTTGCCGACATGGCTGCCCGGTTGCCATCGAGAAAAATTCCGACCGCAGCGGACGTCGCCGCCGCCTACCTCTACCTCATGGAAAGCGACTTCACCACCGGCGAGACGATCCGCATCGATGGCGGCCATAACCTGATCTAGCCGCCATTTGCACGCCGCCTGAATGGGTTGAGCCGGCATGACCGCTAGTCCGGTGCACTGCTGCCGAAGGCGACGAACGCCGGCGGGTCATGCCGGCGTCGCTCAATCGGGGTTTACATCGGCAGCCAGGTCCCTAGTTTTAGCGTTTCGCGCCGCGCACCTAAGTGCGTGGATGATCGAGGACGGGACCGTGAGCTTTGGCCGGCCCCTCGAAACTTTCAAAGGATGGCTATCATGACACAGGCCAAGAATGGCGACACCGTGCGCATCAATTACAATGGACGCCTGGCAGACGGCACCCAATTCGATTCTTCCGGCAACGAACCGCTGCAATTCACGCTGGGTGAAGGACAAGTGATCCCTGGTCTTGAAACCCATGTCGAGGGCATGGAGGTGGGCGCGAAAAGCACCGTGACTGTTCCCGCCGAGGCCGCCTATGGCCCCCACCGCCCCGAAGCGGTCATGACCGTCGATCGCGCCCGCGTGCCAGACAACATCAACGTCGATATCGGCACTCGATTGCAGGTCAGAACCTCAGAAGGGCGCCCGATGCCGGTAACAGTCGTCGGCGTGGACGACACCAGCGTCAAGCTCGACGGCAATCATCCGTTGGCCGGACGCGATCTCGTGTTCGACGTTGAACTGGTCGAGATCGTTCAGGCGGCGTAGGGCACGGCAAAGCGCGTAACGGCCATGATTTTCGGGTGACGCATTTCGACCGACGGTTCCGGCGGTGCGTCACCTGTCGGAGGCAAAGACCGCGACGGCGGAAATCGTGTAGCGTGCAGCAACCCATAGAGACATTCGGCATCTGGAATGTCCAATTCAGCGTCGCGGTCTCGAGGACCTGTGGAAGACCTCGCTTGACAGCCGACTTCTCGTGACCGCAAAGTCCCGTGATGCGGGCGATTGGTTGGAATAGAATTGCGCGTGCCGGTGCAATCGTGCTGATGATCGGCACAAATATTCCTGGGCCGGCGCGTTCCGACTCGCTCCTTCTCACAAGCCCGTCCCAGCCAGCCAATGTCGGCGATGCGATGCTGGCGGCTGCCAATTATCATGATTCCGGCGACTATGACCGCGACCTGGCCACTGTGGCGAAGCAGGCAGGCGACTGGGTCATCAAGCGCGCAATGGAGGTGCCTCGCCCCGCGCTGGTGCTCGATATCGACGAGACGGCTTTGGCCAACTGGGAAGTGATCACACGTGACAATTTCGGCCGCCCGATTGGCGGCGCCTGCGACATCGCAATCGATGGTCCCTGTGGCTGGGCCGCCTGGGATCAGCTTGCGAAGGATCCGGCCATCGACGCCGTGCTGGAGGTCTTCCGGCAGGCACGAGCGGCGAAAGTCGCGGTGTTCTTCATCACCGGACGTCCGGAGGACCAGCGTCAGGCAACCGAACAGAACCTGCAGTCGGCCGGCTATGCCGGCTACGAGCACCTTTACATGGTCCAGCCTGGGGCCAAATACGGCTCCGCCGCAGATTTCAAGTCACCCATAAGGGCCGAAATCGAAAAGGCCGGCTACACGATAATTGCCAATGTCGGTGACCAGCCATCCGACCTGTTCGGCGGGCATGCCGAGAGGCTGTTCCTGCTGCCAAATCCGTTCTACCGGGTTCGCTGACGGCCTGTACGGCACAACCCCGGATCCTTGCGGAGCACCTACTAAGGTATCAAGACGACCTTGCCGGTCGCGCCGCGCTCCTCCAGCAGGCGATGCGCCTGGCTGGCCTGGTCGAGCGGGAAGCGGCCACCTTTGGTCACCACAAGCTGACCACCAGCGGCCAGATCGAAAAGCTCCAAAAGGCCGTCACGGAGCCCGTCCGTAGACAGCAACGGCAGCAGGGCAAAACCCTTCAGCGACTGGTTGCGGCCGATCATCGCCTCCATCTCCGGGGCGCCGAGCGCGTATCTGCCAAGTGCTGCAAACACCAACTCTCCGCGAGGTGCCAGAGCCTCCAGCGCAACCGCCGTCAGCGGGCCGCCGACAATGTCGTAGATGATGTCGACGCCAGCGCCACCTGTCGTTGCCCGGACGTGCACCGGCCAATCCGTGTTGCTGTAGTCGACGGCAGCATCGGCTCCCAGCGACAAAGTAAGGTCGAGCTTGGCCTTGCTGCCGGCTGCCGCGATGACACGGCTCGTGGCGGCGCGCTTGGCAAGCTGGACGAGCAACGAACCGACGCCGCCCGCGGCAGCGGCGACCAGCACCGATCTGCCGGCCGGCGGGCTTTGCCGCGATAGATACAATGCCGTCAGTCCTTGCACCATCAATGCCGTCGCGTTTTCGAACGAGAGCGAATCCGGCAAGGGCAGGGCCAGGCTTGCGTCGATCGTCACATACTCGGCATAGCCGCCAAACGCAGGCGAACAACGGCGCGGCGACGCGCGTGCCGAGCAAGGAAGCGTCCACCCCCTGCCCAAGCGCCTCCACGATCCCGGCGGCCTCGACGCCAGGGATCATCGGCAGTTGCGGCGTCACCGCATAGCGATCCGCGCGCATCAGCACTTCGAAGAAATTCACCCCGGCCGCATGAACGCGGACCAAGACCTCGCCGGCTTGCGGCTCAGGCTTCGGCACCGCGACTATGTCGAGAACGTCGGGCCCGCCGAAGCGGCTCAGTTGAATGGCTCTCATCGCATGCACCGATCGCTGTTGGCATCGGCCGCTGTTTGCCACTATCTGCCTGGCTTCGACTACACACCGATTTGTCCGCTGCTGACCGGGAGGTGACCATGGCCAAGCTGATCAAGAGACTGCCGACGCTGCCGGCGGAGCGCGCGCTGAAAGTGATTTCGGGCCGCTGGAAGGCGGTCATCCTGTACCATCTCTTCGACGGGCCGCGGCGGCTGTCGGCGCTGCAGGTGCTGATGCCCGGCATCACCCAGAAAGTGCTGATCCAGCAGCTTCGCGAAATGGAAGAGCACGGCCTCGTCCGCCGCGAGATCTTTGCCGAGATCCCCTCGCGCGTCGAATATTCGGCGACGCGGCTCGGCCTCAGCCTCGAGCCGATCCTGCTGGCACTTTGCCAGTGGGGCCAGCATCATGCCGACGAGCTGAATGAGATGGACCGCCTTGCCGATTGCATCATCAGACCACGGCAAGCGCAGGACGCCCATGCCGTGTGAACAAAAAGGGCGGCGCATGCGCCGCCCCAATGCTTGGGAGAATTAATCCTTGGGAGGACTGCTCGAACCTGTGCTCAGGCCGCCTTGACTTCCTCGGCGACGGCATCGGCCTGACGCGCCGTCTTCAGCACCCTGGCCCACCATGCAATGTCGTTGACCAGCGCGGTTGCCGCCTGGTTGAGGTGCTCGAACTCATCGAGCTTCTTGTCGCCTTGCTTGACGGCAAGGAAATCGGCCCAGGCGATGTGTACGGCGGACTTCACCGGCGCCATCTGCAACTCGACCGCATGCAGCCTCAGCTGCTCGACCGCGCGCGCGCCACCGACGCTGCCATAGCCGACGAAGCCGGCCGGCTTCTTGTTCCACTCGTTGGCGGCGTAGTCGATGGCGTTCTTCAGCACGGCCGTCGGGCCATGATTGTATTCCGCGGCGGTGAAGATGAAGCCGTCGAATCCGGCGACCTTCTTTTGCCAGCGCTGCGCCACTTCGTTCTGCGACGGCACCCAGGCGGAGGATGCGACCTCATCGAAGAACGGCAGCGGGAAATCGCGCAGGTCGACGACTTCAACGTCGATGTCGGCGTGCGACTTGGCTATCTTGGCAATCCATTGGGTCGGGACGTCGGCAAAGCGGGCTGCGCGGGTTGAACCAATGATGATGGCGATTTTGGGTTTTGACATAGAGGGGGCTCTCCTTACGGGAATACTGGTATCGTTTAGATACCTGAGCTATATGAGTAACTGGCCGCTCAATGTGCAAGGAGGCACTTTTTTGTTACCAAGGCACCCGCACCGCACCGAGGACTGCCGCGCCATCTCGGAAATCCTGCAGCGCGTCGGCGACAAATGGACGGTGCTCGTGGTCGGCAAGCTTGGCAACGGGCCGCTGCGTTTCAACGAGTTGCGCAGCGCGGTCGGCGGCATTTCGCAAAAGATGCTGACCACGACCTTGCGCGGGCTCGAGCGCGACGGCTTCGTTACGCGCACCGTGTTCCCGACCATCCCGCCGCGGGTCGACTACGAATTGACCGATCTTGGCTACGAACTGCTGGTGCCGGTCGATGCGCTCGGCGAATGGGCACGCAAGAACACCGAGCGCGTCAAGGCGGCGCGCGAGAAGTTCGACGCCATGCACAGCTGAACCCTTGTGCTGCAAGGGTTTGAACCTGTCGCGATCCTCCGGACGAGCCCTACTGCTGTAACTGCATCTTGCTCTTCGGCAGCTTCTCGATCCGATTCCATTTCGGGTTGGGACTGACCACCTTGCCGCCAATCGTGCAGGTCGTGGTCGTCTCCTTGCGGCAATTGCTCACCGTCGTGCCGCTGGTGTCGCATTTCGTCGCCGAGCAGATCTCGCACTTGGCCGCTTGCCCGTTGATGGTGCGGTTTTCCGACGTGCAGGTGGCGCCTGGATCGCCTTTTTTGACCTCGGCCAAAGCGCTTGCGGACGACAGGCAGAGCAAGGCTGCAAAGGCACCCGCCAGGGCAGCGTTCAGCATGTGTTGACGCATTGTCTTTCCTCCCAAGATCCCGTCGGTCGCGCTGCAGGCGCGCATGCGGGAACCCGTTAGCCAAAGACCACGCGGGATCGCTGTCCGCATCCCCCGCGCGGGAGAGACGGCTGTTTAAATCCGTCTTCTGGAATCAGGCCGGGTCAGCCTTCGGCCGGAACCGCCTTCGGCTTGCCTTCGCCGTCCAGCGCCACCATGACGAAGTCGGCATGGGTGACCTTCTCCATCAGGTCGGAGAGATAGCGCTGCGCCCAGGCCTCGACCTTGAGCGTCATCGAGGTGCGGCCGACGCGTTCGACATGCGTATAGATGCACAGCGTGTCGCCGATCTTCATCGGCTTGGCGAAGGACATTTCCTTCACCGCCGCCGTCACCACGCGGCCCTTGGCGCGCTCGGCGGCGCGGATGCCGCAGGCGAGATCCATCTGCGCCATCACCCAGCCGCCAAAAATGTCGCCTGCCGCATTGGCGTCGGAAGGCATGGCCAGCGTCCTGAGCGTCAGATCGCCGATCGGCCGCCCGTCTGCGTAATGCACCATTTGGCCAATCCTCTCGAAGCCGATTGTCCCGATCCCGTATCGTCATGGCACGGACAGGTCAACGCGCCACTGAACAGGTCGCGGCCTGAGGTTCGGCTATCGGTCGACAGTGTTGAAAAGATGCTGTGCGGAGCTAGACGAGCACACCAGCAGGATTGCATTCCATGGTCGAGGTAAGAAAGCTTACCAATAGGCGTGCTTCACAAAGCGGGCCAGGGCGTCGGGACGTAGGCATAGGCATTGCCCTCGCGGATAACATGACCGATGCCTGGAAAGGGCAGGTGCATGCCTGCGACGAGCAGGCCATCCGCCGACACCATGTCGAGCACCTTCTTGCGTGTGGCGATTGCGGCCTCCTGGTCCACGTCGAAGGCGATTGCCCATTCCGGATGCGCAAATTGCAGCGCGGAGGCGTGGATTACGTCAGTGAAGAGCAGCAGGTTGGCGTCACCAGAGCCAATTCGAAGCGCGAGATGCCCCGGCGTGTGTCCAGGCGCAGGCAACGCCCTGATCCCGGGCGCGATCTCGACTTCGCCTTCGATCTTCCGGACCTTGCCATGGTAAGGCACCAGCGATTTGCGCGCTATTTCGAAGTACGGTTTCATCTGGTCGGGCGCCTTGGACCGGATCCCGTCATCGTGCCAGAAAGCGAATTCCGGCGCGGCAACCACGACCTCCGCTGCCGGGAAGGCGGCCTTGCCTCCAATACCGACAAGGCCGTTGGCATGGTCGGGATGGAGGTGGGTGATGATTACCGTGTCGATTTCTTCCGGCCTGACGCCGGCGGCGGCGAGCGCCTCAGGTATATGTCCCAACATAGGCCCCATCGCCGATGCCGTGCCGGTATCGATCAGCACCCGTCTGTCGCCTTTGGTGACAAGGTAAGCATTGACCGAGGTCGGGAGTGGTTTTGGCAGGAATGCCTTTGCCAGCAGCGCTTCGGCGGCAGCCGTATCTGCGGAAGGGAAGAGTTCGAGGCCGAGATTGAGGTAGCCGTCGCTCAGTGCTGTGATCTCGAGGTCGCCGAGCATGAACCTGTGGGCGCTCGCAAGCGAAGCCGGAGACCGGGCGGCGATAGCCGCAGCGTTGCTCCCAAAGAGGCTGATCGGGGAAAGTAGCAGGGCGCCGGCACTAAAGGTGCCGATGCCGAACGTTCGACGGTCGATATTCATGGTCTTGTCCTTCGAATTGCAGATGAAGCTAGTCCCAGACGTCGTCGCTGCCGGGGCGGATGCCGACCGCTCGGACAACCCTTCGGCGGCGGTCGGCGCGGGTCATGGCCAACTCCTTGCGACATCAATAATCCGCCTCATAAACAGCGGGAATAGCGATGGGATGCAGTTCACTGCTGCAGCTTATGCAGCAATCGACTTAAGCGGGTAAGGCTGCTGGTTCGGCCGTCCGCTGAACGGCCTCGCCGAGCCCTGGCTTCGCCTACTGGACAGGTTGCCGGGGTTCGAGCGCTCGGCGCAACGTCGGCGCCTCTTGCTCGATATGATCCCACAGACGGTTCGAGATCGGCCCGTGCGGCCGGTCGCGGCGGCGCGCCACCACCAACTCCTCGGTACGGCCTGGCAGATGACGGCCGGCAACGGATTGCAGGCGTCCGTCGCGCAGCTCTTCCTCGATCAGGAAGCGGGGCATGTGGCCCCATCCGAGGCCCTGCAGGATGATTTCCTTCTTCATCCCCTGATCGGCCACCATGCATTGCGGCGCACCCTCGATCATGAAGTAGTCTTGTTGCGGTGAATGGCGGGCCGTGTCGCGCATGACACATTGGGTGAACGCGTGCATCTGATCCGGCGTGATGGGGTGCTTGATACGCTCCGGCAGAAAGCCCGACGCCACTACTGGGACGAAGGGCACCTTGCACAGATCGATCCATTCCACCCGCGGATCGCTCTTGTCGATCCAGTGCAGGATCAAATCGGCTTCGTCATCGAAGAGGCGCTCCCACGGGCCGCCCACCGCCTCGAAATGCAGGTGCAGGCGTGTGCCCGGACACTGGGCGAAGAACCGTCCGAGCATGCCCAGTGCCTGCGGGCGCGGGCACAGGTCGCCGATCACCACATGGATCTCGCTTTCTTCGCCCATTGACAGCTGAGCAGCATGAAGCCGCAAGCCCTCGAGCTCGCGCAGCAGCGATTGTGCCCTGCGATGGAACGACAGCCCTGCCTCGGTGGGGCGCACGCGATAGCCGCTGCGATCCAAGAGAACGAGGTCGAGTTGCCGCTCCAGCTTTGCAACGGCTGCGAACACCGCCGGGTGCGAGCGATGCAGCATGGCCGCCGCAGGCTGAAAGCCGCCGCAGCGGACCACGGCATCGAAGCATTGCAGGTCGTGCAGGGTGAATTCGGCCATGTCAGCATCTGTTACAGAGATAGTCCTATCTTTGTAATATCATCAAAAGCGCGCCGCAGCTAGGCTTTGCCACATTCAACGCTCCAAGAAGGAAGGTGTATTCACCATGAATGAGCTGGATTTCGTGACCGTCGGCGATGGTACCCGCATTGCCTACCGCATCGACGGCGACGCCGGGAAACCCGTGCTGATGCTGTCGAATTCCATCGCCACCACACTGCGGATGTGGGACATGCAGGTCAACGAGCTGTCGAAGCATTTCCGTGTTCTGCGCTATGATTTTCGCGGTCATGGAGGGTCGAGCGTTCCGGCCGGCGCTTATTCGCTCGACCGGCTTGGCCGCGACGTGATCGAGCTGCTCGACGCCCTGGGCATTGAACGCGTACACTTCCTTGGTCTGTCGTTGGGCGGCTTCGTCGGGCAGTGGCTCGGCATCCACGCGCCCGAGCGGATCGAACGATTGATCCTGAGCAACACCTCATCCTACCTCGGACCGGCAAAGCAGTTTGACGAGCGGATTGCCGCCGTGCTGCAGGCGCCGGATATGACGGAAACCGCCGAGATGTTCCTGGGCAACTGGTTTCCTGCGCGTATGCTGGCGGCCAACGGGCCCGTCATCGAAGAATTTCGCGCCATGCTGCTGGCTATCGACCGGCAAGGCTTGGCTGGTCTGTTCGCGGCGGTTCGCGATGCGGACCTTCGCCGAACCATAGCGCTGATTTCCAGGCCAACGCTGGTGATCGCCGGCCGGCACGACACTGTCACAGCCGCCAGCCATAGCGAGCTGATCGCGGCGACGGTGCCCGGCGCGAAACTGGTTGTTCTGCCCGCGGTCCACTTGTCGAACGTCGAGTACCCCGCCGAGTTCATGGAGGCCGTGCTTGGCTTTCTGCGCTGAGTTGGTGCATGACGGGAATGCTGAGTGAAACCCCGGTTTGAACATCCCCGCATGGACCGCAACCTATGATGCGCTAGCGCGCAGTGCAGGCTAGAATGAGCAACATCAATAGCGGATGACGGCTGACATGGAACTTGGCTTTCGCCCACTAACGCCCGATCTGTGGCCGGCGCTCGAGGACCTGTTCGGTGACAGCGCCCTCTGCAGTCGCTGTTGGTGTATGTACGGACGGATCGGCAGTTCTTATCGAAAGCGACCCGGCGAGGAAAACAAGGCAGCGTTCCGGCAGGCCGTCCAGCATGGTCCGCCTCCAGGTTTGCTCGCTTTCGACGGCGATACCGCTGTCGGATGGTGCCAGGTGACACCGCGAGATGCCCTGCCCTGGCTCGATCGGCTGTGGCAGCTCAAGCGTGTGGATGACAAGCCGGTCTGGTCTTTGTCCTGCCTCTACGTGCGAAAAAGATACCGCAGGCGAGGCGTAACATCCCAGCTGATTGGAGAGGCTCTGGAAATCGCAAGGCGCGCAAATGCGCCTGCGCTCGAAGCCTATCCTTTCGACGCCGAAACATCGCCGAGCGCATCCGGCAGCGGATATGCCAGCACCTTCACGCGCGCCGGGTTCAGGATCGTCGCCCGCAGGACGCCGGCCCGGCCGATCATGCGCTATGATTTCAAGCAGATTGCCGATCATCGCCTGTGATCGCAGCTTGAAGTTTCGGCTATGGGTGGAAAGTTGTCATCCAGCCGCTATTGCGCCCGCTTCTCTTCTCGCTTTTGCAAGGATGGTCGTCTCCGGCGCAACGGCAAATTGCTCACAAAATGCATCGATGTGATGCTGGCCCCGACCCGCGTCTCCAACGGCAACAAGGGCCAAGCCCCAGGCGAGGTCTGTTTGCACATAGTTTTCCAACGAAAAACGTCGAAATTTCATCTTGGATCGTCGTTCGAAACTAGCAGCAACGTCCTTTAGTGCGGTGATTCTGGACCAGTCCTGCTGGGCAGCATTGAGCGCCGCCAAAGCTGCGCGTTCAACCTGATAGGAGCTATTGCTACTATAGAATGAGCACCAGTTGGGAATCCGGCCCAATGAATCTATCGGGTCAATGCAAAGGTCAAAATTCGCTGACTTCGCCGTCCTTTTCCACCGGAGGCTTCCGCCTCTGAAAAGTGGCACAAAGTCGATCGAGACGCCCCAACAGGCGGAGAAGGTCATGCCTTTCAACATCTGAAATTTCAGCAGATAGCGTATGTGATCTGTTGGACGGCCAACCCAGAACAAATCCCCTACTCGTTGAAAATCGGATGCCAAGCCGCCTTCCAATGCTCCAGCGGCAATGTCGCCCAACGCTTTACCACGCTGAGGCGCACGACCGAGGTCTGGCTGCCGACGAAATCTTTCGATCAAGCGGGAGAACATCTAACCTCTTCAACGGCAATCGTAAATGTTGAGCGTCACCGGCGAACATTACTGATCGTGCGGATCAATTCAATGACCGAGCGCGAACGGCAGCCTTCGGTCATCCCTGCTCGAACACATCGGCATTGATTGCTAAAAACACGTATAATTGTTGCAGTAGCAAAACTAACTACGGCAACAAGCGGCCATTCAAACCGAATATCACCAGTCGCTTTTTTCACATCGGATGCCGGAAGACCCGGCGACGCCGCGTCGCGCCCAAGCCTAGGTTAGAGCCGAATTCCGGAGCCAGCCGCAGCCACCATGCAGACCTATGATTTCATCATCGTTGGCTCCGGTTCGGCCGGCTCGGTCCTGGCCGAAAGATTGTCGGCTTCCGGCCGGTCGCTAGAGCCACTTGGTAAAGTTTTCGATGCGATGGATGCGTTCGACAGGTTAGACCCTACGGACCCGTCGAACTGGGTAAATGGAGCCTATTAAGGATATTAAGGAAATGCCTAAGCAGGAAGAATGGTCAAGCGAAGAAGACGCTCGTGCCTACCGAGAGCTCCGAACCTTGGTCGATAAATGGAAACGCCTCGGATACAAGACCTATCCGGATGGAACCGAGTGGATTGGCCATACCCCGCATCGAGCGCCTCAAGCGTATTTGCATCAGCTGTACGCACCACTTGGCGCCATCCGAATTGGGCAGATGGAGTCTGAAATTTCGCGTCGACTCCCAGATAATTTCCGTTGCTTTCTCATGCTCCACAACGGGATAGGTCTGTTTGCGAATTATATAAGCGTCTATGGGCTGCGACGTAGCTGGTCACGCACGAATTTGGTGGAGGCGGGTCAACAACCCTTCTCCATACTGGAACCAAATATAAAGAGACGACCAGGCAATGCACCAGACGATGTTCTCTTTATTGGTGCGCTAGGGGACAATGACGATTTAATTGGCATGAATCCGGACGGGGGGGTCTTTCGCTGGGAGAGTGATGATCCTCTGTCCGGTTCGACCAAGTCCTACTCAAGCGTGTTCACCTTCCTGCTGGAAGAAGCCAATGAGGTGGCGGCCCTGTTCGACCCGGATGGGCGCGAACACGACTGAACTCGGGCAGCAGGCGACAGGCTGACATTCAAACCGAATATCACCAGTCGCTTTTTTCACATCAGATGCCGGAAGACCCGGCGACGCCGCGTCGCGCCCAAGCCTAGGTTAGAGCCGAATTCCGGAGCCAGCCGCAGCCACCATGCAAACCTATGACTTCATCATCGTCGGTTCCGGCTCGGCCGGCTCGGTCCTGGCCGAAAGGCTGTCGGCTTCCGGCCGCTTCTCGGTGCTGGTGCTCGAGGCCGGCGGCAGCGACCGTCGCTTCTACGTCCAGATGCCGCTCGGCTACGGCAAGACCTTCTTCGACCCGGCGGTCAACTGGAACTACAAGGCCGAGCCGGATCCGGGTCTGGCCGGCAATGTCGACCACTGGCCGCGCGGCAAGCTGCTCGGCGGCTCGAGCTCGATCAACGCCATGGTCTGGATCAGGGGCGCGCGCGAGGATTTCGACGCTTGGGCAGCGGCCGGCAATCCCGGCTGGGGCTTCGATGACCTGCTGCCCGCCTTCAAGGCGCTGGAGGATAACCAGGCCGGCGCCGACCAATGGCGCGGCGTCGGCGGGCCGCTGCATATCACCGACTGCTCGACCTCCGTCCATCCGCTCACCAAGCGCTATCTCGCCGCCGCCAACCAAGCCGGCCTGCCGCTCAACCCGGATTTCAACGGCGCCTCGCAGGAAGGCGCCGGCGTCTACCAGATCACCACCAGGAACGGCCGCCGCATGTCGGCGGCGCGCGCCTTCCTGCGCCCGGCGATGAAGCGTAAAAACGTCCGCGTCGAGATCAACGCCCTGGCGACAAAAATCCTGTTCGAGGGCAAACGCGCCGTCGGCATCGAATATCTCCAGAATGGCGCGACGAAAACCGCCCGCGCCGGCCGCGAGATCATCCTGTCGGGCGGTTCGGTCAATTCGCCTCAACTTCTCCAGCTTTCCGGTGTCGGCCCGTCGGCGCTTCTTGGCGCGCTCGGCATTCCCGTCGTTCACGCCAACGAGAATGTCGGGGCAAACCTGCAGGACCACGTCGGCATCAACTACACGTTCAAGGGCAGGCTGCCGACGCTCAACCAGATCCTGCGCCCGTGGTGGGGCAAACTGCTGGTCGGCATGCAGTACGTGTTTTTGCGCTCGGGCCCGCTGTCGCTGTCGATGAACAATGCCGGCGGCTTCTTTCGCACCGATCCGGCCACGGCACGGCCCAACATGCAGCTCTATTTCCAGGCGTTTTCAACCGTCATTCCGAAGAGCGGCGAACGCCCGATCCTGACGCCCGATCCATGGCCGGGCTTTTCCATCGGGCTGTCCAATTGCCGTCCGTCGAGCCGCGGCGAAATCATGATCCGTTCCGCCAATCCGCGCGATTATCCCAAAATCGTCGCCAATGCCTTTTCGACCGAGGCGGACGTCGCTGAAATGCTGGCGGCGGTGAAATTCGTCAGGAAGATCGCCTCGATGCCGGCGATGGCCGAGATCATCGAGGAAGAGGTTTTGCCCGGTCCCTCGATCACCTCCGACGCGGATCTCATTCAGGATTTCAGGAAGCGCTCGGGCACCGTCTATCACCCGGTCTCGACCTGCCGCATGGGGCCGGACGCGGCGCACGCCGTCGTCGATCCGCGCCTCAAGGTACACGGCCTCGAGGCGTTGCGCGTTATCGACGCCTCGATCTTTCCCGACAACATAACCGGCAACACCAACGCCGCCGCGATCATGACCGGATGGAAGGGCGCCGAACTGGTTCTGGAGGATCAGAAATGAAAATCACCGACGTCAAGACCTGGGTGGTCGGCAATCCGCCGCCCGGCATCGGCGGCAAGTATTTCATCTTCGTCAAGCTCACCACCGATGGCGGCGTCGTCGGCTATGGCGAGGCCTACAACGCCACCTTCTCGGCTCATGTCACGGCGAAAATGGTCGAGGACATGGCCGAGCGTTATCTGATCGGCCGCGACCCGCACGATATCGAGACCTTCTTCCGCCGCGCCTATTCATCCGGCTTCACCCAGAGGCCCGACGTGTCGGGCATGGGCTGTTTCTCGGCGCTGGAAATCGCCTGCTGGGACATTATCGGCAAAGAGGCCGGCAAGCCGGTCTACAAGTTGCTCGGCGGCCAGGTGCATGAAACGCTGCGTTCCTATACCTACCTCTACCCGCACAGCGGCAGCGTCCACACCGAGGACGCCCGCGGCAAGAACGTCTACAACGATCCCGATATGGCCGCCGCCTGCGCGCTCGAATATGTCGAGCAGGGTTTTAACGCGGTCAAGCTCGACCCAGCTGGCCCCTACACAGCCTTCGACGGCCACCAGCCGCGCCTCGTCGACATCGATCTCTCCGCCCGTATGGTCAAGGCGATCCGCGACGCGGTCGGCACAAGAGCCGACATCCTGTTCGGCACGCACGGCCAGTTCACCGCATCGGGTGCGCTGCGCCTCGCTCGCGCCATCGAGCCCTATGATCCGCTGTGGTTCGAGGAGCCGGTGCCGCCCGACATGCCCGAGGTCATGGCTCAAGTGGCGCGCGGCACTTCGATCCCGATCGCGACAGGGGAAAGACTGACGACGAAGTTCGAATTTGCCCGCGTTATCGAGAACCGTGCGGCGACCATTCTGCAGCCCGACCTCGGCCGCTCCGGCGGCATTCTCGAAACCAAGAAGATCGCCGCCATGGCCGAAGCCTATCACATCCAGGTCGCGCCACACTGCTATTGCGGGCCGATCGTCGGCGCCGCCAACATCCAGCTCGCGGTAACGCTGCCCAACTTCCTCATTCTGGAATCGCTGAAGCAGTGGGGCGGCTTCCACGAAAAGCTGCTGAAGAAGAAGATCGAATGGCAGGACGGCAACGTCATCCCGTCGAAGGAGCCAGGCCTCGGTGTCGAACTCGACGAAGCCGTCTGCGAGGCGCATCCCTGGACCGGCAAGGACCTGCATTTGCAGATGATGCAGACACCGCTGATGCCGTGACCTGTCGAGCGGGATCGACAGACAATATCACGCGATTTCAACGTGTTGGACGCAGGATCGGAATCACCGCCGAAAGGATTTGAATCAATCCCTCAACAGCTTGATTCAATATCTCAGCGTCAATGCGCCGGGCAGGATCTCGAAAGTCGCTGGTATGCGACCCGGCGATTCGCCGTCTATGTCGATCAGCGCGGCGTTCTTTTGCACATCGCCGAGCGGCTCGACAACCACTTTCTTGCCGCGCAGGATGGTGATCGCCGGATGGTTGCGGTGCCGCCCGCCATAGAGCAGGCGGATGTCCCAGATCAGCTTCAGCTTGCCGGCGGCGCGCAGGATGACGATGTCGAACTCGCCGTCGTTAAGCTCGGCGTCGGGCGCGATCATCATGCCGCCGCCGAAGAATTTGCCGTTGGCCACCGCCACCAGCGCCATGCGCGCCTCGACCGGGGCACCGTCGTCGATGGTGATCGCAACCTCCTGGAAGCGGTAACGGAGGAATTCCCAGACTGTGCGCCAGTAGAACAGCGCCTTGGCCGAAACCTTGCCCTTGCGCTTGTCGGCATTGACCGCGCGGTCGGTGGCGCCGGAAAGCCCGAGGCTGGCGATGTTGATGAAATGGCGGCTGGCCAGCGCGCCATGGTCGTCGACATAGCTGATGCACCCGGCATCGACCTTGCGCCCTTTGGCCTCGGCAATCCGCTTCAGCGTCAGATCGACATTGTTCGACAGGCCGAGCCCGCGGGCGAAGTCGATGCCGGTGCCGCAAGGCAGCAGCCCAAGTTCGGCCGTCCGGCCGCTTTCCCGGAAAGCCTTCAGCAGCCCGTCGGCGACTTCGCTGGCGGTGCCGTCGCCGCCGGCCGCGATCACCAGCTCGAAGCCGATGGCGGCAAGGTCGAGCGCCAGCCGTTCGGCATCCCCCTCGGCCTGCGTTTCACGCAGCTCGAAATCACCGAAATGTCTTTTCAGCGAAGCCGCAACCTCGGGCCAATGCCGCTTGAGCCTGCCGCCGCCGGCGATCGGATTGAGAACCACCGCGACCTTCAAGCCTGCCTCCCCAAGGCCATCGAACACGCCTTCCAATCATTTGCCGGCATTGAAGCCCGCGCAGGGCCGCGGGGCAAGGGTCGATTACCCGACAATGCGGCTTCGGCATCGAGGCGGCAAATCCCGACCGGCGGCGGCAGAGATCGGAAAGTCGCTATTTTGGCAGGGTCAGTCCCCGATAATCCCGCTATCCACAGGCATGCGGCAGTTCCGCCGAACGCTTATCCGACGTACGTTAAAACCCATCTCAGGCGGCTACCGATCGCCACGCCGAAAGGCAAAGCGGAACGGCGGATTTCCTGAGGCCCGTACGGCCCTGAACGAGAACAGGCTTGCTTGTTGGAGGGATGGACGCCGAGACCTACGGGGCCGCGGAAAGCGTGCGAACGCCGACGGCGGACCGATGCTGCCATGAAGGACGGCAAAAACCTTCGATGGCGCGCTGGGCAAAGCTCGCAAGAGTGGAGACCGGCGTGGTCCGGAACGGACGCTGCCCTCGGGTGGCGACTGGCAGGACCGTCAAAATCAAGGCCGGCATGGCGCGACATCTTTCGGGAGTTGCTGCCGCGACCGTGTCCTGATCTGACAGGGAGGCGCTGGGAGAAATCCCGGCGCCGACTGTCTTTGTGGCCCCGCCTTACGATTTTGCCGGCGACGCTTCACGCTGCGCCAAAATCAGCTACTATCCATTTGCCGTCGGGGGCCGTTTAAAGGGGCTGACGGCAGGGGGACATTTCATGACGCTTATCCAGAAGCTTGCTGTTGCCTATGCTTTCCTGTTCTTCGGCGTTGTTGCCATCGGCTATGTGCCGGCTTTCAACGACGCCGGCGGCAATCTGTTCGGCCTGTTTTCGCTGCAGTGGTACGATGATTTGCTGCACGCCTTCTCCGGCGTCTGGGCGCTGGCCGCCGCCTTCATCTCGCACCGCCAGGCGGTGTTCTATTTCAAGCTGTTCGGCTCGGTCTATCTGTTCGACGGCGTGCTCGGCCTGGTCACCGGTTCCGGCTGCCTCGATGGCGGCATTTTCATCAACGGCTTCCGCTCCCTGAACGACATCGAATTCCCGGCCCGCTTCTTCGCCAACCTGCCGCACATCGTCATCGGCGGCTTCGCCGTCTACGTCGGGTTCTGGCTGTCGAAACGTGTGTACGACCATTTCGCCACGGCCTGACCGGCCATGTTCCTGTTTCGCTGGCTGAAGCGCATCATCAAGGCGATCCTCTGGCTCGTCGTCATTGTCGTGTTGATCCCGATCGCCGGGCTGGCCTACGGCTTTCTCACGACGCCGTCGCTGGACACAACGCCATTGCCGGGCGTCGCCGAGGGTGCCCCGCCAAAGGCGCTGGCCGACAAGATCCGTGCCGAGATCCCCGGCTACCAGCGGCCGGAGGAATCGACCTTTCTTACCTATCCGGAATGGGCCATCGTCTACGCCGCCCGCGAATATGCCGGCTTCGTCGACAAGAACCAGCCGAGCGGTTTTCCCTATCTCTCCTATATCGGCCGCCTCTGGCAGGACTATGCGATGGTCATCCGCGCCAGCTCTACCTACAAGTTCAACCTCGACAACCACCAGATGCTGGTGGTCATCGGCACCAGTCACACGATCGAGCACGCCATCCAGTGGGCCTATGAAAATACGATCGGCCGCGTCACCGAAGCGACAGCCGGCAAGCGCACCGCGGTCGACATCTACCAGGCCAAGGTGGCGGCCGACTACGCCGGTTTTCTCGACCAGATGCCGTGGTACCAGTTTCCCTATGCCGAAAAGCGTGCCGGCCTGTTCGCCGTCCAGCCGGCAGCGGACGACAGCGCCGTCCGCACCGGCGAACGCAAGCTCGCCTT
Organism: Mesorhizobium sp. M0808; assembly: GCF_040320025.1. NCBI lineage: Bacteria > Pseudomonadati > Pseudomonadota > Alphaproteobacteria > Hyphomicrobiales > Phyllobacteriaceae > Mesorhizobium > Mesorhizobium sp. M0808. The sequence continues at coordinate 34,203 of NZ_JAMYOX010000044.1, forward strand.
CGGCCTCGCCGACACGATCAAGCAGGGCTACGCCGATCTGATCAAGTCGGCGCTCGCCGCCACCACCGACCCGGCCCTGCTCGACATTCATGTCTGGGCCAAGGGTCCGGTCGGCGAAGTGACGCGCAACGAACCCGACACCTTGCTGGAGCGCGATCTCGGCGCCGACGGCACGGTCTTCGTCACCAGGCGCTATCAGGTGTTCACCGACATGATCCCGCGCCTGATCGACAAGGGCGTCTCCTTCGTCGAGATCGGCGGCAATGACGAGATCATGGTCACCATGCTTTCCAATGACGAGATCAATGTTCCCGAAGGTGCACGCACCTTGTTCAGCTACCCGCTTCCGGCGGAACCCTCCACGCGCCGCACTGGCCTGACTGTCGCCGTGCGCAAGCTGCACATCGTGCTGCCGGCGATGATGACGGCGGGCGCCAGGCTCGAGCATGTCTACGATTACTGAGGCCTTTCGGTCACAGCCGGCCTCGGCAAGACGTTGCGTGATGCTCCGCCACGCTCATTCCACAATCGCGGCCAAATCCCGCCTTGTTCCGCAACGATTGATGATGCCGTAGACACGTTGTCTTGCGCACATGTGCCAGGCAACTCGGAGGGACAAGACCGTGATCAAGACCGCCCTTGTCGCCATGACCATCGTCGGCTGCGACTGCGACGCCAGGCTTTGCGAATATATCGGCGAGACGCCCGCCAAATGGTCGACCATCGCCGAATGCGAAGCGGCGATGAAAAGCCAGATGCTGCACGAGCGCAATTTCGACTATCCGCTGGTCTCCGGCATCTGCCGGACACAGAGCTCGTCTTCGTCATCGCAGCTCGCTGCGACCGCTTCCGAGCCTGAATTGACGACGGCCAGCACCGCAGCGACAGACCCGCTGCCACCGGAACTGAGCCATCGGCCCAGTGCTGCGGTCGGAACGCAGGCCACGGCGACGGAAACGGAAGCCGTCCGGCCGGTCGCCTATGAAGCGGCGGTCGATGGCGGCAGCGCCCTGCTCTACCGCACGAAGGCCGGCTACGCCGTGGTCAAGACCGATCTCGGCCGCGCCGCATCGGCAACGATCGGCATCGCCAGGCGTTCGGCGAACTGGCTGGCGGCGAAGCTGCCTGACGGTCTGTAGCCGCCGCTTCAGGCCGTGCCGATCAATGCCTTGACGGCGCGATAAAAAATCGACGAAAACAGCTCGCCCGGATCGTATTGCAGCTTCTTCGCCAGGAAGGACGGCAGTTCCGGATAGGAGGCAAGCAGTTCCTTGCCTGTGTAGTGGAGCTGGTAGGGCAGGAAAAAACGCCCGCCATGCTTGATCGTCACGTCGATCAGCGCCCTTGTCAGCGCCCGCATCCTGGCATTGCCGTCGGCGTCTGTCGGCTGATTGATGTAGAGAACCAGCGAATAGGCCGGCTCCGGCGCATAATTCAGCGCCACATATGCGTACCGACGCGTTGAGCACCGGCAGGGTCTGGTTGCGCAGGATCTCGCGCGCTTCCGCGATGAACGGGTTATAGGCCGCCCGCGGGATGAAATACTCGTGCAGGATATCGGTCTCATCGAGCAGATCGTTGAACAGATAGGGCACTGAATCGTGCATCGGATTGTTGCGCGTGACGAGGCAGGCCTCGCCCTCGGCCATTGCCGTCGTCCGCGCCACCGTGCAGCTCTCGAATTGCGGCTCCAGCGTCTTTTCGGTGAACCATTTCAGCTCCTGGAACAGGCTGCCCCATTTCGCCAGGTTGATGATCACCCGCTTGAGCCCGACCGAACCCGGTTCACCGATTGCCGGCTGGTCGGCCGGCGGCTGGTCGGCCACCTTATCATAGCGGTAGACGATCATATCCTCGAAGAAATTGCCCGGCGCAGTCGACAGATGCCCATAAAACAGACCGATCGCCCTGTTTGGCTCCAGAACCTCGGCGAAGAACGTCGGGAAATCGTCCGATTTGATGATCTCGCGCGAGGTCCGGTAGACGGCGTTGTCTACGATGTCGAGTGTCGCCTCCAGCACCACGCCGAACAGGCCGTAGCCGCCGACGACGTGGCGGAACAGCTCGGTATTTTCGGCCGGCGAGCAGGTCGTCACCGAACCGTCCGCCAGCATCACCCGCATCGCTCGGATCGAGCCGGCGACCGAGCCGGCCTGGTGGTCCATCCCATGCGCGTTGACCGACAGCGAGCCGCCGACCGAAAAGATATCGGTCGACTGCATCGCCTTCACCGCGAAGCGCGGGTGCAAAAGGTTCTGGATGTCGTGCCAGCGCGCGCCCGGCTGCAAGGTGATCGTCTTCGCCGTCGGGTCGACACTGACCTTGTTGAATTTGCGCATGTCGAGGACCAGCGCGTTGTCGTCGAAGGCGTGGCCGCCCATCGAATGGCGCACCGCCGCGACCGAGACCTTCAGGCCATTGGTGCGGGCAAAGGCGAGCGCGCTTGCAATGTGGTCTTCCTCGCTGACTTCGACGACGCCGTAGACCGGCGTCATCGACAGGCCGCTGGCATCGTTGATGTTGCCGCCCTTGGTCAGCCATGGCAGCGCCGGATCGTAGGCTGGCGGGCCCTCCAGCGGCTTCTGCGCCAGGTCGATCCCGTCAATGTCGGCGATGCGCCCGGAATTCTTCTGCCCCGACGGACCGCGCGCCAGCCGCGCCACGGTCGTCCCGCCCCAGAGCATCGCGCCGCCGACCACCGCCGCACCCAGCAGCAGCCGCCGCGACAGGCGAAACCCCTTGCGTTCCTCGATCATAGCCCCACCCCACTGTCCCAGGAATAGCGCCTGATGGAGACAAAAACCAGTTGCCAATCAGACGTTCGGCAAATGATGATCACAGTCGTTCTGGCGAAAGCGTCGAAAGCAGCCGCACCATGAAGCTTGCCGTCCGTGCCATGATTGCCCTGCTACCCGCGTTTGCTCCGGTCTCAGCCGACGCCCAAAGCGGTGAGAAGGGAGTCCTCGGTGTGGCAAGGGACGATCCGGAGATGGCGGCGGCGATTGAGCAGGCCCGCGCCAGCCTGGATGACTTCCTGATCCTGTCCGAGGCGCCGCCGTCCGGAACAGCCAGGTTCAAATTGAAGGTAAGGATCGAAGACGGAACCGCGACGGAACATTTCTGGATCATTCCCTTTCACCGAACGGCGAGCGGATTTGCCGGAATTTTAGCAAACGAGCCGCAGGCAGTGCACAACGTCGTCGCCGGCCAGGAGATCGAATTCACCCGGGACGAAATTTCGGACTGGGGATACACCAAGAACGGCCATCAGGTGGGCAGCTTTACCGTCTGTGTGATGCTCAAGAAGATGTCGAAGGAAGACGCGGACTATCTCCGCGACAATTACGGCTTCGACTGCTGATGTCCGAGCGCGAGGCGCTTTAGCCGCTACCCCGGCTCCTCGTCCTGCGCCCCAATCTTGCGCACCAGCGCCGCGGTCGCCAGGATCGTGCCCATGTCGGCGATGATCGGCGCAACATGCTTGACATAATCGAGCGGCACAGAGATGTCCGGCAGCTCGAAGAAGTTCTTCGTCTGCGGCAGCAGCAGGAAGCCGTCGCTGCCGCTGAGCGCGACGCGTGCCGGTTCCTTCGGCCATGTTTCGCCAAGCCATTCGAGCGCCTGCGCCAGCCGGCCCGTTACCAGCGGCCGCGCCGCCTCGATATTGTCGGTGCGGAACTCGTAGGCGGCATCGAGCTCCGGCACGCCGCTGGATAGTTCCTGCATCTTGCTGCCGAAGATGCCGCGGAAGAAGCCGACGACCTTGTTGGTCCGGCGCGCGGCCACCAATATGCCGGGGAACGGCACGATTGTCTCGAACGCGACGATGACCCCCTTGAACACTGCCGTCGTGCTCTTGCCCGTCCCTTCCCGGAGATCTGCTTCGTAAAGCTCGAATGGAAACCCCTCATAACGGCCGGAAAAAACATCATCGAAAGATTGCCGGTTGAACGGACCAACCGTCTCGCGCGGCAACCGGTCGAACGAATTCGGCTTGACGTTGTGCCGGTACCGCATGTCGTCGATGAAGCCGAAGATGATCGGCAACAGCGTGCTGCGAAACGACTGCTGCAATTTTCTCGCCGGCTTGATCGCCTGGAAATAGAGCAGGATCGCCGCCAGGAAGCCGCCGATATAGAGGAACACATGCGGGGTCGAGAACCACTGCTCGTTGGGGTCGGCAACCCCGTTGAAGAGCCAGGCCACAAACGCCACGAACACCAGCACCAGCCCGATGAAAAGTGGCACCCGCCAGCGCGTCCGGCGATGGGCCGAAGCTCGTTGCGCCTCATAGGCCTCGATGTTCTTCCTGAGGCCGGCGATCACCGCTTCGCTCGGCATGAAATCCGCAGTTTCCATCACCCACCCGCCGCCACAAGCCTGCCCGCGCTGGGCATGATAGCCGGTTTGGTGGAATGCGTCAGCGCACGGCACCGAAGACCGCATCGAGGCGGGCTAGAACCCTTTGCCTGGATTTTCCCGCCAGGGTTTCAACCGGAACCAGCCGCTCGTGATCGCCGGCGCGCAGCCGCATGAAGGCATGCAGTCGGTAGGCGGCGATGGCCCCGCGCGTGCCGGGATCGTCGCTGATGTCGACGACGAGAATGGCGCCGATGCGGCCGGGCCATGGCTGCCGCGCGAAGGCGGTGCCGATGAAATCGCCGAGCCCATAGGCAACGAGCGTCTTGCCGATCCGCTCGATCGGCTGCACGACATGGGCATGATGTCCGGCGATCAGGCCGACGCCATGTTCGGCCAGAAGTCGCGCCATTGCCCGCGTCTTCGCACGTGGAAAATGCCGGAATTCCCAATCCCAATGCGGCACCGCGCAGAGGAGGTCGACACCCGAAGCGGCAGCGTGCGGCCATTGCGTCGGATCGGCTTGCATCGAGACTCGGCCCGCGAACTGGGCCGCGTCGGCATTGCGCCACAAGGTAAAGGCGGCAAGACCGATGGTCAGCGCCCCGACTGCAAACCGCTCGACTGGTGCCGCGGCGCCTACAGTACGGATGCCGAGCCGCGCCAGCGCGGCGACCGTCTCATCGAAACCGGCGATGCCCTGGTCGAGCACATGGTTGTTGGCCAGCGACAGCAGCAGTCTTTCGCGCGGGATGCCGGCGGCGGCCAGCGCCTCGGCAAGAAACCGCTCGCTCATCGCATGGTGCGTGCCAACCCTCGTACCCAAAACAGAGTTCGGCCGTTCCACCACCGGGCTTTCGCAATTGCCGACCACCAGATCGGCCGAGGCAAGCAGTGCCGCAATCGCCGGATCGCAGTCCGGCGCGCGGCGATTGGCCACCGCCGAGATATCGCCGACGAAAGCCAGCCGCACCGTCCGCGCCGGCAGTGGTTCGAGCAGGGCTGCGGCCGCCGGAGCAAAGCCGCGCGCGTCGCCATCGAGCGAAGGCCGGAGGAAGCGTGGCAGCCAGGACAGTTTGTAGGAAAGCGGATAGTTCGACACGCGACGCCCAATCGTTTGCCTTGTGTAGACCGTCCGCCGGATTGATTGAAGCTTCGACTGTTAGCATAAATGAAATGATGACCGGCCCGTCCGAAGGTAACAGGCGCCGTGAGCCAAATGCGTGTATGGTTCGTGCGGAGCGACAAAAGGGGGCGATCACGATGAAGCGTTTTTCCAGGCTGGTGGCGTGCGCCATCATTCTTCTCCTGCCGCTGGCTTTACCCAGCGCCGCGGCTCCCGAACCGGCGGCCCTGTTTGAGGCAAAAATCGTAGCCGAACGCGACAGCGCTCTTGCCGCTCTGGAAGCCGCCGCGCCAGGCGATCCGGCAGCCGCCTATGCCGCCGGCGCCGGCCAATTCTTCACCGCGCTGGAGATCCTGGCCGGCGGTCTGCACCGCCACGGTTTCGACAGCCCGCAATCCTTCATGCTGCCGCTGATGCGGCTGCCGGTGTCGGACAATGCCAATCCCGAGCCGCTGACCTACGAACAATTCCGCGCCATTCTCGTCGCCTTCCGCGACCGGCTGGAGAAATCCGCAGCCACGCTGGGTTCGGTACCCGCCGACGCGGACATCGGCATGGTCATCGACCTCACCCGCCTCGGCATCGACCTCAACGAGGACGGCTCGATCGCGCCGGACGAAGGCGCCGCGGCGATCATGGCGTCTCTGTCACGCGGCGGCGGTGCGCCAGACGCGGCCGCACCCGCCCTCATCTTCCGCTTCGACCGCGCCGACGGCTATTGGCTGCAGGGCTATGCCGAGTTCCTGATGGCGCAGGCCGACTTCTGGCTGGCGCATGACTTCAGCAACACCTTCGACGGTTCGTTCCATATGCTGTTCCCGCGCGCAAAACTGCCGCTGCAGGACACGCTCGTGCCGCTGGACGGCGGCATGAGCGGCGGCATGTTGTCGTCCGAATGGCGCATCGCCGATTTCATCTCGCTGGTGCATCTCATCAACTGGCAAGTGGTCGAGCCTGAGCGCCGGCAAGCGGCGCGCCGCCATCTCATGGAAATGATCCGGCTGTCGCGCGAGGACTGGAAAGCCATCCGCGCCGAAACCGACAATGACCGTGAATGGCTGCCCGGCCCGCAGCAAAAAGGCGCCAGCCCGCTGACCGGCCTCGAAGTCGGCGAGCAGCAGGTGCAGGCCTGGCTCGCCGCCCTGGCCATGGCTGAGGATCTGCTGGAGGGACGCACCTTGCTGCCGCATTTCCGCATCGCCGACAAAGGCATCAACATGAAGCGCTTCTTCGACGAGCCGGAGCCCTTCGACCTGGTGCTGTCGATCACCGGCCCGGCCATCGCGCCCTATCTCGAACGCGGGAAGGTTCTCACCAGCGAGGAGTTCGATCAGATCCAGCGCCAATTCGGCGGCGCCGGGTTTCTGACGTTCGCGCTTTGGTTTAATTGAGCGGGAAACGTGGAGGGTGCTCCTGACACCCTTCTGTCAGCAGCTGGATTGCGCCTCGCGCCACCCGCCACTCCGCTCTTTCCATTTTGGCCGATACCTCCCATATTCGGGCCATGGCCAGACTGTCCGACAAGAAAACGCCTCCGCCGGCGAATGACGAGCGCGCTTCGCCGCCCAAGCGGCGCAGTCCGCTGACCGATTTCCTCGATGCGTCGGAGCCCTTGTACAAGGGCGGCTTTGCCGAGGCGCCGCAGGCCGAGTTCACCGGCGCGCCGCTGACCGGCTCGATCGCCGACTGGGCCGAGCAGATCGAGCAGGAAGCCGAGAAGGAAGGGCGTCAAATCTCCCCCCTCGAGGGGGAGATGTCGCCTAAGGCGACAGAGGGGGTCGCCGGAGGCAGCGCGGGACGCAAAGGGTCGCCGAGTACTGCCGCACCGACCCCACCCGGCGGCTCCGCCGCCACCCTCCCCTCGAGGGGGAGGGAAGGCGCCAAGTCTGCCAAGAAAATCCCCGAGCGCTCCTCTTCCCCCGGCCGTACGGCACGCGGCACCTCGATGGGCGGCGCGGCTTCGGCGCGGGAGCGCACTGCGGCCGGTCTCAACCCTGTCGCTGGCCTCGATGTCTCCCTGGAAGAAGCCGAGACCATGGCTTCCGGCGGCGTCACCGCCACCGTCGCGGCGCTGTCGGCGCTGATCGAATCCGGCAATCCGCTGCACAAGGACGGCGTGCTGTGGACGCCGCACCGTCCCGCCCGGCCGGAAAAATCCGAAGGCGGCATCGCCATCAGGATGGTCTCGGATTTCGAGCCCGCCGGCGACCAGCCGACGGCGATCAAGGATCTCGTCGAGGGCGTCAACAGCAACGACCGCACCCAGGTGCTGCTCGGCGTCACGGGCTCGGGCAAGACCTTCACCATGGCCAAGGTGATCGAGGAGACGCAGCGCCCCGCTCTGATCCTGGCGCCCAACAAGACGTTGGCCGCGCAGCTCTATTCCGAGTTCAAGAAATTCTTCCCGGAAAACGCCGTCGAGTATTTCGTCAGCTACTACGACTATTACCAGCCGGAGGCCTATGTGCCCCGGACCGACACCTATATCGAGAAGGAATCCTCGATCAACGAGCAGATCGACCGCATGCGCCATTCGGCGACGCGCTCGCTGCTCGAACGCGACGACGTCATCATCGTCGCCTCGGTGTCCTGCATCTACGGTATCGGCTCGGTCGAGACCTACACGGCGATGACCTTCCAGATGCAGATCGGCGACCGGCTCGACCAGCGCGCGCTGCTCGCCGACCTCGTCGCCCAGCAATACAAGCGCCAGGACATCAACTTCGTCCGCGGCTCGTTCCGGGTGCGCGGCGACACGATCGAGATCTTCCCGGCCCACCTCGAGGACCGCGCCTGGCGCATCTCGCTGTTCGGCGACGAGATCGAGGCGATCACCGAATTCGACCCGCTGACCGGCCAAAAGACCGGCGAGCTGAAGAGCGTCAAGATCTATGCCAATTCGCACTATGTGACGCCACGCCCGACCTTGAACCAGGCCATCAAGTCGATCAAGGAAGAGCTCAAGCACCGGCTGGTCGAACTCGAACGGGCCGGTCGGTTGCTCGAGGCGCAGCGGCTTGAGCAGCGCACCCGCTTCGACCTGGAGATGCTGGAAGCGACGGGCTCCTGCGCCGGCATCGAGAATTACTCGCGCTATCTGACCGGCCGCCAGCCGGGCGATCCGCCGCCGACCTTGTTCGAATACATCCCCGACAATGCGTTGGTCTTTGTCGACGAAAGCCACGTCACCATACCGCAGATCGGCGGCATGTATCGCGGCGACTTTCGCCGCAAGGCGACGCTGGCCGAGTATGGGTTCCGCCTGCCGTCCTGCATGGACAACCGGCCGCTGCGCTTCGAGGAGTGGGACGCCATGCGCCCGCTTTCCGTTGCGGTTTCCGCAACGCCCGGCGGTTGGGAGATGGAGCAGTCCGGCGGTGTCTTCGCCGAACAGGTCATCCGCCCGACCGGCCTGATCGATCCGCCGGTCGAAGTGCGCCCGGCCACGAGCCAGGTCGACGACGTTGTCGGCGAAATCCGCGAGACCACCAAGGCCGGCTATCGCACGCTGGTCACCGTGCTGACCAAGCGCATGGCCGAGGACCTGACCGAATATCTGCACGAGCAAGGCATCCGCGTCCGCTACATGCACTCCGATATCGACACGCTGGAGCGCATCGAGATCCTGCGCGATCTGCGCCTCGGCGCCTTCGACGTGCTGGTCGGCATCAACCTGTTGCGCGAGGGCCTCGACATTCCCGAATGCGGTTTCGTCGCCATCCTCGATGCCGACAAGGAAGGTTTTCTCCGCTCCGAGACCTCGCTGATCCAGACCATCGGCCGCGCCGCCAGAAACGTCGACGGCAAGGTCATCCTCTACGCCGACCAGATCACCGGCTCGATGGAGCGGGCGATGGCCGAGACCAACCGCCGCCGCGAAAAGCAGATGGAGTGGAACGCGGCCAACGGCATCACCCCGGAATCTGTCAAGTCGCGCATTTCGGACATCCTGGATTCGGTCTACGAGAAGGACCATGTCCGCGCCGACATCTCGCAGTTCACCGACAGCGCCGGCGCCATGATGGGCAACAATCTGAAGGCGCATCTCGACGCGATGGACAAGCAGATGCGCGACGCCGCCGCCAACCTCGATTTCGAGAAGGCAGCCCGCATCCGCGACGAGATCAAGCGGCTGCGCGAGATGGAGCTGTCCATCTCCGACGATCCGCTGGCCAAATATGCCGACATGGAAAGCCCGGTCTCAGGCCGCGAAAAGGGCAAGCACAACAAGGGCGTGGCCAAACATCGTACATCAGAGGAACAGGAGCGTTTCCGCAAGCTCGACGAGGCACGTGCCGCCGAAGAGGCGACCAAGGCTACCCGGTCCAACCTCTTCCACAAGCCGGCGCTCGACGAAATGGGCGCCGACGGCGCCGTGCCGGTGAAGAAGCCGTTGTTTGCCAAGCCGTCGCTCAACGCCATGGGCCCGGGCACCGACATGCCGACGCCGGCCGGCGCGGTGTCGCGTTCACTGTTCAAGAAACAGTCGGCCGAAGAAGCGCACGGCTCCGATTTCGGCATCCCCGGTGACTCCACCAAGCCGCTGTTCAAGAAGAATTCGCTGGATGAGATGACCGTGCGGCGCACAGAAAAGCCTGTTGAGGGAAGAGTGCCGGCGAAGCCGCAGCCGATCTCCCCCCAAGTGGGGGAGATGCCCGGCAGGGCAGAGGGGGGCGCGAAGGAACGCGACGATTCCGCCAAACCTGTTGCCCGCCAGCGCGCCGGCATCGGCTCCTACGAAGACCCCGCCGACGCCCGCCGCGAAAAGCGCCGTCCCGGCAAGACGGGACGGCCGGGACGGTAGCGAGCTTCCCTTCTCCCCTTGTTGTGGGAGAAGGTGGATCGGCGCGCAGCGCCGAGACGGTTGAGGGGTGCTGGACGGATCGCCGTCGGTGCCAAGCTGGAGCACCCCTCATCCGACCGCTTCGCGGCCACCTTCTCCCACAAGTGTGTTTGGACTGGGGACATCGCGAACAGATGTGCGAGGACATCGCGAACAGTTTTGCGCTTTTGCGCGAGGGGGTTCGGGATGCCATTCGAGGACAGAAGCGTG
>NZ_JAMYOX010000045.1:0-40670 GCF_040320025.1 Mesorhizobium sp. M0808
ACCCCCAGCCCTGTGCAGCTTCAGCCGGTCCGACTGCTTCGCAAACCTGCCAAGCAGGCGAGCCTTCTTGCCTTCAACCTTGACAGGGAACATGAGAGACTAGCGGCTATTCATACTCCCCTGAGAGACACGATTGTGCGGCCAAGGTCAGGCATGTGGCCGGTCATCGCTTGTGAGGCAGGGCTTAATGGCTAAGCTGCCAGCTCCAATACGCGCTGCCAGCGCGGATGTTCGTGCAGTGGCGCAAAGTCAGAATCCTGCTTCACCCACGCTTTGGTCTCGTGATTGGCGTGAGGCAGCAGGCGTTCCAGCAGATCGAGCGCCCGATCGAGTTCGCCGAAATAACAGCAAAGGCAGGCGGTGTTGTACTGCGTCAGGATATCGTCCGGATCGATAGCCAGTGCCCGTGCGGACCATTCCCTTGCACGCTCGACTTCTCCAAGGAAGGCGAGAGCATTGGCACCGAGATAGGCCGGCCGGGGGTTCTCAGGGTACTTCGCCAATTCGCGTTCGGCGCGTTCCACGCCTCTGCGAGCCGCATGCCTTTCGTCTTCCGGCCGCCCTAAAGAATGATAAACCTGCAAAAGCAGGACAACGGATTGGTAGTCGTCTGGCTTGATTTCGGCTGCACGTTCGTAATGGTCGGCAGCTTGCCCGAGCTTGCCTTGCGCATAGCAGGCGCGCGCGTAGAAATAGTGCGCTTCGAACAGATTGGGATCACTGGTGATTGACTGTTCGAACTCTTTTTCGGCCTCCTCATATCTTTGGCCGACCGAGAGAGCGAGACCACGCGACGCGTGTGCTTCGGCCAGCCCACTTTCGATATCGAGCGCCTTGCCGCTGTTGGCGAGAATGCTCTCGAGCGAGACCTTCTCGTCGTAATTTAGGAAGAGAAAGGAGTCGCAGTCCGCAATGCCCGCATAGGCGCGCGCATAGAGAGGATCGAGCTCGATTGCCTTGCCGAACATTCGCTTGGCCAGCACATAGTAGGTCTTGGACGTCCGGTGGAAAAACTCTCTCCCCCTCAGATAATAGGTATAGGCCTCGACATTGTCAGTGGGAGCCGCCTTGATCGCCTTCTTTTCGGCTGGCAGCAGCTTGACCTTGAGCTGATCGACAATGGTGTGAGTGATCTCGTCCTGGATGGCGAAGATGTCGGTGAGTTCGCGGTCGTATCGATCGGCCCAGACATGACCGCCATCCGCCCCGTCGATAAGCTGTCCCGTGATGCGGACGCGCTGACCAGCTTTGCGTACACTCCCCTCAAGCACGAATTTGACACCGAGTTCCCGCGCCACTTGCTGCACCTTCACCGGCTTGCCTTTGTAGGTGAATACCGTGTTGCGGGCGAGGACGTGGAGGCCAGAGATTTTCGACAGGTCGGTGATGATGTCTTCGGTAATTCCGTCGGAGAAATACTCCTGCTCGGGGTCGCCGCTCATATTTGTGAACGGCAGGACGGCGATTGAAGGTTTTTCCTTCTCGCGCCTCTCAGGCGATGCTGTCAGTGCGCTGTTCTCGAAGCTGAACGGTGCGGCGAGTGCGACGTGGTAGACTCTGACCGGCCGGTCGATGTTCTTGAGTTCGTGTTCCCCCGTGTCCTCGAAATCCAGATCAAGATTCTTGCCGAGATGGTCGCGAACCGCGCCGGAGATCGCGATGCCTCCGGGCCGGGCGATGCTTTCAATTCGCGCCGCGACGTTGACGCCGTCGCCATATATGTCGTTGTCATCGAAGATGATGTCGCCAACATTGATACCGATGCGAAATTCGATGCGCCGCTCCTCTTGCACGTCGGCGTTGCGCTCGCGCATGCGGCGCTGGATGTCGGTCGCGCAGGCGACCGCGTTCACCACGCTCTGGAACTCGACCAGCATGCCGTCGCCGGTGAGTTTCACGATCCGACCCTGGTGCTCGGCGATCTTGCCGTCGACCAGATCTCGCCGATGCGTCTTGAGCGCCGAAAGCGTACCGCCCTCGTCGAGACCCATGAGCCGGCTGTAACCGACCACATCAGCGGCAAGTATTGCGCTAAGTCTTCGTTCCATGCGCGGCTAGCCTATTTTACGGCGAGTCAGGGTAGCAGGTTCTCACAGCAGCGGCATCACGCTAAATCCGCTCCTCGTAATATTCGGAAGAGAGAGCATTGAAACTTAGGTGCAGACGAGGCGTGGTCACGGAGATGACAGCGGAAGCGATGAAAGCCCGTGCGTCAAAAGTGTCACCGCGGCCTTTGGATTTTTTTACGGCGATCACGGAGCGTCCGCTTACTGCACCTATCCGAAGTCGACAGGCACGTTCTGGAAGGTCCGCTACTGGCGCACCTTACTCGTTCCAGTGGACGAGGCGAACAGCAACAAACCATCCATCTCGGCCATTGGCGGCAGCCAGTTGGTAGAGTTTGACCCTAGAACGCCAGCGTGTGAGACCACCGCCGCCGGGGCGAGCGCATGCCGGGTCGGCACCCACCGGGTTCATCGGCGGGCGGGGGCGGGATGGTTTGTGGGGTCCCGCATCAATGCGCGTGACCCCTCGCTCACAGACTGGATGATCGCGTTGAAGGCGGTGATCACTATTGAACAGAAGCCGCCGATACCAGGACGAAGCCGCGGGTCTTGTTCTCGTTGTCGGAGTCCTGGGTGTTCATGGCATCGAAAAGCTCAGATGTCTTCACCCACACTGGAGGGTATTTATACCGTGCGACATCAAGGATGAGGAAGCGGTCTGATTTCCCATCATAGGCTGCTAGCGGCGAGATATGGCCGCCCTTCTCCTGTCCGATTGCCTTACGGAGGTAATTGACGATCACGAAATGGTTCGACTGGCCGAGATGGGAACTCGCCAGCTTGCGGAACTCGTCGACTGAGCTGTCGGCGGCATGATGGACTTCTGCCTTGACCGGCTGCGTCGCAAGAATTCCACCGATCTGATCGAGGGTCATACCTTTCTTCGCCAAAACATCTCGGGCGAGAATGGCGTCCGTTCGTTCATCGAGGACATTGTCCTGCGTGAAAGTGCGATATGGCTCGTACTCCGGAACCGAAGGCGCCGGTACATTGAGCGCGTTCAGCACCATGACGATGCTGGCGACACCGCAATAGGACTGTGTCTTCTGCGTCAGAAAGTTGCTTGCGAGAGGGAAATAGGCCTCCCGTGCATCGCTTTCGACGAAGTAGTTTTCGCCAATATCAGAACTAAAGCCGGCCAGATTGTCAGGAAGCTTCAGGGTTTCGGCGCTTGCGCTGGTGACGAACAGCCCCAATGCGACCACTGCCCCATGAACGAAGTGCTTAGACATGGCAACGTCTCCGCTGGGTGATCGTGCCACTATACCAGAAGGACGGGCGTGTATCACCATCCCCGTTCGGGGTCGAAGGTCGGGTTCGAGAGGAGGGGCCGTATCCGGCGCGCCCGGCCGACAACTTCGTTCAAAGTTCGGGATCTCCTCATGGCCGGCTGCTCTCGCCGCCAAAACCATCCAAATCGCTCTGAACGACCGAGTTCGACCCTTTTGGCGGTCGTTCAGTTGCGAGCGTCGCATGACGCGATCTGACCCAGAGTTGCCCTTCATCAGCCCATTTCGCTGCCTGACAGCCGACATTCGCGGCAACCGGCACTGATGGCTCTTGGCGGACAGCAACACGACTACAAGAAAGCCAACTTAGGTGGCTTCCGAAGTCATTTCCTTTGCCAGTTCGCCGATCATCGAACGCAACCACCTGTGGGCCGGGTCGTGGCGGTAGCGAACGTGCCAACCCATCTGCACTGGAAAAGTGCCGAGGTCGACGGGCGCGGGTAGTACCTTCAGGCGCGGATCCCGCTCAAGGCTCCGGCAGATGAGGCTCGGCAGCGTTGCGCAGTAGTCCGTGACGGCAAGCATCTCAGGCACGGCTAGGAAGTGCGTGACAGAAACGGCAACCTCTCGCTTGAGGTTTTGTTGCTCCAATGCCTGGAAGAGGCCCGCTCGCAGCCGGCCCGGTGGGAGCACGTTCACGTGCTTGAGTCTCTCGTACTGATCTCGGGAAATACGGTCTCGTACGTCGGGATGGTCCTTGCGCACCACGCAGGCGAGCCCATCGTCGATAAGATGCTGGACGACAAGATTGTCCGGCGGATCGATGATCCGGCCAAGCACCATCGCCGTGGTACCGGAAATGATGCCGGTTTCGGCGAGATCGTTGCCAAAAGCTGTCATGCGGAGCTTGATGCCAGGCGCTAGCTCCCGGGTCCTCGCGACAAGGGCCGGCATCAACACAAGCTCCACGTAGCTGTTGGGAGCAAGCGTGAACAGTCGTTCGGCCTTTGCTGGCTGAAACTCCTGCTGGTTCAAAATGAGATCGTCCAGTTGCGCCAGCGCTGCTTCGATTGTCGGAGCGATCTCCTCGGCCAGTTGCGTCGGCTTTATGCCGTACCTTTCCCGGATGAACAGCGGATCCCGCAGGGTGTCGCGCAGGCGGTTCAACGAATTGGACAGCGCCGGCTGGGTGATGCCCAGTCGCGCTGCTGCCCGTGTCACGCTTCGCTCCTCCATCAGGGCCAGGAAAACCGGGAGCAGGTTCAGATTGTATCTCATCGAGATATAATCCCATCTGAATATCTAAAATCAAAGAAGTAAATTTCTGAAATATGTGGGCAGGTGCGATTATCGGCTCATCGACAAGCCGATGCGGCTGATCGAGCTTCAGTGCAACCGGCCACGGCGCCTCATGGCGCGGCATCACCTGACGAAAGGATGCAAACGATGAAAGTGCTAATGGTACTCACCTCCCACGACGTTCTCGGTAGCACCGGCAAGAAGACCGGCTTCTGGCTCGAAGAGCTGGCAGCGCCATATTACGTTTTCAAAGACGCCGGTAACGAGATCACCCTCGCCTCGCCGAAGGGCGGCCAGCCACCTCTCGACCCGAAGAGCGACGAGCCGATGTTCCAGACCGACCTCACGCGACGCTTCAACGCCGACGAGGCTGCCAAGGCGCACCTCGCAGAAACTGTGCGCCTGGACAGCGTCGACCAGAAGGACTTCGATGCGGTCTTCTACCCCGGCGGCCACGGCCCCTTATGGGATTTGGCCGAAGATCCGAATTCGATCAGATTGATCGAATCCTTCATCGCGGCCGGCAAGCCGATCGCCCTCGTGTGCCATGCACCGGGCGTCCTGTGTCGCGTAACCAATCCCGACGGCACGCCGTTCGTTCAAGGCCGATACGTGACCGGCTTCACCAGCAGCGAGGAAGAGGCTGTAGGCCTCACGCAGGTCGTGCCGTTCCTCGTCGAGGACGAGCTCATCAGCCTCGGTGCGGTCTTCTCCAAGATCAAGGACTGGGGCGTGCACACAGTCGTCGATGGCCAGCTCATCACCGGTCAGAACCCGGCATCATCGAGTGAGGCAGCGGAGGCGCTTTTGGCTGCTCTGAGCCAAATGAAGGCAAAGACCGCCTGAGCGATTGGAAACATCGTGATCTGCTAACGGCTCGCGTCGGCAGATCACCTTCGGAGGCCGGAGTTTGTCATGTCCTGCCGTCAATTCCACGATATTGCTGTCGGATGCCCAGCAGATGATCGAGAGGTCGATGGCCGCCGCTCGCGCGCTGAATGTTCCCTGCTCAATCGCTGTCGTCGACTCGTCTGGGCATCTGCTGTCCTTTGTTCGCCAGGACGGGGTCATGGCAGGATTGCGAAAGGGCGATGCGGGACGCGTCGTCGATGCAGACATGGACGAACTCCCAGCCGGCGCCCCGAGACTTACCCTTTTGCGGATCACCGGTGATGCCTGGCCGACTTGGCTGAAGCGGTCAAGCTTCTTGATGTCGATATGATCATCTCGCCGGGGTTCTCGCGCTCGTAGCGTCGGACCGGTTCGGTCCGGCTCGATATCGCTCAGCCGCGACAGCCGGCACGCTTGAGAACCCGCCTGATGGTGGCGGGCGAGCCGCTCACGCGCTACTAACGGCGCGCTCGCGAGCGGCTTCGTAACCCCCGAGCTACACCACCTGACGGGACAGGACCGACGAGCCTTCCCAAGGCCGGTAACTTGGCTGGCGGGCTGTCCAACTGGGTGCGTCCGAGCAATTGGATTCCCGGTGTAGAGTTGCCACCCTGGATCTCCGGCTGCATTCCTAGCTGTGTCCCCTAGGATACATTGTCGAGCAGGGTCGACTTATCCAAGCCTTGTGTCGGCTCAGGCGTCCATTCACCATTCGGCGTCATCTCGTTGACTGTCTCGGGTAGATCCCGCGCAATGCTTCTGATTAGCTCCTCGCGCGAAAGACCCGTCTGCATCGACATGGATCTGAGTGTACCTTCGTCCATTGCCGCTTCGACTTCCCTTGGCTCGATCGGTTGGTTTGGCCCGCTGCCAACCCACGAGTCGACCTTCGATCCTGCCCCCACCTCCCTGAACCGTTCGAGGATCTCACCAAGGTCAGCCCTCGACACGCCATTCGTTATCTGAGCCAGAATTCTGCGTTGTGGGTCGTTTGGGTTAAGATACCCTGCTCCCGGAATCAATTCACAGAGCTTGTCGCGATTTTGGTATGCCAGAACGCCAAGCATCGCGATCGCCAATCTTCCCAGATTTGCCATTGGTCTCCTCCACGGTTTTGGCCCATGAGCGAATCGAAGCCAAGTCTTGGCGGATGCCGACGCGTGTGGGCTCGAACAACTTCTTGCCGGTCGGCTCGACGGCGGAGAGGACGCGTCCTCGGGGTACTCGTTTTCCATCTGACGTCTTCTCCTGACGCGGAACTTCGGGGCGCTTGGCCGCAGTCGCCCTGCGCCGATCGAACGCCCTAACCCGGCGCCTTCCGGGTTTGTTCCGCTTGTCAGAGTTTGTCGGCGACGGTGGGGGGCGCGACCCGACGGGTAACTCTACCGGCTCGAGAAATAGAGTCTGCCCAACTTGACGATATTTCAGAACGACGGCGGCTCGGTTAGCCTCAGCTACCTTGGACTGCCGCCGGCTCGCGCACGAATTTCAATTTCGGCGGGACGGCGAACACCCTGAACCGCTCAGCCAGGCTGTCAAGAGCTTGACGCATGCCCACTCCCGCAGCAGCCGCACCGTGTCCACTGATGACCATCTGCGGGTTCAGGGCAGCCAGGTGCTTCACGGATCTTTCCGCCGCATCCCAGTCCGGCGTGAAGTAGCGCGGCGGACCGTGCATCTCAAGATCCTGAACGGCGACCTCATAGACTGACTCCTGACCGGTGGTGATGAAAGCGTCCCCTACGATCAGCGAGCGGTCCTTCTCGCGCCAGAGCGAGATATGCCCAGGAGCGTGCCCGGGTGTGTGTAGCCATCGCCATCCGGGCATTCCGGGGATCGATCCGTCGGCAGGTAAGAGTTCCAAACGGTTGCCAAGATCAATTGGCCCGCGTGGAAAAAGCGGCGAAAGCAGCGCCATAAGTCCACCCCCGACCCAGGGATCCGGTGGCGGATAGGATGCGGTTCCGTCCAAATAGGGGCGCTCGAGTGGATGCGCGAAGACAGGCACGTCCCACTTATTCGCAAGGTTTAGAACCGTTCCCACATGGTCGAAATGGCCGTGGGTCAGGATGATCGCGGCTGGCCGTGCGTTCGTGCCAAACCGCTTTTCCGCGACCGCAAGAATGCTGCTGCGGGACGTCGGCAACCCGGTATCAATCAGCATCCAGTTCCGATCTCCGCTGCCCGGTGCGCCGAAGAACACGACATTGACGATTGCTAGCCTCAGATAGCCCAAGTCCGGTGCGATGCTCCAAGCGCCGTCGCCAAGATCCTCGCGCCTGGCGTGGTCGATCTCGGAAAGTCGAATCTGAACGGTCATGTGATCCCGTGCCTCTCTTGTTGCTGAGCAGCCGCTCGAGTAGATCGGCGGCGGTGGTACATCGCCCCGAACTTGGCACGTCCCTCCTTGTTCCTCATTCGCCACCCAGCTCCGGACAGTCCACCACAGGAACAAAGGCTCGACCAATCGGTTCGGCATTACCCGGTCACGCAAGGACGAGCTGGACTGGACAACGAAGATGGCGCGCGCCCGATTGGATGCGGCATTTCGCCAACGCGGTTCCCGGTCCTAACAAGACGGCCGAGTTAGAAGCCGACTGCTGAAAGGAGACTTCGAATGAGCGAAGTGGGGCGCAGGGACGAGCACCAGGTGGAGGCTCCGGTTCCGCAAGCTTCGCGCTTCGCCAGTTTTTCATCGCAGGCTTTGAGTGCTCTCGCACCGGCGCAAGGACGGAGTTCGCCTCGATCTTATTCGTGCGACCTCGCATAATTTGCATGCCCTGGGCGACTACCGCGGCTGCGCCGAACTCGGCCTTCGCACCATCCGCGACGGACTGCGGTGGCAGCCAAATGTCCGGAATACTATTGTCGATGTCGCCGAGAGACCTTTTGGCAGTGGCGCCCGACCGGCTGCCATCCTGTTGACCCACGGCCATTTCGGGCAGCGGCGACGGCAGAGAAGGAGGACAGGCGTGGTGCCGGTCAACCAGGACGTCGGTTCTGGCCGGCAGATGTCGACCTCTCCGTCCGCGCAAGGCCCCGCACGGCGGCCACTCCGCGTGGGAAGCCGCTGCGGTTGCTAAAATCCTGCGGTTGCGCGCGGCCGCGAGCGTGCCGGGCGCTTACCTTTTGGGCGCTCAACCAATCGATGAGCGTCACACCGGCGATGAGGACCAGAGCAAGGCCGACATTGTCACGTTTTGGATTGTCGCGCCGGAACGCCGGCAAGAGTGTTGCTATGTCGAGCGCGTCACCGGCCACACGGCTCCAAAGGCCTGCCTGTTTGTCTACCGACAGCGAGAGAATGCCGCTGCTGACTTCCCGCGCCCCGTAGGCACGGATGATGCTCTCCTTGCCGCGCATTCCGAGTGCGCGGGCGATCCGCTCGGAGGCCACAAGCTCGGCGACACCCAGCGCTATGCTGAACCAGCCGAGTTTGCTTGCAAGCATATCGGAGGCTGTGAGCGCGGTCGGGCCAGACTTTACCACCCTGGGGTCGCTTGGCGATCTGCTGAGATTGCCGAATTTGGTAAGCATGTTCATGGCTCTCCTAGGGCTTCAGTACGACTTTGACGCAACTATCCTGCTTGTCGCGGAATACCTTGTACATCTCGGGTCCTCGTTCGATCCCGACCGTGTGGGTGATGACGAAGGAGGGGTCGATCTGACCTTCTTCGATGCGGCGCAGCAGGTCGTCGGCCCAGCGATTCACATGCGTCTGGCCCATCCTGAAAGTCAGGCCCTTGTTCATGGCCTGGCCCATCGGGATCTTGTCGACGAACCCGCTATACACGCCCGGGATTGAGATGACGCCGGCCGGCCTGCAGACATAGATCATCTCCCGCAGCACGTGTGGGCGATCGTTTTCCATCAGCATGATCTGTTTCGCGCGATCATAGAGAGTGTCTGGTTGGCCAAGTGACACATGGCTTTCCATCCCGATGGCATCGATGCATTTGTCCGGCCCTTTGCCACCCGTAAGCTCATTCAGCGTTTCGATTACGCTCGCGTCCTTGAAGTTGATTGTGATGGCGCCGGCTGCCTCAGCCATGGAAAGGCGTTCCGGCAGGCAGTCGATCGCCACAACCTGCTCGGCCCCGATCAGGATGGCGCTGCGTATGGCCATCTGCCCCACCGGGCCACAGCCCCAGATCGCGACCGTATCGGACGGCTCGATGTCGCACTGAACAGCAGCCTGCCAGCCGGTTGGAAAGATGTCGCCGAGGAAGAGGACCAGCTCATCGGAGAGGCCGTCCGGTACCTTGATATGCGTGGCGTCGGCAAACGGCACGCGAACATATTCGGCTTGTCCGCCCGGGTAACCGCCGGTGAGATGGGTATAGCCAAACAGCCCGGCCGTGGTGTGCCCGAATGCTTTGTCGGCGATATTCTTGTTGCGGTTGGTGCGTTCGCAAACCGAGAAATTCTTGCGCTTGCACTGCTCGCATTCACCGCAAATGATTGTGAAGGGGACGACGATGCGATCTCCCTTCTTGAGGGCGCCGTTTACGCCGGATCCAACTTCCACCACCTCTCCCATCATCTCGTGGCCCATTATGTCGCCAGGCAGCATCGCCGGGATGAAGTTGTGATAGAGGTGCAGATCCGAGCCGCAGATCGCGCAGCTGGTCACCTTGACAATGGCGTCGCGCGGGTCCTCGATTTCGGGATCGGTAACCTGGTCGCAACGTATATCTTCTTTTCCATGCCAAACGAGAGCCCGCATGCTTCATCTCCTGTGGATGCCCGTCTGCAGCGCCGCCGGCAACGCCCTTGGCCGAACTGACGCCGCGCAAACGGGTGCTGAGAAACGGCTGCTTCCTTCATTCCGGAGCCAACCCCGGCCGATTTCCTTCGGACTATGGAGGTTTCCTGCGCCGAACCCGTGAGGCAGCATCGATGTTCCCGCGTCTTTAAAAAACTCGGCCCCGCATTATCAGAAGAGTCGGTTTTCGCGGAGCACCAGGGTCCTTTCACAGCCGTCGCTGCCCGGTTGGGACATGGACTCCGGCTCAGCGGTTTGTTTCACCGGGTGTGGCGGCTTCAGGCCGAAGGCCTTGCCCTGGACGCAGCCGAACTAGGGTCAGTGATCTGCCGGGACATCAGTGATCTTCTTCCTATGTACCCACAGGACCAGGCTGGCAGGCCCATCTCACCTTCACATCCAGCAATCGCAGCTAGCGCCAGGGCAGACCTGAATACTCGAGGGAAGTTGCCCGGACATGGACACAGGGATTTTCAAATCGGGATCGGCAGATATGGATGTCATGCGCTGGGTCCGGACGTGTCGGTGCACAAGCCGCGAACAGGACACGAGCCTTTTTTGCACCAGAGCTGGAACAACAGCGCCGGAGCAAGGTTTGATTCCTGCAGCGTTTTCCTCCAGCTGCCTGATCGGGGTTGTCCGATCGGCCCGCGCCTATTCCCGGGCGCGGGCCATGTCAACGACATACATACCCCGAAAAATCCTATGAAGGCGGTGAAAGACCGGGCCGTCCCGTTGAACCGGATCCGTGGGCGCCGAGCAAATGCGGTTGCGCGCTGGGAACAAGTGAGAAGCCGCCTCAGTCGCCCACGCGCCAGCGTGCTGGAGCTTCTCGGCGAAGCGTCGCGCGGACGTTGAAGGAAAGAGGCGATCACCTGCACGACGAGCAGCCGACTGCAACCGTGCGCAGCAATCCCTGATCCATTGCGCGCGAGCCGTGAGCACCCCCCCGCGGGTGACAGAGAGACTGGAACAGCACAACGTCCGCCAAACTCGAAGTGGCCACGGGAACGCGCGCCTTGCTGGCGGTTGCCGGATTGCGGAACTGGGCCTGAGCCAGGTCGACGTGGGACCCGAGGCGATTGCGATCGCATTTCGCATAAGGCCTTGGACTCACAATGGCAGAACGTCGTAAATGGGGCGGGTTCGAACGTCGGGGAGGCCTTTAGTGTAGGCGCGCGTGGCGCGAGGTCGCATCTGACATTAGCGGGTATGATCGAAGTCCACGGCGAGACCACAACTGACCGCATGGCCAGCGACCATGTTTTCGAGCTCGCGGTCTGAAATCGAGGGCGTCGGAACAATTTGCCTCGGCGCTATGAAGGTGAGCTCTGTCGAGATCAGGCGGTGGCGGCGACTTCGCGTGCCGACATATTTTTCGATAGGATCTTCACGCCGTCGCACCACACACCTCCAATTCAACTTCACCCCACATCAATTGCGGAAGTTTCTCAGATGCGCATTCACATCGGTTAACCGGACCAAAATAGACGCGCCTCCACTCAAGAATGAGCAGTTCGTTCCAGCTTTGGCAGGACAAGCGAGTTGTGGGCCATGGTGAAGGAACAACAAGGCACTGGCCTCGTTAGAGCCGTACATCCATCGATAGCTTTCAACAGGAGATGAGAATGGCGACGACGAGAAGATCACAAGGCAGCTCCAAGGGCTTGGAAGACCTTTTCTACGATGGTCTGAAGGACATCTACTACGCCGAACGGAAGATTCTGACCGCGTTAAAGAAAATGGCAAAGGGCGCAGAGTCCGAGGAGCTGAAGGCCGCGTTCGAAAAGCATCGAGACGAGACAGAAGGTCAAATCGATCGCCTGCAGCAGGTTTTCGACGCGTTTGGCAAGAGGGCTCAGGGCAAGACCTGCCCAGCGATCGATGGCATGATCGAGGAGGGGCAGGAGATTTTGGAGGAATTCGGAGACGCTCCAGCATTGGACGCAGGGCTCGTGGCTGCAGCCCAGGCCGTCGAGCATTATGAAATCGCGCGCTACGGCACTCTTGTGACGTGGGCGGGCTTGCTCGGCCTAAGAGACGCAGTCCCACTTCTGGAACAGACTCTGGAAGAAGAAAAAGCCACCGATGAGGCGCTCACCCAACTCGGCGAAACTGGCGTCAACGAACGGGCAATGCAGCAGGCCGCGTGAGGTGGCGTATTGCTGGGGTGGCCAATCCGAAATTTGCATCTTCTTGAGCAGCGCAAGGAGCGAATTCGGATTTGGCCATTTCCTCTGTCGCTTGCCTGTCGAGCACACGTGTTTTGGCACCAACCGCATTGTACTACTGCGCGCATCCAATGTGGGCGCGCCGGTTACGCTCAGCGAAAACACCAACCCCGCCGCACGCGCCTATATCGACGCGGCAAGAAGACTCGAGGGCGAGGACCTGCCGGTCATTCTGCCTTTCGAGCGGAGGGGCCTCCTCGACCGGCTGTTGGGAAGGAGGGCAGCATGAACCTGCTCGATATCTTCAAGCGCCGCGGCAGCGCGCCCGTGGCGCGCGAACGCTTGCAACTGCTGTTGGCTTACGAGCGTCGAAGCCGCAACCAGCCCGATCTCGTCTCCGTGTTGCGCGAGGAGATCATGGCGGTGATCGCCCGGCAACGCCAACATGTCGACGTGATGGCAGCCGAATCGAAATCGAAGAGGCGACCGAACCCGGCAAAGGGCGATCGCCGAACGCAAGTGCTTGCGCCATCCCTGGCCGACAGGATGCCGGTATGAACGAGGAACCGGCTCGTCGGCCTGCGGCAGATCCTTCTGGCATCGACAGCTTTTTCATGGCTGGTTTCGAGTGTTCCTCGCATCGTCGTGCCGACGGGGTGCGCCTTGATCTGATCCGTGCGACCTCACATGACACCCATGCATCCGGCGACTATCGCCGCTGTGCCGAGCTTGGGCTTCGCACGATCCGCGACGGCTTGCGCTGGCACTTGATCGAAACAGCGCCGGGAGTGTTTGACTGGTCGAGCTGGATGTCGGTGATCGAAGCAGCCCAAGCGGCCGGGGTGCAGGTTATCTGGGATATCTTCCACTATGGTTCGCCAGACCACGTCGACCAAGGTGGCCTCGGCTTTGTCGAGGCCTATGTCCGTTTCGCCGCGGAAGCTGTTCGGGTTCATCGCTTAGCCACCGGAGTGGCTCCCCTGGTATGTCCGATCAACGAAATTTCGTTCTTTGCATGGGCGGTGGAGGTCGGCTATTTCCCGCGCGTCGGGCAGAACAAGCGGGGATGGTTCAAACGCCACCTTGTCAGGGCAGCGATCGCCGGGATCAGAGCAATGCGGGAGGCCGAACCCAGTTGCAGGTTCATCTGGGCTGAACCGCTCATCCATATTGCTCCTCGTGACCGCACTCGCGCCGAGCGGCGGCGCGCCGAAAATGCTCGTCAGGGCCAGTTCGAGGCTTACGACATGCTGGTCGGGCGCGCGGAGCCGGAGTTGGGTGGCAGCGAGGACCTTGTCGACGTCATAGGCCTCAACTTCTATCCGCACAACCAATGGTACTTGAATGGGCCAACGATACCGATGGGGCACCACGAATACCGGGCGCTTTCGGAAATGCTGGCCGAGGTCGACGAGCGCTACAAGAAGCCGATGTTTATTGCCGAGACCGGCGCCGAGGGCTCAGGACGGCCGGCTTGGCTCCATTATGTTTGCGACGAAGTGCGCGATGCGATGAGCCTCGGAGCACCTATTCAGGGCATATGCCTGTACCCGGTGACGGCCTACCCCGGTTGGGACAATTCGCGCCACGCCGAAGTAGGCTTGTTCTCCACCATTCATGCGGACGGTTCGCGCACTCTTCACAAGCCCCTTGCCGACGAGTTGGAACGCCAGCGCCGATTGTTCGAGGCCTTCGAAAACGAGCCAGCAGGCGCGGTATAGCCCCGCCGATAGTGCGCCGCGCTTTACTGGCATCGGCAACGCGGTAAGCCTAAATCTGTCCGCCGAGATAGACGCCTCCTTGGCCGCAGCGATGATCGCCTCGCGTGCGACCCTTGGCGACTTTTCGCCGCGCACGACGGCAAGGCACGCCTCGATTGTTGCGAGTCTCGACTTGCAAGCCGGCCCCGGCCAATCCTTCAGCAGAACCTCGGCCGCGTCCGTTGCCGACACAACAACCCTGTCGCGATCGATCCGGCCGGGTTGAACGACTACCGGCTTTGTGAAACGTCTCGTACGCACGACCCCTCCAACGGCATATTAGTTTCGGCTGATCTTTGCGCCATCTCAAATGTTAATGGTCGCCGCGAACGCAGCTTAGTCCCGGCGCATCGTTCACTCCGCCGCCTCGCGCTGCGTCGGCATCTGCCCGATGCCGTTTGCCGGCATGCTCTTTTGAATGCGCGCGAACGTCGCCAAAGCCTGCCCGACGACCTGATCCATATTGTAATAGCGATATGTCGCCAGACGTCCGACGAACCAGACCTGTGGGCACGCCGCTGCCAACGCTTCGTAGCTCTTGTACAACGCCTCGTTTTCGGGCCGCGGCACCGGGTAATATGGATCTCCGATGTCCGAGGGATATTCGTAGGTCAGGCTGGTCTTCGGACTCTTCTGTCCGGTCAGATGCTTGTACTCGGTGATGCGGGTGTAGTTTTCCGTCTGCGGATAGTTGACGACGGCGACCGGCTGAAACTCCTCGCAATCAAGCGTCACGTGCTCAAAGCGCAGCGAGCGGTAAGGCAAGCGACCCAGCTTCCAATCGAAAAATTCGTCGATTGGCCCGGTGTAGATCATCCGCTGGCACGGAATCTTGTCGCGAATCTCACGATAGTCGGTCTGCAGCATGATCTTGATCTTGGGATTATCCAGCATGCGCTGGAACATGCGCGTATACCCGCCTGCCGGAATTTTCTGGAAAGTGTCGCCAAAGTAGCGATCATCCCGATCGGTCCGCGTTGGCACCCGCGCTGTGACTGATTTGCTCAACTGGGAAGGGTCAACACCCCACTGCTTCCTGGTGTAGCCGCGGAAGAATTTCTCGTAGAGCTCCCTGCCCACGGTGCTCACGACGACGTCTTCGGCTGTGCGGACTTCTTCCACCGTCTCTCGCCGGGAAGCGAAGAACTCCTGCAACTGCTCGGATGTCAGCTTAAGGCCGTAAAGGCGGTTTATGGTGTCTAGATTGATCGGTATCGGCAGCAGCTTTCCGTCGACCAGCGACAGCACGCGGTGTTCGTAAGACCGCCATTCGGTGAACTGCGACAGGTAGTCGACGATCGATTGGGCATTGGTGTGGAATATGTGCGGCCCATAGCGGTGGATCAGGATCCCCGCCTCGTCATAACAGTCATACGCATTGCCGCCGACGTGATTTCGTCTGTCAACGATTAACACGCTTTCTTGTCGTTGCGATGCGATGCGTTCCGCCAGCACGCTGCCGGCGAAGCCGGCGCCGACGATCAGCCACTCGAACATGCTCACGCTCCCCTCAGCAACGGCACGACGCTCTTCATCGCCTGGGCGCGCTGGATGTGGGCCGCCATCGCATTCCAGGTCTTCTCCCAGGACATGTCGGCGAGGTAGGCGTCGGCTTTCTCCACCAGGAAATCGCGGGGACGCGCCAGGATGGATCGAAGCTTGGCTTCGATATCCTCGGCGTCGACAATGTCGACTAGGCCTTCGGCGCCGTAGGTGCGCACGACGTCGACGATCGCTGTGGAAACCACCGGCAGTCCTGCCGCCAGGAATTCAGGAGTCTTTGTCGGACTGATGTAGCGTGTCGCCTCATTGAGCTTGAAAGGCATCCAGCCGGCACTCCAATGCCGGAGGTAGCGTGGCAGGTCGGCATAGGACTTGCCGCCCAGCCAATGCAGGTTGCTTGCCGTGGGCAGCCTCGCCGGATCGATCTTGACCACAGGGCCGAGCATGACGAATTGCACGTCCGGCATTGCTGCAGCCGTCTCCGCTACCAATTCGACGTCGAGCCGCTCGTCGATGACCCCGAAATACCCCACTCTCGGGCGAGGTATGTTGGCCTGGTCGAGTGGGTCCTCACCCGGCTCTCTCGCCTGATGGAAATGTGCAACGTCGATGCTGCTTGGGAAAGGAAAGATCGAACGATGCAGGCTTCGCTTGGCCTCGTAAAGGCTCTGCCCGCCCGTGAAGACGACATCGGCACGTTGGAACAGCGCCTTTTCCAGCTGATTCAACTCTGCGGGTGCGTTCTTGAACGCGGAGAGTTCATCCATGCAGTCGTAGACGCAGACGTCATAGGCGAGATGGTCGCTGAAACGTAGTGCCATGGGCGTGTAATACCACGCGGTTAACCGTTCATGCGGCGTAGAGGCGACGATCTGGTCGACGAATCTGCGCTGGAGCGCATCCGCCTTGGTCGCGGACGTGCCGACTGGAATAACCGGCGTCACAATTTTGATCGTAGGTGAAACATCGTTCACCCGCATCGAAGCGTGGCGCCTTTCGTCGAAGATCGGCTCCTCGAAATAAATTAGCTGCTGCTGTTTTGAGGCGAGCGTCAGGATCTGTTGCGGTCTTTGGAATACAAAATTCCATCGGAGGTGGGAAAAGCAAAGTAAAATTGACGACTGTACGGTGGTATCTGGTTTTAGGGGGGTGCCCACCGCCATTTCCATATAGAAATCCTTCGTTACAATTAGAAATTGCCTCGGATAACATACGTTAATCGAGGCAGCTTCGATGAAATTCGCAGCCATCTCTATAACTTTCATCCCAGTAAGTTGTTCCATAGTTCCAAACTGTCTCGGGCAAGGCCAGCGGTCCGCGCCATTCCGGCCATGGCTCAAGAGAGAAGGTCAAGCCGAACGACCCTGCATCCGGCTGACATGATGGCCGCTCCAGAAGCTGAAGCCCCGCGCCGTGCGTGACCTCACCCAAAATGTGGCGCATTGCCACAGAACGGTTGAAATCGTTCAATCGTTCAACAACCGTTCATGGGCGGAGTTATAAATGAGGGCTGCGAATCGATTCGGCTGAGTCACGCAGACGGTCCAAATCAAAGGGGTCCGCGAAACAATCGCGGGAATGCTTGGGAATGAAGATCGACTTTGAAACCAACGTCTTTCCATTGTTTCACCCGCAGGCGGTGGATGATGTGAAGGACCCTTGTCCGGTGTTCGATGGCACGCTCTGGCACGTCTTCGGCTCCAGCGGCACCGTCACAACCGAGAGCTGGAAAATCCTCCACGCCACAGCGCCGGATCTTTATGGACCCTGGATAGAGCACGAGGCGATCGTTTTGCCGGTAACCGGATCGGGCATTGCGGCGCCCGGCGTCATTCATGAGTGCGGCGTCTTCCACATGTTTATCCAGACCGAATTCATGAAGTCCGGCGGACGTTGCGAGCACGCGGTCTCCAATGACGGCTTTCATTGGGTCGTGCTCAATCCGGCGATATTGTCGCTGCCCGACACCGATGAGGACGGCATCTACGATCCCCACCCCGCAATCATCGGCGGCAAGCGCTATATCGTCTATTCAGGCATGCCCAAATTCACCAGGGTGCCTCAGCCTGATGTCTATCTGGCGCGCAGCCAATCCGATTCTTGGTTCGGGCCATGGAAACGTCTCGGCAAGATACTCGATCATCTCGACGTGCCGCATCACAATGCGCGCGAGCACCCCGATTACGAGTGGGGGATAGAAGGGGCGCAACTGGTTGAATTGCCGGATGGCCGCGTGCTTCTCAACGCTACCTGCTTCCTCCCCGACGGCCCCCGTGGAAGCCGTCAACGCGTTTTCTTTGCTATCGCCGATAGGGTAGAGGGTCCTTATGTCTCTGTCGGCCCCGTCCTTGATCCTGGCGAGCCAGGAGAGAATGGCCATTCGACCGTAATGATCGAAGGCCGGCAATTGACTTTGTTCTACCAGAGCAGACGCGAGACGACGAACCACCGCTGGCGATATGGTCTGGCCAAGTGCGACTTGGATCGGCTCATACTTTCCAGAGTTGCCTAGAGAACGTGATCCAATCGTAGCCGCTGGGCTACCCACCTCGTCCAGGTCGCATTGCCCGACGGACGCCGACAAAAACCCAAGAAAGGCACAGATTAAGCTCGCTCATCACAATGGTGCTGCCAGTCGCCGTTTCTGATCGATGGTCGTCCAGCGATAACCGATGGGCTAGATGTCCCAGGCTGATGACGTAGGCAGTCGGCGAAGCCGGCGACGAGGCAGGTTGAGAGTAAAAAAGGTAAGTTGGTCGCGTCAGATAATATATTTAAATTCTCTCGTCGAACTCCTCGGTGAGACCAGTCGTGCCAATCGGTTTCTCAGCGCCGGTGACAAGATAGCCGCAAGTCTGACAATTGGATGTCGAGTTGGCTCAATGAAAGGAAGCAGCTGAAATTGGGTCACTATTTTTCTAACCGGGGTCGATGATATCAACCGGTTTTGATCCTGAGCAGGATGTCCTGATCGTAATTTCCAAAGCCCTTGCCGAAAATGTTGATGCCGCCGGGGCGCTTGGCGTCGTCCTTGACGCCGATACGGAGACGGATTGAATGATGGTTCTTCAGGTCAAGTGCGGCGAGGCCGGTTTCGGAAATCCTGACCCCGTCGATATAGGTGCCTTCATTGACAATTCGCCAGTTCTTGAGCTTGCCGTATTGCGAGCCCTTGAGCTTCCACCATGAGGGCGTAAAGACGCCGCGCTTGTCGCCGAAATCGCCCGGCGACGTCCAGGTGCCGACATCGACGCCATTGATCGTCAGCGTGATGTCAGAGGGCCAATCGGCGCTGGTGCCCGGCACCTCCGAGGACAGCTCAATCGCCACTTCGAGTTCGGTGATCTCGGCATTGGCGAGCTTGGCATTGTTGGGGAACTGGTATTCGACAAAGCCGCGCGTGAACCACAGCAGCCCGGCTTTCATGCGGGCCGGATCGAGGAAAGTGTTGGGAACATCGAGCAGACCAATGATGCCGTCCGGCGAACAAAGGCCGCAGGGCGCGGTAACCTCGAAGCCGGTATAAAGCCCGATCGGCATCGACACTTCCATCGCGTCGTTCTTGACCGCACGATATTCGCCCTTGAACACGACGAGCACTTCTTCGGCGGTCGGATAACAGATTTTCTGATTGCCTTTCTTCGCCTTCCGGTTCTCGGTGCGGATCAGCCCCGCATCCTCCAGCACCTGGATGTTGGTCGAGACGGTCGATTGCGGCAGCGACAGCACGGCGGCGATTTCGTTGACATTCATCGGCCCTTTCTCATGCAGCAGTTTCAGCATCGAGATCCGCGCCGAGGAGGCAAGCCCCTTGAGCACGGCAATGCCTTCCTCAGGTTGGATCACCAGAAAATTGCCACTCATGAATTTGCCAGTCTATGCTCGTGGAAGAAGCTATCGCCTCGCCAATTCGTGTTCGGTAAGCTTGCGTTGGTGCGCGGGACCGTTGCAACGGCGTTGAAGGAAACGCCGAGCCGGCAATTTGGTTACATGCACGCGGCTACACCTTCGGTACGCATTGAAGCCACACCGCAACAAGGATGTTTGGCTACAGGTCTGAAATTGTTCGCCGCGCAATGTTGGCGTCCTTGGCTGCGGTAATGGACGCCTTACGCGCTATTCTTGGTGGCTTTTTGCAGCGCAGGTTGGCAAGGCACGCCTCGATTTGCAGCAAGCCGCGAGTCGCAGCGAGGCTTCGGCCAATCCTTCAGCAAAACTTCGACCGCGTCCGATACCGCGAAAGCGGTCCTTAGAGCTGCGGGCCTGGCGAACTGATCGCATTGCTGTTCCGTCCGCTTCCGTTAGTTCTGGAACACGAAGTCACAATCAAGGTTCGGCGGCCGCAGCAATGTCTCCCTCCCAATGCATGGCTGCAGATCGGTGCGCACCGATCGACCCTCGCCCCCTCCGGGAGGCCGCGGGCGCGGGGACAGCTCTTGTGGCGCAGATCACGACACGGGCGGTGCGCCCCTTTCGACGCAAAACGCAGGTCACGCGGAGACGCGTCGGCCGGCAAGTCGCGCCTGTAGGAGCACAGCCGCCAGCAGAAAAAAACGCGGATGACGCTCTGCCAATAGGCTGAGAGGGAAATCCAGCCCAGGCCGTTCTCGAAGTTCAGAACATTGAACAGGATACCGAGCAGCAGCACCCCGGCTAACGTCGTGATCACCGAGCCGGAGCCGCCGGTCAGCACTGTGGCGCCACAATAACCGCGGCGATGGCAAACAGCTGCCAGCCAACCCCTTATGGGCTGCCCGGCACCAAACTGGGCGGCAAGAATGACGCCGGCCAGCCCCGCGAGGCCGCCACTGGCTAGGTAAACCATGAATTTGGCGCGATCGGCCCGGAGGCCATCAGCCGCGCGGAATGTCCTGACAAGACGGCAGCGGGCTGGGAGCGGGTGGGCAGACCGGCCGTGAGGACGCGTCACACGCGATGAGCGCCGGACGCGCTAGTCGTTAGCCGGCCTGAATTGGTTTGCCCTTCTTCTTCCGGGGCAGCTTGGTTTCCGCGTCCGCAGCAATCGGCTTCGACGGCGATGTTTCAGCGGTCAGTCGCTGCTCGCGCAATCGCGCAGTTTTCGCCTGGCGTGCAAGCCGCTCGGAGTCGGTCAAGGTGCGAGCTGCGATTGTGGTGCGCTCATATCTTTCCTTGTCGATCCGTCGGGTGCCCACGCTTTGCCCTGCCGCTTTTGCTTGCCTCGATGGCCCGCGCCTCTCGAAAACGCGTGCCGATCGGGCCCTTCAATCTGCCAGCAGTGAGTGAGGACCGCTGCCGGCACCGAACCACCATTGCGGCATTGTGTTCCTCTGCCTCCAAGAAAAACCAGTATATGCAAAAGCTGAACGTGAGAGGCCGTAGCGGCGTCGAGCGGCGGCCCACGCGGGCCAATCAGGAGCTATGGACCTGCATATCGCGCCGGCGCCATCGGTTCGGGCCGACCACAATTCGCCTGGCTCATCCACATTCCTTAACGGCGGCCGCAACAATGCGTCCGACTTAAGTTCGGCTGCAGTCACACGCATTAGACCGACAATAAACTGCGTTCCCGGGCAGGGTGGAAAGCCGAGTATAGCCCCATAACATCATCAAGACCCTTCTGAGGCTCTGGCTGTAGCTGAGGCGGTGGGGGTATTCGCGTCCAGGTTCGCTGATGAACTGATAGCTTTCAGAACGCGGCTATCTGCCTAGCTCCGTTCTGCGCACCAGCGCGTCCCGATGACAGCCAGGCGAATGCCGGCCGTGCCGCGGACGCTACCCCTTGACTGCCGAGCCGACGATCGAATCCACGAAGAAGCGCTGCAGGAAGGCGAATAGCACCAATGGCGGCAGCACGGCGAGCGTGGCGCCGGCCATGACCAGTCCTGTATTGAGGGCGCCTCTGTTGTAGCTGAGCAGGCGGCTGAGGCTAATGACGATCGGATAATCCTCTGCATTGCCCTGCAAAACTGTCAGCGGCCACAGATAGCTGTTCCAATGATAGACGAAGGCAAACAGCGCCAGTGCCGCGATCGCGGGCGCCACGCTCGGCGCGACGATCTTGAACAGGATCAGAAGTTCCGACGCCCCATCCATCCGCGCGGCGTCGATCAAATCGTCCGGCACGCCGGCGATGAACTGGCGCATCAGAAAAATACCGAACGCATTGGCGAGGTTGGGCACGATGATGCCGGCAAGGCCGGCATTCAGGCCGATCGATCCGACGAGACGATAAAGCGGAATCAGCGTGACGATCGGCGGCAGGAACATGGTGGCGATCAGCACCGAAAACAGCAGCGAGCGGCCGGGAAAGTGGTGCTTGGCGAAGGCATAGCCAGCCATCATGCTGGTCACAAGAATGCCGGCGGTGGTGATGGTGGCGATCACCAGCGAATTCCACATCGAGCGGCCGACATTGATCACGCCGGACACTTTCTCGTAGGCTTCGAGGCTCGGCGTGCGCGGTATCCACACCGGCGGCACCTGCATGGTTTCGGCCGGGGTTTTCAGGCTGGAGAGCACCATCCACAACAGCGGGAAGGCGGAGGCCACGGCAACCAGCAGCATCACCGTCGCGAGCAGCGCCCTGCGGCCCGCCGGGCGTTTGCGCGCCAACCGGCTCGACCATCCCGAGCGGCCGGGCGCGCTCATTCCGCGTCCTTCCGGTCGGCATAGGCGAACAGCGCGCACACGACGACGATCAGCGCCAGCATCAGCATCACTGCCATGGCCGAGCCCAATCCGCCTTGCGCGCGCTCGATGCCGACACGGCGGATATGGTAGGTCAGCACGTTAGTCGAGCCGACCGGCCCGCCTTGGGTGATCAGCGCAACCGGCTCGAATACTTGCACGGCGTTGATGATGGCGATTACGGCGCTGAACAGGAGCGTGCGCCGCAGCAGCGGCAAGGTGATGAAGCGGAACTGTTCGCGCCGGTTGGCGCCGTCCAGCGTCGCCGCCTCGTAAAGGCTGCCCGGGATCTGGGTCAGCCCGGCAACCGCCAGCACCGTAAAATAGCCGATCTGCTGCCAGACGTTGAGGACCACGATCGAGATCAGCGCCGAGCTTGGCGAGGATAGCCATGGTTGCGCGCCGATGCCGATCAAACCGAGCATCTGGTTGAGCGGCCCTTCGCTCGGCGAATAGAGCTTCGACCAGACCAGCGTCACGGCGATCATTGGCACCATGTAGGTGGAAAACAACACTGTCCTGAGTGCCGTGCCGCCTGCGACATCACGCTGGTAGACCATCAGGCCGAATGCTAGCGAGAGCGGCAGGATGAGGACCACCGACAGCGCGGTGTAGATCGCGGTGTTGAGCAGCGCTCTCTTGAAATCCCGCCCGACCGAGGTCGGGCCGAATATTTCGCGAAAATTGTCGAAGCCGATGAAGCTCGCATTGGAAAAAGGCGTCTGCGTCGACCAGTCCTGGAACGACAGCCAGATGGTGAGCAGCATCGGCAGCAGGATGAAAACGCCGATCAATGTCACCGCGGGCGCCAGCATGATGCCCGCCGAGGCACGATAGGTCTTGATCATCGCTCTGCTTCCAAAGCGCCGAGCTCTCGAAACAGCGCCTTCACTATTTGGCGGCACGCTCCAGGATCGAAACGGCATCGGCCTGCGCGTTCGCCTGCGCATCCTTCGCCGAGAGCTGCCCATACTGCAACGCTTCGAGCGTTTGCTGCAACGACTCGCTGAACTCCTGGCCACCCGGCACGACAGGGAAGGGCTTGGCGTCGGCAAGCACGCTGACATAGCCGGACAGGAACTCGGAGCCGAGCTTGTCCTTACGGGCTTCGATATCGGAGGCACGCGACGGCAGGATGCCCATCGACATCAGAATATCCGACATGGCCGAGGCGCCGTTCTTGCCGGACTTTGGATTGTTCAGCCATGCCAGGAAATCCCATGCCGCTTTTTGCTCGGCCTCACCGGCATTGGCGTTGACGACGGTCATCCACGAATAGGAGATCGAATGCGGCTTGTCGCCGCTCGGACCGACCGGGATCGGTGCGGTAGCGATGTTGGAGAACTTGTCGCCCATGCCGGTCTTCAACGCGCTTTCCCACCAGTTGGCCATGATGATCATGCCGGTCTTGCCGGAGACGAAATTGTCAAGGAAGGGACCGGTGGTGTTGGCGTCGGCGGTGGCCATCGCCGGATCGCTGGCGCCGGACTTGATCAGGTCCTCGTAGAGCTGGAAAGTCTCGCCGGCTTGAGCACTGTCGAGCACCGGCTTGCCGTCCTTGACCAAGTCGCCGCCATTGGAGACCAGCAGCGAGGCGAAGGGATGGACGACGCCCGCCGCCCAGGAGTTGATCATGCCGAAACCTTGCTGGCCGGCGTCTTTCCTGGTCAGCTTCTGGACCGCATCCTTCAATTCGGACCAGGTCTTCGGTGCCGCCGTAATGCCTGCCTGCTTGAACAGCTCCTTATTGTAGTTCAGCGCATAGACGTCGATCTCGTTTGGAATGCCGTAGAGCGTGCCACCAACGGAGGCTGCGCTGACGACACCGGCCGGCCACGCACTTTTGACCTCGCCGGCAACCGTGTCGGGGGCTGGCGCGACCAGCTTGTCTCGCGCCAGTTCGGGCAGCCACAAATCGTAGATGCCGCTGATCGTCGGCCCATCGGAACTGCCGCCTTGGGAACGCAGTGTCGTCAGGAGGTCGCCGAAGGGAACGGCGCGGACGGTGACGGTCACATCCGGATTGGTCTTGGCGTAGTCCTTGGCCGCGGCGTCAAGCAACGCCACCGTCTCCGGCGACCAGTGGGTCAGATAGGAGATGTTGACCGACTGAGCCCAGCCGACGGTGGGCGATGTCAACAACCCTGCAGCCAGTGCCAGTTTCGAAATCCAAGCCAAAGACATCCGGATCCTCCGCGTAGCCGCACAGCGATATCAATGACGTTATGACAACCTGAAGCAATGATGCAAGCGCTATCTTCCTGGAGAGTTCCTGCCGGCGCTGCGGCGATTTCTTAGTTCGATCTATAAGTGCGTGATCGCATTTTGAAAACAGTCAATTATGTGAAATGGCTCAAGCTGTTTCTCCGTGCCGGCCAGGCCCAAACATGCGGCGAGGCTGTTGCGATGGAAGTCATGTCATTATAATGACATTAAGCCACAGGGATGCGGCTGTCGACAAGAGCGGGAGACTGAGCATGTTTTCGATTCATCGACACGACGCGCTCAGTCTGCTCGGCGGCTTTGCCGCCGCGTGCACCGGGGCATGTACCGCACTGCCGAACAGAGTCGCCGACACCTTGAGGAGCTGGCGTTCCGATGACCGGGCGGCTGCCAGTCGCAGCCGCTCTCCATGACACGCGTTCTCGCCATTGATCTTGGCGGCACCAATTTGCGCGCCGCTATCCATACCGGCGATGTTCGTTGGCTGGAGATGCTGGGCCGCGAGCCTGCGCCGGCAAGCCTTGATGCCTTCGTCGCCCGTATCGGTGCGTTGCGAGCCGAGGCCGGTCCGGTCGACGCCCTCGGGCTTGCGGTGCCCGGACTTGTCGAGGGCTCGGTCTGCCGCTGGATCCCGAACCTGCCCTATCTCGACGGCATCGACATCGCGGCCTTGTTTCCTCGTCTGCGCGTTGCCGTTGGCAATGACGCGCAGGTCGCCATGCTGGCCGAGGTGGTCGAAGGTGCCGCAAAGGGCCTCTCCGATGCCATCCTGCTGGCGATCGGCACCGGTATGGGCTCCGCCGTTCTGGCCAATGACCGCATCGTTGCCGGCGCACGTGGCGGCGCCTGCTCATTCGGCTGGGCCTGCGCCGACATCGAGGATGAAGGCGAGGACCGCAGCGGCTGGCTGGAGCGCTTCGCCTCTGGGCGAGCGTTCGACGCCGCGGCGCGCCAGATCGGGCTGGCCGATGGCGGCAGGTTGGTCGAGGCCGCGCGGGCTGGCAACACGGCCGCACTTGACGCCGTGGAGCTGCCGGCGCGCCGGCTGGGCACTGCCCTTGCGGGTGCGGTCGCGCTGCTCGATCCGCAGGCGATCCTGATTTCCGGCGGTCTTGCCGATGCGCTGAACGTGATAGGGCCGCCGCTGCTTTCGGCTTTGAAGCGTCAGCTGCCGCCGCATCTGCGCGATGTCGTTCTGCGGTCCGGCGAATTCGGCTCCCGCGCCGGTCTCGTCGGCGCCTCGCTGGCTGGTCTCGCCGGAGCACAGTGGAGGCAGATAAGATGAGCGAGCCGAGCTTTCAGCAACCGGACCGCAGAAGGCCCGAGCCGCTCTGGTATCAGGTGGAGGGAGCGATCCGCGCCATCGTCAAGAGCGGCGAGTGGGCGACCGGTGACCAGATTCCGGCCGAAGACAGATTGTGCGCCTTGTTCGGGGTGAGCCGTATCACGCTACGCCACGCCTTGCGCAATCTTGAGGAGCACGGGCTGCTCAGGCGCGAACATGGCCGTGGCACCTTCGTGCGCTCCACGACCCTGGTCGCCGGCACCCGCGAACTGACCAGCTTCACCCAGGAAATGGGCAATATGGGCGTGGTCGCCGGCTCGCGCTTACTCGACTGCAGCCTGACCACCGCCAATGCCGCCGCGGCCGGAGCGCTGGAGATCGAGGAGGGTGATCCGGTGGTGCGCATCCGGCGGCTCAGGCTCGGCAACAACGAGCCGATCGGCATCCAGACGGCACAGCTATCGGCTGCGCGCGTGCCCGGCTTTCTCGATGCCGGGCTGCTGCAGGGCTCGCTCTACGAAGCGCTGGAACGCCATTACGGCATCGTGCCGGCCGCAGCGCGCGAAAACTACCGTGTTGGCGCGGTCGGGGCGGCGGATGCCGAGTTGCTCGATCTGCCCACGGGGAGTCCCGCTTTCGTGGTCGAGCGCATCACCACCGACGAGCGCGGCCCGTTCGAATTCACCGTCTCGATCATGCGTGGCGACCGCTATGAAATCCGCTCGACGCTGCGCGCCGGCCGCGCCCCGCCAAACGCACGAAGCTGAGCCATTACCCAAGCCGACTTACATAACAGGAGTACCGACGTGTCCGATCTCTACATACCTCGCCTTGCCGCTCTCATCGAACAGGCCTCGAAAGCCAATGCCGAAGCCTTTGGCGAGGCGGCCAGCCGCTTTGCCGACACGCTCGAGAGCGGTGGGCTGGTTCATCTCTACGGTTCGGGCCATTCGGTGTTGCCGGTCCAGGAAGTGTTTCCGCGCTACGGCAGCTATGTCGGCTTCAATCCGCTGACCGACCCGCGCGTCATGTGGCACAACGTGCTCGGCGCCGGTGGCGTGCGCGAACTTCTGTGGCTGGAACGGACCGAGAAATACGCCGAGAAATTCCTCGACCACCAGCCGCTGAACAAAGGCGATTCGATTATCATCTTCGGCCACAGCGGCCGCAATTCGTCGGGCATCGATACGGCACTCTACGCGAAAAAACGCGGCATCTTCGTCGTCGCGATAACTAGCAAGAACAATCTCGACAAGCCGGCGACGC
Source organism: Mesorhizobium sp. M0808 (assembly GCF_040320025.1). Taxonomy (NCBI): domain Bacteria; kingdom Pseudomonadati; phylum Pseudomonadota; class Alphaproteobacteria; order Hyphomicrobiales; family Phyllobacteriaceae; genus Mesorhizobium; species Mesorhizobium sp. M0808. The sequence continues at coordinate 27,128 of NZ_JAMYOX010000045.1, forward strand.
ACTCTTCCGGCAAACGGCTTGCCGATGCCGCCGACCTTGTCATCGACACCTGCTCGCCGATCGAGGATGCCATCGTGCCGGTCGAGGGCTGGAGCCGGCCGGTCTCCGGTTCGTCGACCGTGCTTGCCATGATCCTGGCGCATGAGCTGATCGCCCGCACCGCCGAGGCGCTTTCGAAACGCGGTATCGAGCTGCCGGTTTTCGCCTCGCCGACAATTGCCGGCGTCACACTGCACGACACCGACGTCATCTATGGGGTCTATCGCGAGAAAATGCTCGAGGCTCAGAAGAAGCATCTGCCGACCTTCCAGGCGACCATGCGCGGCGAATGACAACCGGGGAGGGCACGCAAACCGCTGGGCCCCCCAAGCGGTCATCAGTTCACAATGCAGGTCGGCACCCCGCGATCCGCTTGATCCGGTCAGCGTGTGCTTCGGGTCCGGGGTGCAACATCAGGGGGGGCCATTTGCACGGACAGCGGCGAACCAACCACCATGGCAGGGGCGCCAGATTGCTCACCACGTTGGCTCCCTGCTTCGTGGCTCATCCGTTGATGAGTGGCTTGCATCTCCGGAACGGTGAAAACCGGCACCTCGCCCTTGAAACCCTGGAGCTCAAATGCGCCCGCCTGGACGACCGGCATCGATGCTCCTTCCGCAAAGCCGGGACCAAGCACCAGGGGAATGCCCAGCTTCTTGGTCGTCGACTCGAGCCGTGCCGTGCGGTTCACTGGCGAGCCGATCGCGGTGTAATCGAAGCGCCGTTCGGAGCCGAAATTGCCTACCGAGCAAATGCCCGTCTCGATGGCGACGCCGATTGCGATGGAGGGGTGGCCGTCCGCGCTGAAGGCGGCGTCTTCACGCTTCACCCGTTCGATCAGGGCAAGCCCCGCGTCGAGCGCGCGCTCGCGATGGTCCGGCTGATCAAGCGGCGCGTTCCAGAAGGCGAGCACCGCATCGCCCATGAACTTGTCGATGGTGCCGTCGCGCTTGAGGATCTCATCGGTCGCAATGCCGAGGAAGTGGTTGACCACCTTGGCGATTTCCTGGGTATCGAGCTGTTCGCTCATCGTCGTGAAGCCGCGTATGTCGCTGAGCAGAATTGTGATCTCGCGCTTCTCGCCGGACAGGATCGCTTCGGTGTCCGAGCTTGCGAGGCGCTGCACCACGGAGGGCGACAGATATTGGGAGAACTGCCGTGCCAGGGTGGACCGGCGCTGCTCGCTGCGCCTGTAGAGGACATAGCCTTCGAAGCCGGCTACCAGGATCGTCGCCAGCGCCGGCTGCAGCGGGTCATAGAGTGCACCCTGCAGGCTGTATTCGAGAGCGCCGAAGACGAAGGGCGTGACGGCCAGCAGCGCCAGGGCGAGGGCACCAAGCACGACACGCCCGGCGAGCACTCCGGAAAGCCCGATGAAAACGACGGCACTAAGGACAAACCAGAGCCGCTCCACCGTGCGCGCATGCGTTGGCTCTGCAAGGTAGCGCCCGGCCAGCAACTGGGCGATTGCATCGGCGTGGATGTCCGCGCCTGGTCGCGCTGGACGCGTCGGGGTGGGCAGATACTGCGTCAGTCCCACGGCCGACAGATCGACAATGGCGATGGCCTCCCGCAGCCGCGGATCACTGTCGCCCGAAAGGATGGTGCTGGCAGATATGCGCGGCGTATCGGTGGCGGTTTCCCAGAGGCGGATGCTCCCCTCCGGCTCGAGCGGCACGATGGCGCCGGCCATCCTGAGTGCGTCGAACCCGGCGGCATTCATCCGGGCTATGTAACCGTCCTGTCCGGCGTAAAGGCGCAGGAGCTCGAGTGCGAAGGACGGCCACAGCTGCACGCCTTGAGCGGTGTTGCGAAGCCACAGCAGCGGCACATGGCGCAGTACGCCGTCGGGATCGGGCAAGGTGCGAATTACGCCGAGGCCTGCGGCAGCGTTCGAGAATTCCGCAAGTGAGCCGGTCAGGCCGGTGAAGCCGGGAAGTGTGTCGGGTACCTGCCCGACGATCGACCAGCCGGCTTTGGGTTCTGCTTCTGAAACCGTCGCCTCATTGCCCAGGCTGACGGCAAGCGCCGTTCGATTTTTGGCCAGCGCCGCTGCCAGGCGCTTGTCTCCGGCGATGCCCTCAGGCGAGGTGTCGGCCTCGGGGAGTACCAGCGCAAGTCCGACCACCGCCGCGCCGGATTCGGTGATGCGATCGACCAGGTCGGCCAAGAGGCCACGGTTCCAGGGCCATCGCCCATGTGCCTTGAGGCTGGCGTCGTCTATCGAGACGATCACGACAGGATTGCTCGTCGCCTGGCGTGGGGCGAGAAACTGGTAGAAGTCGTACGTCCGCTCACGCAGGCGCGACAACGGCCCGTCAAAAGCCAAATGACAAGCGAGCAGCAGGAGCACGACCGCAAGACCGGATATTTTGCGCCTGCCAGCTTGCCGCCAATCAGCCCAGCGCCAACCGACCAAGAGGCTCATGTCGTGCGGCCAGGCCTAATTGCAGTAGTAGCAGCAACCCTCACCCTCACACTCGCCCTTATCCACGCCCCCGCCCACAGGTGGTGTTAGGCTGTCGGGGAACTCCATGACCACTCCTGGCAATGCGCCGTCCGTGGACTCGCAGACCTTGAGCGAGCCGCCGAGTGCCGACGCACAAATCGCGCTTACGTCCAATCCAGGACCCGGTGCGCCTGGCAGGCCGGTGCCGGCTATCCGGTCGATGCTGTCCAATATCGGGAAGGTGTCGATTCCGCCGTAGCCGGTCAGCAGCTTGCCATCTTCCGATGTGCAGGCGTAGCCCGGGTTTGTGATGACCAGCCGTTTGCCATTGATCGTACAGGTCATGCGGCCGGCGCGCAGTATGCCGACGGTCTGGCCGGCTGCCACCAGCACTTCGATGATGCCGCCTCTCGCCCCGAGTACCATGTGCGGGGTCGCAACCTGCATGACGCCCCCTTTCGAAACCTGGCCGCCATAAAAACGGGCCAGGCCGCTGTTCATCCCGATGTCGATCTTTCCCGATCCGGAGCCCGGATTGTAGACGAATTCATCGATCGTCAGGCTGGTGTTCGGACCAATCTTGGCGCTCGATTCATCCCGGAACACCAGCATTCCAAGACCGGTGGGATTGCTGCGCAGCTGGTCGCCGAGTTCGACGCCGGCACCAACGTTCATTGTCCCGCCGTTGTTGCGGACGATGTTGGTCTGATAGGCCGTCATCGACCCGACCGTCTCAGCGGCGGATGGTGCCGCGAAGGCAAGGCAGGCGATAAAAATGGCGATCTGACGGTACGGGGTCCTCATCGCGGCCTCTTTCAATTGAGCGTCAACGTATAGCTCATGAGCATTTCGAACGATTTTCGGTCGCGGTTGGCGATGTCGAAGTTGGTTTCGCGATAGGCGAGATCGACGCTGATCTTCTGCGCCTCCGTCAGCTGAAAATCGCTTTCCGAGGCAATGCGCCAGAAGTCGCTCTGGATATTTGTGCCGATGCCGACGGACAGATCGGGAGTGTCGCTGTGGCCGGCCGAAAAGGCGACCTGGTGCGACCATGCGAAAAGATCCGGCACGTTCATCAACAGGCCGCCATAGCGGACCTCGCCCGTGTAGCTGCGGCCGATTTCGCCAGATCCGGAGGCGAAGTCATTCGAGCCGACAAAGCGCAGTCCGAGCGCCTGGCCATTGCGGAAGCGGTAGCTGCCGCCTGCCTCATAGAAAACCCTGCTATCGGCGAAAATGCCTTGCGAGGCGCTTAGATCGATGTAGCCGCCGCCGGCGAAAAGCGTCGTCTCGACCGTCGGGCGCACGAGAAAGCGTCCACTGAGGCCGATGCCGGTTTCGTGGATATCGCTGTCGAAACGATCTGTAACGATAAACGCCGAAAGCAGCAGGCGCAGCGAATCGATCCCACTGTTGGGCAAGCCCTTGTCCCAGGTGATCGCGGCGTTGCCGTGGATGAAGGTCTCCTTGCTACCTGGAACCGACAGGTCTTCCGTGAAAAAGCGCTGTGTCGCCGTCAACGACCCTGAAAGGACGAGAGCGTCAGCACTTGGCGTGCCGAGGTCCCACCGGACAAAGCCTTCCGCCCGCCCATAAGGCGAGACGAAGCTGTCGTCGTCCTGCGCCCCGCCCGGCTCAAAATCGGTAAATGCGCTGAACACGCCACCGGTCAGGGCGAGTTCCCAGGTGACGCCACGCAACGCGCGCTCGATGCGGGCGAGCAGGCGAACGGCTTCCTGCTGCTCACTTGCGGTCAGGCCGCCGACTTCGATGCCATACTGCACCTGCCGCCGGGCCAATTCATAAGAGCCGACGTGGTAGTACAGCCGGCTGGCCGCAAGCCGGGCGCGCGCATCGCGGGGATATTTGATCAGATACTGCTCGATTGAGGAGATCGCCTGATCGTATTGCCCTGCGTTGACGGCAACCGTGACGAACTGGGCGAGGGTTCCGTTGTCGGCCGGACTGGCGATGCGGGCCGAAAACGCATCGTCATAGGCCGTAAAAAGACCTTGTGCGCCGGCCGGCAATACGCCGGTACAAAGCAGCGCTGCGGCGAAGCCGAAGATCGTTCGAAACGAAGATTGCATGCCGAGAACCCACCCCAAACCCGACTAGTGCGAAGGACTTAGCACGACCACAAGAAAAAGGCGACTGAACGGTCGCCAGACCATGCGAGTCTCAGCAGCTGTTGCAGCTGCGCAACAAACCATCGGGGTTATTCGTATTTCGGCTACGCCGGTTGTCAAGACGTCTTCTCAGCGTTGCTGTAACAATTGAAGTATTCGGCACCGGCGGCAACTAACTCAAATCATCAGCAGTCGTTGATCGCACGCCCGACAAGATTAATATTGTTTGCGCGATTCTGCGCGTATCTGGTCACTAAATGAGCCATCAAGTTCACCCACGGCTCATCCAAAGGTCTTCCGTGGCAGTGCGCAAGCGATCGGAGAGCTGCCGCGAGGTACTTCTGACGACGCGTACGCGATGCGGCACGGCTCTCGCTATTTCGTTGAACGCGACGAGGTCAGCTTACCGCCCCCGACTCCCAGGGATGCGTCACCGGACGCGTCTTGCTACAGCACGAGCATGGTGGCCAGCCCCAGCATCAGGCCCATGCCTACAATATCGGTCACGGTGGTGAGGAAGATCGCCGAAGCGACGGCCGGATCGGCGCCGACCCGGCGCAGGCCCAACGGGATCAGCACGCCGGAGATTCCGGACATGAGGCACGATCCGGACATGGCGAGCAGGATCACAAGTGCCAGCATGGGCGCCTGGGCCGCCGACTCCGGTTGCCGCGAGGCGTAGAACCACATCGCCGCAGCTGCAACAAGGCCGACGAGCACGCCGTTGGCGATCCCGAGCGCGCCCTCCCGCATCACCAGGTGCAGCTTCGGTCGTTTGTCCACATCCCCCAGGGCAAGGCCACGCAGCGTCATCGCCAGTGCCTGGCAGCCGGTATTTCCGCTCTGCCCGGCCAAGACCGGGAGGAACGCTGCCAAGGCGACGATCTTCTCGATCGTGCCTGTGAATGAACTGACCACGAAAGCGGCCATGAAGGCCGTCAGCAGGTTCAGCTGCAGCCACGGATGACGCTTCAAGAAGGCTGAAAACAGCGGCGTAAAAGAACGCTCCTCCTTCTGGACACCCACCATCTGGCCAGACTGGGCAGAAATCTCGATGATTTGCTGCTCGAACAGCCGCCAGCCGCGAACCTGCCCGAGCAGCCGGTTGTCCGCGTCCACCACGGGATAGACAGGGTAGTGACGGCGTACCGCCGCCTTGCAGGCGTCGCTCAAAGAGAGACCGACGTTAAGAGCGAACGGCTTTGGCAGCATGATCTGATCGACCATCGCGTCCGGTTCGCTCAGCATCAGATCGCGCAGGACCACCAGGCCAACCAATTTATCGCCTCCGTCCGAGACGTAGAGATAAGTGAGCTCGGTCGGCACCTGGGCGCGTCTGACCGCCTCCACTGCGGCGGCTACCGTCGTCGCGACAGGAACGCTGGCGGGAATCGGGTCCATCAGTTCGATGAGCGAATCGGGGATCACGAAATCCTTGCCATCGGTATCAGGCTTGATAGGCCTCATATGCGCTGGCAAATGCTCCGCCACCTTGCGGGCGTGCCCATCCGGCAACAATTTTAGTGTGTCCCGGATGAACTCGGGAGACTCTCGAGCAAGCAATTCAGCCGCGTCGTCGGGTGCTCGAGCACGCAGCGTGCGCACCAACTTCTGAACGTCGTTCTCTTCTTTCATCTGCTATGGCCCCCAATTGAAAGTCACATAATATGTAAAGTATCGGATCGCACCAGTGCGGAAATACAACAGCTTCCTCCGGCCCCAGCAGTCCGGTTTATGGTTCTCGAAGTTATTGCGGGCCACTATGACTTGATGTACGCCGACTGACAGCAGCGGTGATCCTGCAGACGCCATCTCACCTGGGGTGATCCGGACCGCCCGAAATTTCCGGCTGGACTCTTATGGGCCGTCCTGGGAAATGCATATGGGCAACATCGTTGCAGCCGGCTTCAATTCAATCTCTGCCAATGGCAGGTTGGAAAGCCTTGCAGCGGACCTTCGCAGCTTTGGCGAGATGGGCGTCGAAGCCGTCGAACTGGGACTGACGACCTCGACCTCATAGCGGGTGGCCCTGTCATCGCTGAGAGGGGCGACAGGCTTGTCGCACTGACCAGCCAATTCGATTTCCGCTATACGGTTCACGGCGTCGTCTCATCGAACCTCATGGATCCGGCGGTCTGCCGCTACCAGATTGATGCCGCCAAGGCTCTGGTCCAACTCTGCGACCGGATCGATGCGCGCGTGCTTGTCCAGCATAGCGGGCATTTTCGCGCCGACCAGGTTCTCGAACGAGCCGGTGCCGAGGAACGCGAACGCGAAGCGTTGTTTTGAGCTTGCCGAGTTCAGCAAGCCCTATGGTGTGCGCATCGCCTTCGAGAACCTCTTCGCCATGGAACCGGGTCACTCCCGGCAGAGGTGGCGCAGACGGTGAAGGCGGTCGGCCATCCCAACCTGGTGGCGCTCATCGATTTCAGCCACGCCTACATTGAATCCACCCATCGTGGCCTGAACTTCCGCGAGCAACTGCGGGCCATGGCGCCAGTGGCAGGGCACCTGCACGTCCATGACTCCTTCGGGCGCCCGCAGGGCTTCCACAGAACTATCTCCCGCAGGAGGATGCAGCGCTAGGGATAGGCGACCTGCACATGCCGCTCGGCTGGGGCGATATCGAATGGATGATATCTTCAGCGAGTTAGTCTTCTTGCCAGGGACCGTCCGCATCATGGAAATTGGACTTCGCTATCGCAACGAGCAGCCCGATTGCCAGGCCCGGGTAAAAAACCTCATCGCCTTAAACAATCGCGCTGAGCGCGGAGTAAAGGTCCGGCCTTGCGCAGCAAAAGCACCAACAGGCAACGAGGTGGTGCAGAGCCTCATTGACGGCTTCAGTGACTGCTATGGCGTTGATAGCTGGTTCAGTTTTACAGTCCGCCGGAATATAGCGTTTGGAGGGGCGGTCGCGTATCCGCCCTCCGCTTTTTCAACATCATCAGCGTGTGTTGTGACAATTACCCGGCCGCATGCGATCTTGGTGCGCTCTTGTTTGAAGATGTCATGGTATCGAACGACCGAGAACAAATACACCTCAGACCTACCTTCGAATACGGCAACGATTTGATCCCGGCTTACGCCGTTTCTGCCAAAGGTATCGGAGATACCGCCACCGAGAGGAAGCAGCAACGAGTCGCTTCCTCGTTCCTCGATTCCTCGATCTGGAATGGGAGCGCCTTTGGCACAGACTCGAAGGTTAATGAATGCGTCTTTGATAAGTGCCGGGGTAGATCGGGTTTCTTGAGACGAAGATGGAATTGGACGCCGCCCGATGCGCGACGACGGACTTGCCGCGAACAGATGACAAACCGGTCAGCGGCAGCGTAGGACCGTTCATGGCGGGTGAATTCATTTGTCGTCAGATCGGCGGGCGAGCCGAACTCCAGGCCCGCCGCCATTCTCGGGGATGAACTCGACGCCAGCGGCCTCGAGGGCACTGCGTATTGCATCAAGGTTGTTCCGATGTGGAATGCGCGCCCCACGTTCGAAATCAACGACGGTTGCTCTGGAGACGCCGGCTGCCGTTGCAAGTTCGCTCTGGCTCCAATCCAGCATCGCCCTGGCTCCCCTGCATTGTTCCAAGGAAATTAAGCTCATCGGCTGATGTCAGTCTTTTTGGTTGACTTTCGCCTGAGAAATCAGGCAAAATGGGAGACGCTAGGACGGCTGAGCAGGTGTTGCTGCACCTACCCAGCCTGACCGCAACCCAAGCTGATTGGAGCTCGGATCATGGCTGATTCCGACAATACCACGACTCTGCCTTCCGTCACCCGCAGGCGAGTGCTTGCGGGAACAGTTGTGGCTACTACCGCGTGGACGCTCGAAGGTAACGCCTCCGCAGATGGCGCCGGAAGTATGAATCTACGATCTGATCCTGCACTGGCGCTTTGGCGGGAATGGCAGAAAGCCGACAAATTGGCCGGGCAGCTCTGCCGCATGCAGCAGCACCTGGAGACGAGGCTTGCTGAGAGCATCGGCTTTCCATGTGTGACCGTCCGCCTGCCAGAGGGAGAGGACGTGACCGTCCACTCGATCGGGGCGGTCAATGATGTACTGGGCAAAGGGCCCGATATGGCGGCTCTCCGCGAGAAGGCCGCAGCTGATTTCGCGGCACATCAGGCCCGCTGGGATGCGGCTGCCGAGGAGATCGGTTACAACGCTGCACTCACGGCCGAACGCGAGGCTGCCGACCAGACGAAGGATCTTCTGGGAGCCTTCTCAACCACCCACGCTACCACTCTTGCCGGTGTGGCGGGCAAGCTCGATGCCGTGTTACGGGAGGGCGAAGCCTGGGAAGAATGCTCCGAGTTTCCATGGCCGCAACTCCGCTCAGCGCTCCGTGATCTGGTGCGCATCTCCGAAGAGTTTGATGCTGACCGGGTGCCGCGTCTAGGTATGCGGCATGACCAAGCTGAAACTCTCCGCCATTCCCGACGGCCGGCCGGTCAAGATCACGATCGAACTGCTTGACGCCGTTCATCGCGATCTCATCACCTATGCTGAATTGCTCGGCCGCGAGACCGGACAGATAGTCGCCGATCCGGCAAGCTCATAGCGCCGATGCTGACCCGGTTCATGGCAACGGATAGAGCCTTTGCTAGAGCCCGACGAACCCTGAAGGCGGGATGACTATTCGGGTCATTGCGGCCGTCAGGACGAATACCGATCGCGCAGGAACGCGATGAAGATCGGCAGGGCAGGATTGGCGTTGTCCGGGCGCCAACGGGCAAAGTTGCAGATCTGGATTGGCTTGCCCCCGATCCGCAGCTTACGGCAGACGGCACCTTCAGGAACACCGTTGGCATCTCCGTCGTGGATCAGAGCGACTCCCAGACCGTTTCCGACAAGGCGCAGAAGGATGCCCGCACTGACGTGATGTTCGACGATTGCGGGAAGCTGCACGCCATTTCCAACAGCGTCGGCGAGCAGAAATGCTTCGCCCCTGCGCACAAGCAGCGTCTCCTGGCCTAGCTCCGACCACTCGATCACGGGACAGTTTGCGAGAGAATGATTTGAAGCAGCAACGACGGCCAGAGTATCCTTCCACAACATTAGTTCGAATGGGCCGCCATTGGAGCGCGAGGAGGAGGTCACGGTGACGTCGACCTCGATGCCGCCCAGAGCAGCGCTAGGCTCGGGGTGGGACCCCTCTATCAAGCTAACGGTCACATTTGGATGACATTTACCGAACTCGATGATCGCATCCAGCGCCCGCCCGGCGAGGATGAGTCCGTTGGAGCCGATGGAAAGCCTTTGCTGTTCATTCTTAATGCCGGTCCTGGCCAGCGTCAGAGTATTGTCCAGTTCGAGCAGCACGGAGCGCAGACGATCGAGGAAACGCTCGCCGGCCGGGGTTGGCCCAACGCCGCGGGCATGGCGATGAAATATCGTCGTTCCCATCGCGTATTCGAGATCGCGTATGCGCCGGCTGAGCGCAGTGTGATCGATCCCGGCGCGCCGCGCCGCGCGCAGAAAGCTGCCCTCCTCTGCGACCACAAGCGCATAATTGAGTGTCCTGAGTTGAATGGAGCTCCGCATCTTTGCTCAAGGTCAATGCAGCGACAAATCGCTGACGTTTGAGCGCTTTTGGCCGTGGCGTGCTATCCCCAGATCTCAGTATTGACATTGAGTGAAACGATCTAGACTAGCCTAGGCCTCCTTTAAGGAGATCACGAGGGTAATGACGATACATTCCACTTTTCGGGCGAACCTTATGGAGAGTACGTCGCGCCAGCCCCAGGAGAAGAGCGCCACCCGGACTGGTTACTTCGCTTGGAAATCCGGTGCTTGAACAAAGATAGAGCGGCGGACCGGCTCGAGCTGAAGGTCCGCCGTTCCGGGTCATTCAGATCACAAGGAACGAAGCTGCTGCAAGCGACAGACCTGGAGAGAGAGTGGCGAACTGTATTTGAGCTGCCCCGCCGATCCCGTCGCTGTCGAAAGAGAGCGCCCCGGTTGAGCTGTTGTAGATGATATGGTCGGAGCTGTCATGCGCAGCCGTGCCGGCAAAGAAAGCATCGGATGAAAGGCCACCCAGCTTAAGCCCGGCAAAAACGGCGTCGTCGAGCTGGATCTTGTCCTGAAGCTTGTTGAAGTCGGTGATCCTGTCGATATTGCCCGCTCCAAGAGCGCTGTTGAACACGAAGGCATCATTGCCTCCGTTACCGGTCAAGATGTCGGCACCGCCGCCACCATTGATGATGTTCGCGCCGGCGTTGCCCTGGATGGTCTGGGCAAAGGTATTGCCCGTCAGGTTGATTGCAGACGTACCGGACGGGCTGGTGGTGGCGAGAAGCTCGATCTGTGAACTGGCCGAAAGCGCATGGCTCACAGCAGCGAACACCCTGTCTGTACCGCCGCCGACCGCCTCGTAAACTCTGTCGCCGGCATTGTCCACATAGTAGGTATCGTTGCCGCCATAGCCGACCATCGTATCAGCGCCACCGCCGCCATTAATGACATTGGCGCCGGCGTTGCCCCCGATGCTCTGGGCGAACTCATTGCCGGTGAGGTTGATTGCCGATGTGCCCGACGGGTTGGTAGCAAGAAGCTCAATCTGCGAGCCGGCCGAAAGCGTATGGCTCACAGCAGCGAACACCCTGTCTGTACCGCCGCCCGCCGCCTCATAAACTCTGTCGCTGGCATTATCGACATAGTAGGTGTCGTTGCCGCCATAGCCGACCATCGTATCGGCGCCACCGCCGCCATTAATGACATTGGCGCCGGCGTTACCCCCGATGCTCTGGGCGAACTCATTGCCGGTGAGGTTGATTGCCGATGTGCCCGACGGGTTGGTAGCAAGAAGCTCGATCTGCGAGCCGGCCGAAAGCGTATGGCTTACAGTAGCGAACACCCTGTCTGTACCACCGCCCACCGCCTCGAACACCCTGTCGCCGGCATTGTCTACATAGTAGGTGTCGTTGCCGCCATAGCCGACCAACGTATCGGCCCCACCGGCGCCGTTGATGACATTGGCACCGGCATTGCCCTGGATAGTCTGGGCGAACGCATTGCCGGTCAGGTTGATCGCCGTGGTGCCGGACGGGCTGTTGGTGGCGAGAAGTTCGATTTCCGATCCGGCCGCAAGCGCATGACTTACGGAGGCGAATGCTTTGTCGGTACCGCCGCCCGCTGCCTCAATCTCCTTGTCGCGGATGTCATCGACATAATAGGTGTCATTGCCGCCATAGCCGATCATTGTGTGGCCGCCGGCCCCGTGAAACACATCGTCGCCGCTGGTGCCATACAAGGTGTCGCTTGTGTCGACGGGAGGCGGAGTGGTCCCCGTCGTTGCAAGGTTGTGTTCCCGGAAAACGGCCTGCAGTTCCGAAGAGCTCTCCAACGCTGTGTCGCCTCGCTGTGAACCCCAGGCGTACGCGTAGTCGAAGGCGGGTGAGGGAACCAGCTTGGCCCAGTGCTCCATCATAATTTCCATCTGGGCGGCGGTGGGCACTACATATTTGCCACCCATATCGGTGTTATACTCGCCACCTCCAAACGCCTGGTAACCCGGAACGATCTGGCTCGTCGGGATGCCCGATGCCTGAGCGGCGGCAACGAATTTATCGATCATGTTGTAGTCGACCGGGCCATCCGTGCGGACCGGATAGACATCTATGCCGTAGTAATCGATACCCGTATTGGCGGGATTGTACGTGCCCCTGAAATCCGGATTCGCCGACGTGCCCAAGCTCATCATCGTGATGTAGGTCTTGGCGCCTGGAAAATGCTCATGGATCCAGTCGGATTCTGCCTTCAGATTTGCGGCAGAGGCGTAGGTACCCCATTGGCCGGTGGGATCCGGCTCGTCAACCAGGAAGAACCCAAATACGTTCGGATTGCCGAGGAAAGGAGTAACCTTGTCGATAAAGGATTGGGTTACTCCGTTGGCCTCGTCGAGGTAGACCAAGCCTTTCATGCCCTCTGGCAGCTCGTTGACCTGGTCAACATATTGCACGCTAGCCAGATTGAATCCGGCTTTTGCAATGTCCGTGCCTGATCCGCCCGACGTGTAATGGAGAGTCGCCATCCATAATCCCTCATTTTGATTCGATAGCGCCCCGCGGATGCCTGCCTACTAGAAGGTGTATATTAGCGCCAAATCACATACCTGCACGCCGTGATAGAATGGTTGATCGGTGGCAGGATTCTCACGTTGCGGCGAAAAATATACTTACGGATAGTCGGACATTGTGCTATAAAATCAAATTTAACTTCAGATATGCCCACGTTGTTTTCTGAGAGACGCTTATTGATATTTCTACTAAATTCTACTTGTTGCTGACAGCACAAGATAACATGATCGCTGCCGTTTAAAAAAGAAATTGAATTTTATTAAAATTAGGTTTGATGATCGCACCGGTTGCTATTAGAGAAGGGTTGGAGGCGCTGACTTATCTGAAGAAGAGTGAAAAAATCTGATATTTTGGATTATAAAAGTCTAAACTGTAAGATCGAACGCCAAACCGAGGCCAAAAAACTGCTCATCTCCACAAGATGCATTTGACTGTCGGCCAATTGAGCCGACATTAAACTAAGATGCCAGCCGCATCGCGCTCTCTGCCGGAGACACCAATTTGTTGTGGACAGATACCGCAGATGTCCGCGACCAAGGTGTGTCTGCAACTGAGATTACGCTCGGGGGATCGTCAGAATTGGAGAACTGGCTGGGGCGCCAGGATTCGAACCTGGGAATGTCGGTACCAAAAACCGATGCCTTACCACTTGGCGACGCCCCAACAGCCGGAGCCTGCCCGCTGTGCGCGCGGCCTTATAGGACGAGCCGGGAGAAAGCTCAATGCCGACATATCGACTTGTCGTAAGCAGATGAGTTGTCCGGGTTAGGTAGCAGACGAGTTGTCCGGTTTGATCTTCAGCGAACGGAGGCTGGGGATGAGACGGGCAGCATGGCTACAGG
>NZ_JAMYOX010000046.1:0-39929 GCF_040320025.1 Mesorhizobium sp. M0808
GTATTTGAACGCGGCATGGCTCCGCTACAAAGGCTATTGCGGTTACCGCTTGCCTAAACCCACACCAAGAAAAGATCCGTGCACCAACGCCGTCGTTGTTGGCCGGTGGAAAGTCCTGAGATTTTCACCAGATTTTCCTTCTACCCGACGTGCTGCTTATTGAGATCATTTGGATGCAACGCTGCCAGCGAAATTGATGCGCCGACCAACGAGGCGGGATCAAATAGACTGTTTCAATAGGCTATAGGTCTGCTGAATGCGGACAGTACTGCGAGCCGTTTCTTACCAGGCCAGTCCCTGCGGCCATCAGGGGCCCCGGTCGACACCGAACAGCGTTGCGCGCCAGCGCCATAGGCTCGCGCAATGGCGCCCATGCGATTTATCTATTTGCGCGGCGCCCCCCCGCGCGGGCAACGATCCGGATATAGAGCCGCGCCGCAGGTGAACACATGCCGGCTGCGGCGACATACGGAGATTTTAGTAACATGCCGAGAGTAAAGCGGCTACCCGGCAACGATTCAACCTGCGGATGGCTAAGCCAGTTGCCCGAACGGTCGACGCGTCCGGCGTTGAACGGCACACAAAGAGCGGATTGGGTGGTGGTGGGCGGCGGCTACACGGGCATGGCCGCGACGCGGCAACTCGCGACGCTTAAACCCGGCGAGCGCATCATCCTCCTGGAGGCCAGCCGCGTCGGAGAAGGTGCAAGCGCGCGAAACTCCGGCTTCCTGGTCGATGCGGCGCTCAACGAAGGGACCGGCACAGCGTCGGACATCGAGGTCTTTCGGCAAAAATACAAGCTCGCCCTCGCCGCCATCGCCGAAGTCAAATCCCTCGTCAACAGGCACGGCATCGATTGCGACTGGGATCCGTGCGGAAAACTCTACGGCGCCCGCGACCCGCGCTACCTCGACAGGCTTGAGAAATTTACGCGCCTTCTGGGCGAACTCGGCGTCGCGAACGAGGTCCTGACCGGGACAAGGCTTCGCGATCACATCGGTACCGGCTTCTACACGACTGCCGTATGGACGAAGACGAGCGTCATGTTGCAGCCCGCCAAACTCGCGCGCGGCTTTTCCGACAATTTGCCGCCGTCGATCAAGGCTTACGAGAACACGCCTGTCATCGCATGGCAATCCAGCAATGGCGGGTATCGACTGAAGACGCCTTCCGGCGAGGTTGTGGCGCGCAACGTCATCATGGCCGTCAATGGATTTATGCCCGAAGTCGGTATTCGCCAGGACCGCAGCTTCGCTCTGCAGCTTACGGCGAGCATGACCCGCCCCCTAACGGACGACGAATACGCAGCGATCGGTGCGCCCAAGCCGTATGGTCTTCTGTCGGCCGATGCCATGGGAGCGACGATCCGGCTGACACGCGATCGGCGCATCCTCGTCCGGAACACCTGCGAGGTTCCGCGGCGCATGTCACTCGATCCCACAGCGCTTGTCCGGCGAAAGGCTGATCATGCCCGCGCCCTCACGAAGCGGTTTCCGGCACTAAGCCCACAAGTTTTCACCCATTCCTGGTCGGGCATCGTCTGCCTGAGTGCGAACGGGCATCATGTATTCGGCAAGGTAGCCGATGGACTGTTCGTTGCCGGATGCTACAATGCCAACGGGCTTGCCCTTGCCAATCTCCTGGGGCGTGAAGTTGCCAACCTCGCCGCCCGTCAGGACAGCGAATGGATACCCCTGATTGAACAGCGTAGCCGACCACAGCGCTTGCCGCCCCAGCCGCTGCTCGGCTGGGGCGCACGCCTGCGCCTCGCCCGCGACCGTTTCCTCGCACGCAGCGAAGCATGAAAAAAGGAGATCATCGATGAACGACGATATCACCCATGTCGAGCCCGGCCCACGCTACAGCCAAGCCGTTGTCCACAATGGCATCGTCTATCTCTGTGGCCAAGTCGGATCACCGAATGCTTCTATCACCGAACAGACCGAAGGAGCACTTGCCAATATCGACCGCTTGCTGGCCCTGAGTGGCTCCGACAAGTCGCGCATCCTGCAGGTGACGATCTGGCTCACCGACATGAAACACTGGGCAGAAATGACGGCAGCCTACGAGAAGTGGATTCCGCAGGGGTCCGTGCCGGCGCGCGCGAGTGTCGGCTCGGCGCTCGTCGCGAACTACGACGTGGAAATAATGCTTACGGCGGCGCAACGTCCCACCGTCTAGAGGTTCGAGCTACAATGACGACAGACATAGCCATTGCGCCCGACGGCCCTGAGGTTGAAATCTCGATGAAGACGCTTGAGCTCACTCGAGAGAACTGGGGTACACTTGGCCAGCACAATGGCGATGTTGGTCTGCTGCTGCCCCTCAGGCAACCACCGCTCCATTTCTATCGCTACCTTGTCGATAGGATTGGACGCAAGTGGCACTGGCAGGACTATCTTTGCCTGAGCGACGCGGACCTCGCGGTCCGCATCCACGGACCGCGACGCGACATGCGTGTGCTGCTGATAGAGGGTGCGCCGGCCGGCTTCTTCGATCTCGATCGTCGCGACCACGAGACTGTCGAGGTGGTCTACTTCGGCCTGATGGAGCACGTGGCCGGGCGCGGGTTTGGCAAATGGCTGCTCTCCGAGGCGATCGCGGCGGCCTTTTCCGCCGATGTGCGGTGCATTGTGCTCAAGACTTGCTCGCTCGACCATCCGGCGGCGCTGGCAATCTACCAGAAGGCCGGCTTCCGTGTCGTCGCAGATGTGCTGATGCCAATGCGGCTTCTGACGCTGGAGCAGAGGGCGGCGATCCTACTTCGCTGATCAGGCGAGCCCGTCTTCTCACCTTCTCATCGCATGCCCTTCGCCACAACCGAAAGGGCACCACCTGGGTAGCGCCATGCCACTTCGCTATGGGTCTTTGTTCAGCAGACTTCGAAGAGTGCCGCAGCACCCTGCCCGCCACCGATGCACATGCTGACGACGGCCAGCCTGGCCCCACGGCGCCGGCCTTCGATAAGCACATGTCCGGCTAGCCGCGCCCCGGTCATGCCATAGGGATGGCCGAGCGCAATGCCGCCGCCATTGACGTTGAGGCGTTCCGGCGGGATTTCCAGGCGATCGATACACACCAGCAGTTGCGCTGCGAAGGCCTCGTTAATCTCCCACAGGTCAATGTCGTCAATTGCTAGCCCATGGCGGGCAAGAAGTTTCGGGACCGCAATGATGGGGCCGATGCCCATCTCTTCAGGCGCGCAACCGGCAACCGCGATTCCGCGGAAAATTCCCAGCGGTTTCAGGTTCTCCCGCCCGGCGGTTTCGACATCCATGAGAACGAGAGCGCTTGCGCCGTCTGAGAGTTGACTGGCATTGCCGGCTGTCACATAGCGCCCATGTTCAAGTGCGGGCTTTAGGGCCGCTAATCCCTCATAGGTGCTTTCGCGCGGGCCTTCATCCCGGTCCGCAGACAACGTCCTGCAGGACATGGTGCCGTTGTCACGGTCTTTCACCAGTTGTGAGACGACGATAGGAACGATCTCCGCATCGAACCTTCCCTGCCGCTGCGCATTGCGCGCGCGCTCCTGGCTCTGCACTGCAAATTGGTCCTGACGTTCACGGGTGATGCCGTACGTTTCGGCCACCCGCTCGGCCGTCTGCGCCATCGACATATAGTAGAGTGGGTAGGATGATTCCACGACCGGATCCCGCTCGCGGTAACGGTTCATGTGCTCGTTCTGCGCAAGGCTGATCGATTCAACCCCGCCGCAGAGAACGATCCGGCTGCTGCCGGATGCGACTTGCATGGCGCCGGTCGCTATTGCCGACAGACCAGAGGCGCACTGGCGGTCGATGGTCATGGCGGCGACCGAGACCGGGAAGCCGGCCGCAAGAATGGCATGGCGCGCGACATTGACGCCGCTTGTTCCCTGGGTCACGGCGCAGCCAAGTATGACGTCGTCGACCATGCCCGGGTCAATGCCCGCCCGAATGACGGCCGCTTTCATGGCATGGCTGGCAAGCGACGGGGCCTCGGTGTTGTTGAAAAAGCCGCGATACGCCTTGCCGACTGCAGTGCGTGCCGTTGATACGATGACAATGTCCCGCATCCCTAAGCCCTTTCGATCGGTTCGAGCCCGCACCAGGCAGCGATGAAGAGCGCAATCGACTGTGTGACACGCCTTACGGAATCGAGCAGTACGCGCTCGTCGTAGCCGTGG
This sequence comes from Mesorhizobium sp. M0808, assembly GCF_040320025.1. Classification (NCBI taxonomy): domain Bacteria; kingdom Pseudomonadati; phylum Pseudomonadota; class Alphaproteobacteria; order Hyphomicrobiales; family Phyllobacteriaceae; genus Mesorhizobium; species Mesorhizobium sp. M0808. Next base: position 4,166 of record NZ_JAMYOX010000046.1, read on the forward strand.
ATTCGCTCTGCGACCGGCCCGTACACCAGCGCCGGCATGCCGGCGTAGAGACCGAAGTAGCGCGCATCGGTCGTGGCGGTGATCGGCGTCCGCGCCATGGGGGATCCGTTGACGATCTGGTGCATGGCGGCCAGCAGCTCTATGGCATTCGTCGCCGCCTCGGAGCAATCGCGCCCCAGACTGTAACCCTGCGCACGGAAGCCATGGCAGATGACCTCCGGCGGGTTCTGCCGCAGATAGTCCGACCTATCCGCAGCCGACGCGATGCATTGCCGAAGCTCCCGCTCGGCCGCGTCAATATCGTCTCCGGGATAAATCGCCATGCGCACGTCGAAAGTCGACCAGGCCGGGACGCTCGATGCCCAATCTCCGCCTTCGATCCGTCCTATGTTGAGGTTCAAAGGGTGATCGACGCCTTCAAACTCCGTCGGCCGACGAGCCGCGTCGTTCCACCGCGTCTCTAGCTCTCGAAGCGCAGAAATCAGGGGCAGTGCCGCTTCGATCGCGTTTACGCCTGCGCTGGCATGGGCAATGTGCGAGGGAATGCCCTTCAAACGTACCTGGAGCCATAATACACCAATCTGGGCGATGACGAGCGCCTCTCCGAACGGCTCGGGGATGAGCGCGGCATCGGCTGTGTATCCCCTCTGTAGGCACGCGAGCGCGCCGTTGCCCGTACACTCCTCCTCCACGACGAATTGCAGGTAGCAATCGGCGGCCGGTTGAAAACCGAGCGAGGCAAGGGCTTCGAGCGCGAAAAGATTGCACGAGAGGCCGGCCTTCATGTCGCCGGCACCGCGCCCGTAAAGCCAATCCTCCTCGATATAGGGCTCGTAGGGCGGATTGCACCACATGGAAAGCGGACCGGTGGGTACCACGTCCACATGTCCGTTCAAGATGAGGCTGCGCCCCTTGCGGCTCCGGCTGATGCTTTTCCCGACCACATTGAGCGCCTGCGCATAAGGCTCGAGCACCGGCGAGAAGCCGGGAAGATCAGCAAGATCCTGCTCGTTGATCTCCCAAACGTCCGTCTCGTAACCGCGGCTGCGAAGCGCGTCCGCCAAATAGAGCTGAATCGACTGCTCGTGGCCGCGTACGGACGGAAAGCGGCAGAGTTGTTTCAGGAAATCCGTTTGCCGATCGAACGCGCTGTCCACCGCGCGCAGAACGGTCTGGCGAAAGTTCGAATCCATTAAGTCCTCAATTGAAAATTGCAAGTGGGTGGGGGATGACGAGCAGTGCCCCGGTCTTAGCCTTTACCTCTTCGACCGAAACGCCAGCAAACAATTCAACAAGTTCAAAGGCGCCCGATGACACGTCGACGACGGCCAGGTCGGTGATGATCCTGTGAACGCACCGCTGAGCAGTCAGGGGCAGCGTGCATTGCTCGACCAGCTTGGGTTTTCCGGCCTTGTCCACGTGCGTCGTCAGCACGATGACGCGTCGTGCCTTCTGGGCCAGTTCCATCGCGCCCCCTATCCCGGGCGTGAACTTTCCCGGTATCATCCAGTTGGCGAGATCGCCGTTGCTCGCAACCTCAAAGGCCCCCAACATCGTGAGATCGAGATTTCTGCCGCGGATAATCGCGAACGAGGCCGCACTATCGAAGTAAGAAGCGCCGGCCAGCGTGGTGATGTAGTTGCCGCCCGCATCGATGAGGTTCCGATCGGCTGCGGTGTATTCCGCCAGAGGGCCCATGCCGGCCACTCCATTCTCGGAATGAACGCACACCGTTATCGAGGGGCCGACATAGGCCAGCACCTTGGTAGGCAAACCTATGCCGAGATTGACCGTGGCGCCATCATTGAGTTCGAGCGCCGCACGGCGCAGCATCATTTCACGCGCGTCGGACGACATCATATGCCTCGCTGATAACTTGGAGACCGACGACGTTTTGAACGAACGGCCCGGGTGTATGAATTTCGTCGGGCGCAAGCTCGCCGAGCGCGACGATTTCCTCCGCCTCGACGACCGTTGTTCCGGCGGCCATAGCCATGAGCGGCGAAAAGTTGCGCGCCGTCGCGGCAAATCTCAAATTGCCGAAAGTATCTGCCTGCACGGCATGAATCAAAGCATAGTCCGCCTTAAGCGCAGTTTCGATCAGTGCAGTCGTGCCGTCCATATCAATCGCAGTCTTGCCATTCTGCAGCATTGTGCCAACCCCTATGTCGGTCACGATGCCCAACAAGCCGGCGCCGGCAGCGCGGATACGTTCGGCCAGAATGCCCTGAGAGTTGAACTCGACCTTCAGTCGGCCGGCATTCATCTGCTCGACCGCCCGCGCGTTCAGGCCAATATGCGACGCGATCAGTTTCTCGACGAGACCTGCCTTCAACAGAAAGTCGATGCCCATCCCGATCTCGTTTGCGTCGTTCTTGATAATCGTGAGATTCCTGGGCGCCTGACGCACCAATTCTTCCAGCAGGGTAAAAGGCGTTCCTGGCACGCCGAAACCGCCGACCATAATGGTCATCCCGTCACGTATTCCTGCAATCGCCTCTTCGATTTCCGTTAGTTTGTTACGCACCCTATTCTCCCATCCGGGTTATCTCGGCAAATGCTTCACGGTCACGAATGCCGTCCTTGGCGCAACTATGCGCCGTGAAAGACATCATGCCGGAGGGGACAGGAGCAAATAGATACCGTGAACGGAGTATATAAGTTTCGACAATGCTAGGCGGTCGACGCCCCGCGATTTATCGGGTCGTCTCGATTGAGGCGATGCTCGGCCGCGCGACAAAAAGCTCTCAAACACGCTGACCTCAGCCTGACGCAGCACCTGGATCGCTCTACGGAAGGCTATCGTGTTGTGCTCGATCCCCGAAACCATATTGGGCACATGCCGCTTTGTTCGGCCATTCAAACCGCCATCGATTTTTCTCGAGCGGCCTCAACCGCATCGCTCAGTATATGATTGGCGCGCTGGGGATCTAACCATGCCGCCTGCGCATCTGAAGAGAGAGACTGCAAAGGATCCGGATATATGAAGAACTGGTCCGGCCGGACAGATGGAGCCCGGTACACAGCAATCCCAGCCTGACTGTCATAATGCTCGAAGCTGTGGACGTCGCGCTTTCCACCGCCTCCCGGCGTGTCGACAATGAACAACGGAGTGTTATACCCAGCCGTGATCCCGCGTACGGCCTTTTCTATCTGACATGCTAGTTTTACCGAGCACCGCATGTGCTCGATTCCGTCGACAAGATCACAAGTATACACGTAGTACGGCTGGATATGTAGGTCTGAGAGTTTTTTGACGAGCTGTCTCATGACCTCGGGATCGTCATTGACACCAGCCATCAGAACCGACTGATTGCGCATCCTTATTCCCCGCTTGAAAAGAAGCTCTGCAGCCGCAATCGTGTAGTCGGTGATTTCTCCAGGATGGTTGAAGTGTGTGTGAAATGAAATCTCTACGCCCTGATTCCGGCCAGCATCGCTAATTTTGACAAGAGCATCAGTCCATTCATGATCGCTTGTGACTTTCATAGGCAGTACAGCGAGGCCTTTCGTCGCGAATCGGATGCGGCGAATTGAGGGGATGGACAGAAGGTCCATGCCGACCGCCAAAAGTCGGGAAGGTTTGAGCCGAAAGCAATCTCCCCCCGACACTACTACGTCAACGATGACGGGGGTCGCCCGAAGGTATGCCAGGATAGCATCCCATCGGCTCTGGAATGGCGACGGCCTTTTCTTCGAGACCGACGACGTGTCTAGACCCACGCTGTAACTGCGGGTGCAAAAACGACAATAGACCGGGCAGCGATCCGTTGCGAGTAAAAGTGCCTTGTCCTGATAGCGATGGACCAGTCCATCTACAGGTGAGCTTTCTCGTTCATGTAACGAATCCATTTTTAGTAACGGGTGAGATGGAAGAATTTCGCTTCCAACGGGAATGAATTGCTTGCGGATTGGGTCTTGGAGGAAGTTCGACCAGTCAATCAAGTTCAGCACATAAGGCGTGATCCGCATCGCCATCGGCGCACGCGCGAGGCCGAGCTCAATGTCTCGCATCAGACTGCCGTCGGCGTCGACCCCCATCCATTCGCGCAACTGGTCAACGCGAGTAACGGCATGACGCTCTTGCCATGCAGCGTCAGCGGACTCGTTTCTCATCTCATGCGCAATACTGCTCATTGGAACTTCGCTTGAGATGGCGGCAACAGTATAGTCGGTGAGCGTGGTCATGGAGGGTTCTCCCCATTAGGTGACGCGTTCGCGGATATCGATGCATGAACCATGCCAAAGGAGACAATCCTTTTGCAACAATGTGATAGCGCTAGTACTGCTATTCGCATGTCCGATTTTGTCGGACATGCGACAGCGAGAAATCGTTGACCAACGCGGGAATTCCCCGTCGCCTCCGGTAGGATCCTCCGCGATGGGCGGCGACGAAACGCGGCCTTCCGCTTCTTTGACAATCCGCGTGTGACCGAACATAGCGTTCTCGCCGGCCATTTTGCGGCGACCGCGGCGCGCGTTTCGGCGAGCGAAAGACCGGCAATCGTAATCCTGCAGGACACGACCGAATTTATCTACAGCCGCGCGCAGCCGGGCAAGATCGGCTTCACCAAAACCATCAACGCCGGCGCAACGAGACCGGGCAGCCCAACGTGCTGACCTTCTGCGGGGTGCTGATGGATTCGAGCCTCGTCGTCACCCTAACCGGCACACCCCTCTGTCTGACGGCGGCGAAGTTCTGGGGGGAGCATGAGGAACTATGGGGCGGTTATGCGGCGAGAGCTGTTTCGTCTAGCAGGCTGTTGAAAAAGTGGCTCGCAGCGAGGCAGTGAGCGTGATTCAGTGTCTCCGAAGAGATTCGGAGAACGAGGCATGCGCGGCGGGGATGACCGGTCTGGCGAACTGTTCAGTTATGTTGATCTCGAGGCTCGGGTGCGGCGCGATCATCCGTTGCGCCGCATTCGGGCGATTGTGAACGAGGCGCTGGCGGCGTTGGAGCGGGACTTCGCGGCGCTGTATTCGCCGATGGGGCGGCCTTCGACCCGCCGGAAAAGCTGCTGCGAGCGATGCTGCTACAGGCGTTCTATTCGATCCGCTCGGAGCGGCTGTTGATGGAGCGGCTGGAAGACGACCTTCTGTTCCGCTGGTTCGTCGGGATTGGAGTTGACGATGCGGCCTGGGACCATTCTGTGTTCTCCAAGAACCGCGACCGGCTGCTGGAGGGCGACATCGCCGCAAAGTTCCTGAGCGCGGTGCTGGTGCAGCCCAAGGTCAAGAGGCTTCTCTCGACGGATCACTTCTCGGTCGACGGAACGCTGATCGAGGCCTGGGCGTCGATGAAGAGCGTCAAACCGAAGGACGGCTCGGGCGAGCCGCCGGCTGAAGGGGGCGGGCGAAACGCGGAAGCGGACTTCCATGGCCACAAGCGCTCGAACGACACACATGCCTCGACCACCGATCCGGATGCCCGGCTCTATCGCAAGGGCAAAGGCAAGGAGGCCAAGCTGTGCTTTATGGGACATGGCTTGATGGAGAACCGCCACTGGCTGCTGGTCGACGCCTGCCTGACACTGGCCGACGGACATGCTGAGCGGGTGGCCGCACTGCACATGATCGAACCTCGCGCGGAACGGCCACAGGCGATCACGCTCGGTGCCGACAAGGCCTACGACACTGAAGACTTTGTCAATGAGCTACGCTCGATGAGGGTGACGCCGCATGTAGCGCAGAACGACACGAGCGGCCGCAGTTCCGCGATCGACGGGCGCACGACGCGGCATGGCGGCTATGCTGTCAGCCAGCGCATCAGGAAGCGCATCGAAGAGGCATTCGGTTGGATCAAGGTCGTGGCCGGCCAGCACAAGACGAGGTTCCGCGGCCGCGACCGTGTCGGATGGGCCTTCACCTTCGCAGCCGCTGCCTACAATCTGGTGCGACTGCCAAAGCTCATGGCGGAGACCGGCTGATGGCCAAGGTTCCCGGCTTCGCCAAGGCCTTTGCCGGCCGCTGGCGCATCGTCGAGATGGATGTTTGGGATAACGACTCCCTCGATCTCGTCGAGGAAGCGCATCTGACATTCAAAGGCTCGGCGGATGGCGAGATCGCCTTCGGCGCACTCAAGGGCTTCCTCGATGTCCGATATGGCACCCGCGATGGCTCAGCATGCGCGGAATTCTCGTGGGAGGGGCATGAAGAGAAAGACCCAGCCTCTGGCCGCGGCTGGGCTGTCTTTGGCACTGCAGGCCGCCTCGTCGGCCACTTCTACATCCACAACGCCGACGATTCAGGCTTCGTTTGCGAAAGAGCCTGACTTCTTCAACAGATGGGGTGATTGGGGTCTCGCCCGAGCCAAATTGAGGGCGGCTGCTCCTGTCGAGATGTGAGAACGTGGTCGATGTAGATCGCCACAAACATCAGGAGGAGCAGCCATGAAGTATTTTGCCGGACTTGACGTGTCTTTGGAAGAGACCGCGATCTGTGTCGTCGACGAGAGCGGCCGGATCGTGAAGGAAGGGCGGGCGGCGAGTGAGCCGAGGGCGCTTTATGAAGCCTTGCGGAAAATCGATCTGCCGCTGGAGCGCATCGGGCTCGAAGCCTGTTCGCTGACAGCCTGGCTTTATGACGGTATTCGCGCCGAAGGATTGCCAGCGATCTGCATCGAGACCCGGCAGGCCAACGCGGCGATGAAAACGATGCCGAACAAAACCGATCGCAACGACGCCCGCGCCTTGGCGCAGATCATGCGCACCGGCTGGTATCGGCAGGTGCATGTGAAGAGCCAGCAGTGTCGGCTCTGGCGATCCCTCCTCGTTGCGCGACGCACGGTCCTCAATGAAATGCGGACGATCGAAAATGTCGTCAGGGCGATTCTGCGGGAGGCCGGCATCAAGCTCGGCACTCCAGGCCGCGCAGCTTTCGCCCATCGCGTGCGCGAACTGATTGGCGCAGATACGGTCATCATGGCGCTTGTCGAGCCGCTTCTGGCGATCGTGGCAACGATGTTGCGCGAGTTCGGGCGACTGACAAAGCAGGTCTTCAATATCGCCCGCAAGGAGCAAGTCTGCCGGCGCCTCATGTCCGTGCCCGGTGTGGGACCCATCACCGCGCTCGCCTTTCGTGCCACGGTCGATCAGCCGGACCGCTTTCGCCGATCGAGGGATGTCGGAGCGCATTTGGGTCTGACCCCGGCACGCTATCAATCTGGCGAGACGGACATTCAGGGCAAGGTAAGCCGATGCGGTGACGAGCTCGCCCGCACGGCCCTCTATGAGGCGGCTCATTCACTGCTTGTGCTCAGCAAGAAATGGTCGAGCCTCAGAGCGTGGGGTATGAACGTCGCCAAGCGGCGCGGTATGGCCCGAGCCCGAGTTGCTGTTGCTCGCAAGCTCGCTGTCATCCTGCATCGCATGTGGAGCGATGCGACAGAATTCCGCTTCGGCAAGGCACCCGGCCCCGTACCGGCATGAAATACGGGATAACGGACCAACGAAGGAGGAGTTGATTCCGCCCGAAGGGGCGTGATCCGGATCGTTCCCGTGGGGACGACGGGCAAGGCGATCTCGTTAGCAGGCACGATCCTGGGACGAACTCTCCCAAGGTCGTTCAACAGATTGAGACGCCTCGCTCTACTGACCCCATCATGCGGCGGCTTAACGTCGACCGCGAAGAGAAGCGAGTGACCCGCGGGGCGACATGGTCCGGAAAAATATCAGGAGGAGCTTGACCTCAACGACCCCAATCAGAGAAGCCTGCTAGTTCGCGATTGTCGTTCGCCATGCCGGGATACGATTGCTGGAAGGTCGAGCGCAGGGAGCCGTGGAGGTCTGCGTCCGGGTTTGCAGCAGAAGATGCGCGCCGATCCTGCTCCACCGCATCTGCTCCTCCAATGAAAGAATTCAAGGGGTTTGCTCGCTTTTCACCCGAGGGGTTTCCTCGGACTGGGTTGTGTTTTGACCGGCCTGTCCGCCGATCAGCTAAATCTCTCCTGTGCGCAGGACAGGTTTTCCTGCCCTTCGGCTCTGAACCATTCTCCAATTCGTGACCCTGTGCCGTTCGGGCTTCGGTCTGGCGCAATCGCAACAATCCTGATCCGGGAAGGGATCGACTAACCTGCAAAGCACGGCGGTCATCAAACGCGCCCGCCCGGGCCGACCTGTCAGCGCCGCGGGAACGGCGGAGGGTCGAGGAGGAAGCAGGGTCGAGGAGGAACTTGACCTTCATCAACCATGCTTATGACGCCGGCGGAACGACAGGTCTGTTGCTCCGGACCCTGTTCGGGCTGCATACCGATCCGCCGGGAACTGGCGCAGATGCTCCGGCTTCATATCGGCGTCCGCCATGCCGGCCCGCTCTTCCAGAGCCGGGAGCGGGGTGCCGGCACCATGCCCTATACCTACAGCCGCCAGCGCATCGGCCAGATCGTTCGCCAGATTTCACGGAAGGCCAGGATCACCAAGCTGGTCTATCCGCACCTTCTGCACTACACCATGGCGACGAAACTGTGGTGGCTCGTCATGGACATCACCGATGTGCAGCGTTCCTTGGCCACGAGAATATCGAGACGAGGCGGCATTACGCCGGAAACCACGGCTGCGACCCTGCGCCGGAAGTTCGATCAGATCACGGACCCGGCTGCGCAGGCCTTGCTTTCGGGCATCCGGCACACTCGCGGTGATGATGCCGCCCCCTCCTGGCGGCCAATCTTCTTTCAAAAGATCAGGTCCCCAGGTCCGTCACACCTGCTGGTGCATGAGGATCAGATGTTCGCTCTGCCGCAGGCGATCATGCACTTTCCGGCACTCGAACGACTGACAATATTTAAACAAACGTAAAAAACAATAACAAAACTTTTACTTTTAACGAAAGCGGCTAGATGCGACAATGTACAAATCAGAAGAGCAGATCGGTATAAATCGAAGGAAATCCAAAAATGGAGAATCATCATGGACTATGAGACGACTCCACATTCTATACCGGAACTCGAATCATACTTCAGTGAAGATTACTTGTATTTTGCCGATTTGGTCAATCCGCCGGAGAGAAGCGACCGGGAAGTAGAAGCAATTTGGAAGCTTCTTTCACTTGGACACGGCAACTCTGTTCTTGAACTCGGATGCGGTTATGGGCGGATTACCAACCGGTTGGCGGAAAAAGGAGCGCGGGTAACCGGATTGGATATCTCGCCGAGCTTGCTGAAAAAAGCCGAAGCGGATGCGGCTGAACGCCGGGTAGATGTTGAGTATACTCGTGGGGATATGCGCTCACTCCCCTGGCGAGATCGGTTTGACGCGGCCTTTCTGTGGTACACGACGTTTGGCTATTTCGATGAAGCTGATAATGAGAGAGTCCTTCATGAAGCCGCCGCTTCACTTCGAAAGGGCGGGCGCCTGCTAATCGATCAGATCAATCGCTTCTCTTTGCTGCGCGAGCAGTCGCCTACCTACGAGATCGTGCAGCGCGACAATGATCTAAGAATCGATATAATCAACAACGACGCGCTGACCGATCGTCGAAACTCCGAAAGGATCGTCATCCGCGGTGGTTGCGTGAGACGCATGCGTCTTTCTATCAGACAATATGGGTTTTCCGAATGCGTTCGCATGTTGCGAAGTGCGGGGTTCGATTCTGTTGAAGCATACGGGCAGGAAGGCGAAGAGTTTACATCCTATGGCCCGCGCCTCGTCGTCGTCGCGTACAAGTAAATGGGCGGTCGGGGCGATTGCGTATTGTCTACAGGCTTGATCGCGGACGGGTAGAGCGAATCTGCGGGTCGCTTGAAGAATATCAGACGTCATGTCCCGGATCGGAGATCGGTGGCCCGCCCTTTCGTGCGATTAAAGACGAGGGTCGCTTTATCAACAGCTTGAAGTCAAGCGCTTGTCGATGCCGACCTCCTTCCGGAGGTGGCACCAATTCGTTTGCTGCCCTCGATCGTGATTGTCCATTCTGCCGCCATCACATCGTTGCAAAGTGATGCTGATGGACTGCTCGTGGCTAACAATTCGACCCTAGGCGCGGCCGCTCAGCCGTTGTAGACGCGCCCTTCGAGCGGCGTTTCAGCGAGCAAAGCCTGAAGGCCCGACAGCAGCGCCTTTTCAGCGCGGTTCATTGCCTTGTCCGGATTGACCAGCAGGAAGATGTCGACGGCTGGAGGTGTGTCGTAAGGTGGCAGGCGCCAAAGGATTCCGTCGGCGACGTCGCGACGTGCGACATGCAGTGGCAGCGGACCTATGCCGAAACCCGCGACGATCATGCGGCGAACCTCCTCAAGGCTGGACGACACCCCGATCACATTGGTATCGAGCTTCGCCTCGCTGCGTAGCAGCGCGACCGGCCGTAACGCATCGAAGATGTGGTCGGTCTGGAAAGACACCAAAGATTCGCCCTTGAGATCGTCCAGGGTCAGGCCGTTGCGCCCGTGCAGCCTGTGGCGCGGACCACAGAAGATGCCGAAGAATTCCCGGTAGACCATCTCGTAGTCGAGCGCGGGGTCGCGCCGGCCGACAAGGCAGATGCCAAAAGACGCCCGCCGCTCCCTTACCTGCTTGGTCACCTCGGCGCTCGCCGCCACGGAGATGGTCAGGCTCGCTCGAGGGTAGCTTGCGTGGAACTGAGCCAGCGCCCGATCGAAAAGCGGGCAAATAACGTCGCTTGCCACCGCGATCGTGGCATGGCCGGTAACATCGCCGCTAACGCCGTGCATCAGCAGTGAAAGTTGGGAAATTGTCCCGAACACCTCGATGCCCTGCTCGTAGACCAGCTATCCGACTTCGGTGAGTTCGAAACGATTCGCGTCGCGCTCGACTAGACGCCGGCCAACCTGGACCTCCAGCCGTCTCAGCGCATTGCTGACGCTCGGCTGCTTAAGGTTCAGCCGCTCGGGTGATGCTCTTGACTTCCGCGATGACAACGAAGGTTCGCAAAAGATTCCAGTCCAAGTCCCAGACGAGACCCTCAGGCCGAGGTAGCATTCTCCGAACCTATCAATTCTATTTCCATTGTCTATTTGCGCAATGCTGCTGAGAATGCCACACTGCGCGATCTTCCCGACGTCGAGGCGCTTGAGGATGCGGGGCTGCTGTCGAAGGAGAAGCTGCTGGCGGGGGTCTGCTCGACCCGTTTCTTGATGAAGGTTCTGCGCCGCAGGACTCCGGTGTCCAGTTTGTCTGGATCGGGAAAGCGCGGAGTCTTGTGCTTGGGATGCGCGCAACGCTGTCCTGAAATTTAAGATTGCGTCGAGCCCGAACTCCAGCAGGAATTCTTTTGTGGTGACATAGGTGTACGGCGCGCCCGGGGTCGGGCTGCGCGGGCCCGAAGCGATCAGGCCGGCACCGCGCAGATGACCAATAAAATCGCGACTGATCTCCTTGCCGAAGAAAGACGACAACTCGGCGCGGGTGATCGGCTGGAAGTAGCCGATGCACATCAGCACCAAAACCTCCGACTGCGTAAGGTCGGCCGTCTTCCCACTTCCACCGACAGCGGCGCGGATGGCATCGGCATAGGCCGGCCGGGTCAGGTGCCGAAAACCGCCGGCGACGGCGACCAGGTCATAGGGCCGGCCGCGCAGCTCCTCGCGGATGTCGTCAATCAGGAGGTCGATGCTGCAACTCCTGCCGACGACCCGGGCAAGCACCTCACGTGTAACCGGTTCGCTGGCGGCGAAGATCGTTGCCTCGACGCGCTGCATCCATTCGCGCCAACGCGCTTGCGGCGGCAGATGATCGAGCTCCCGATCAAACAAATGGTCATTTGGCCGGCCGTCCCTTCTCTTACGTACACTCTCCGCCATGATCGTCACAGCCCGTAGATGCGGAACGCGGGGCGGCCGGAAAGCTCGCGCACGGCGCCGAGTTCGACCAGACGGTCGAACAGCCGGCGCAGCCCACGGTCGCTCCATGCCTGCGATCTTTTCCGAGGCGACGATCGCGTCGTCGGAGAGCAGCTTTTCCACGACGACGTCCGCCGCCTTGGCCCTGAGTTTCGGCGCAACGGCAAGCAGGCGGTCCGCGCGGCGCTCGAGCTCGGCGGAAAGATCGATGGCGCGCAACGCAGCGCACGCCTGCGCGGCGGCAGACTTTTGGCACGTTCAGGATTTGTCTCAATGCCTGTCGCCGCAGAGCCGGCTGCCGATCGGCGCGGGCGCGCGCTTGCGCCCAAGGCCGCTTCAGCGCCCAGCAGCGGCACCGCGTGTGCCCAGCCCAGCCGCTGCGCCAGCAGGGCGTCGGCGAGCCAGCATCCGAAGGCTCGTGCGAAACCATATCTTTCGGCCGCCGTGAACGCGCCGGTCAGCATGCCGACCATTCCGATACCTGCGGAAAGCTGTCGAAGATTGTCCGCCAGCTCGCTGACCACCTCGTCGTCGCGGCGGAGACCAAGGTCATCCAGCACCGCGCCGATGCTCGCCCCGGTCAGCAGTTTCTCGGCAGGCGTGCCGGCCAGCCGGCGCCAAGCCAGCAGCTTCGATCCGGCGGGGCCGACGGACAGAAAATCGCCCGGCCGTGTGAGCAGAACGGCGTCGCGCAGCGCGCCTTCATCCTCGACGCGGCCGACCTGCTTCGCCGTTGCCACGGCTCGAAAGCGCCAGGCGCTGCCGCCAGGCGCCGGCCCACCGCTCCTGCCGGCGGACCACCGCGTCGAGCGCGCCGATGGCGGCGCCGGCAGCGAGCGCGACGTCCTCAATGTCTTGTCCGGCAAGGCTTTGCGCATCCGGGACGGCCCGGCGCAGCCAAGCCGGCACCGTTGCCATCGGCGCGGTCGAAGGGGCACCGGCAAGCGGCGCGTGGTGGCGTGGAAAAGGTTTGGGCCGCTGAATCATCGGCCGCTGAATCATCGAAAGCACGATGAATCATGGCGGCGCTTTTGGCAATCGAATTGCACAGAAACCGCCGTACCTGTCGACAACACATAACGAACGATAATGCATTATCGCTCGTTATCGGATCTAGAGTGCAGAAATGGCCGCTATCGGTCATCCTAGATCGCTGGAAGAGACCGTTTTTCCGCGGCTTCAGGCGTCATTCTCCCCTTATTCAGTGGATTCTCACCCTGGGTGGACAGATCAGCCAGGATCGGCGGATTTGGAGCGGTTTTCGTGAGACTGCGCGCGAAGTCAGTTCCGCCTGTTGGCTGCTAACCATTTGAATTCCTTGCTTTCGCCGGCTGACGTGGTGCGCAAAAGGCGCCCCTTGTCACGTAGTCTCACTATTTCCGACTCGGAATCACGTAGTCTCATCAAATCCGCTCCGCCCGCCGGGTGAAACAGGACCAAATCGGGGCGTTTCCTGTGCACCGGTGCAGGTCCGTCAGGGTGCCGGGCTCGAAACGACCAGTTTTGTCCCTCTTCGGCCAAACCGGCCTCATGGGCTCGATTTGGCCCCTTTCGAGTCCTGGGACACGTCCGAGGCCTTGATCGCGCTCTACGGGGGCTGCAAATGGGTCGATAATACACGTCACCAAAGGAGCGGTTGAACGCAGCCGTCGATATTGTACAAACGGCCGCGAAAACACGCCTCCGCACAAAGCTGGTTGCCGATCGTGCGACGGCTGCGCCCCCAGCATAATTGGGACGATGTCGTCCGGGTTTTGAATCACAAGGGGCAAAGCTGGACGGTGGAACGGCTTCGCCGATCGGTGTACCGTCTGGTGCGGGAAGGCCTCGCGAAGCCTGAACTTGTCCAGCGCGCGCCGCGACGACAGCCGGAGGATCGATTGATGACACTCGTCGCCGGCATTGCCATTGCCGATCCGGACCTCAGTCTGCGGGCGATCGCGGCACAACTCGAGGCGATGCGAGCGGACGCCGCGCGGCGGCTGGCAATGGGCGGCCTCGTCGGTCAAGCATCTGCTCGATCGCGCCAGGCGCCGCGAAAGTCCGCATGGTCAAGGCCCCCTCCCCTGCTCCCAGACTCCGCCGCCTCATCGGCTATGCGTGGGTCTCGACGGAGGACCAGGTCATCGATGCACAGGCCGACGAACTGAGGCACGCCGGCTGCGCAGTCATCCAGCACGAACAGGGATCGGGCGCATCGCGCTCGCGGCCGGTGCTGACCAAGCTGATGCGCGAGATCCGCGCCGGCGACGTTCTGGTCGTCGTCAGGCTCGACCGCCTCGCCCGGTCGGTCAGTCATCTTCTCGAGGTCATCGAGACGTTGGAAAAGCGCGGCGCGCATTTCCGCTCGCTGCGCGACCCGATCGACACGTCGACGCCGCAGGGGATGTTCTCGCTGCAGGTGCTCGGTGCTGTCGCCCAGCTGGAGCGGGCGCTCATCGCCGAGCGTACGAAAGCCGGCATCGCCGCGGCCAAGGCACGTGGTCGTCTGCCTGGCAATCCTGGCCTGCGCGAGCGACGGCCAGAAAGCATCCGCGCCGTCGCCGCGGCGCGGGACAGCGCCTATGTCGGCGATCTCATCGTCTCGGTTTGACGGTGCACGAACCCGCTGACGGTTAAAGCGGCCGCTCGTCGACGTAGCGCCGCCCTCCCCTCTCTCTTTGTTGTGGCGCGCGGTACGGCCGACCGTGCTGCGGATCCCGGCCGATCACCGGTCGATCAGCGCCTTACATTCTCAATGACAGCCGACTGGAGCGACCCCAAGGCGGGCTCGTCAGCCTTGCACTCGATTTCGTCCGCCAAATTAGGATACATTCGCTTGAGAACGAGCACGAATCAGGATGGGGTAGGATCGTGAGAGCAGGTAACCGCGCGCAGTCTGCCGATCCCAGTTGAATGACGACGCAAGTCCCCGACCAATCCACCGAAACCGATGTTTCCGGCACGGACGACCTGCCGGACATCATCGACGTGGTAATGGAAATGGGCCGCCCTGCGCCCCCTGCCCCGTCCCCCGCCTCCAGGTCGCCGGCGCATCTCGAATCTCTGGTCGAAACAGCCAAGGATTACGCCAACAACGCCAGCTCCGAAAACACGCGCGACGCCTATGCCAAGGATTGGCGCCATTTCTCCGCCTGGTGCCGGCGCAACGGTTTTGAACCCCTGCCTCCGGCGGTGCAAATAATCGGGCTTTACATCAGCGCTTGCGCCGCTGGCGATGCCAAGCGCGGCATCCCTCCCCTCTCGGTCGCGACGATCGAGCGGCGGCTTTCCGGTCTCGCCTGGAATTTTACCCAGCGCGGCGTGCCAATGGATCGCTCTGACCGGCATATTTCCACCGTGCTCGCCGGCATTCGCAGAAAACACGCCAAGCCGCCGCGACAGAAAGAGGCCGTGCTCGGTGACGACATCAAGGCGATGATCGCCACGCTCGGCCATGATCTGCGCGGGCTGCGCGACCGCGCCATCCTGCTGCTCGGCTTCGCCGGCGGTCGGAAATCGTTGGGCTCGACGTCGTCCGCGACGACCACGGCGACGGCGCCGGCTGGATCGAGATTTTTGCCGACAAGGGCGTTCTGGTGACGCTGCGCGGAAAAACCGGCTGGCGCGAGGTCGAAGTCGGCCGTGGCTCCAGCGATTTGTCTTGCCCCGTGGTGGCGCTGGAGACCTGGATCAGGCTCGGCCGCATTGGGAGAGGCCCGCTTTTCCGGCGCATCTTCAAGGACAACAAGACCGTCGACGTCGAGCGACTCTCCGACAAGCACGTCGCCCGTCTGGTCAAGCAGACGACGCTCGCCGCCGGCGTTCGCGCCGATTTGCCGGAGGGGGAACGCGCGCTGCTGTTTTCAGGGCACTCCCTGCGCGCCGGCCTTGCCTCGTCGGCCGATATCGAGGAGCGATACGTGCAAAAACAGCTCGGCCATACCTCGGCCGAGATGTGTCGCTTGGCAGTTAATTGTGAGAATGCGGTCGTTTCGGTTAGGGTTGGCAGTTAACTGCGAGAATCGGGTAGCTCGGATTCTCAATTTAACTGCAATCGCATCGGCGTGAAGGTCATGATTCATTTGAATTTCATACGCCGTCTTCGGTAAATTCGATCCCGTTGCGTTGCCGACGCTGCTTCTCACATTAAATGCCAATAGCCCGGTATGATTATCAAATTAAGTGCGCGTTTTCAAATTAAGTGCACAGCTAACCAACTGAAATCATTGACAAGCGAGTCTCATAATTAACTGCAAAGCGACATGAAACGAGCCACCCCTGTCGATGGGAGGCTCGTATTAGCTATTTTGCAGAGAATGGCCGGGAAGCAGAGCCGCTAGCCAAGACACTTCCGGATGCGTCCAACGCCTTT
Source organism: Mesorhizobium sp. M0808 (assembly GCF_040320025.1). Classification (NCBI taxonomy): domain Bacteria; kingdom Pseudomonadati; phylum Pseudomonadota; class Alphaproteobacteria; order Hyphomicrobiales; family Phyllobacteriaceae; genus Mesorhizobium; species Mesorhizobium sp. M0808. Next base: position 20,311 of record NZ_JAMYOX010000046.1, read on the forward strand.
ACGGTTACGTTATAGAAATGGGTTCCCTGTCGGGGCATGGCCCGTTGTATCGGAACGCTCCGTACTGCAGATGCGCATTTCGCAAAAACGGGACAGTCGTTCCGCTGAATCGCGGACAGCAGTGCACTCCATCGCTGTCCGCGAATTACCGGAATGGGTGGAGTGCGAATTTCTGAAACACGCAGGAGGTTTTCGATCGGATAGCGGTGGTCCTTGCAGGTCGGTGTACTCACGGTCATAAGCGTGGTGCTACCTCAATTTCCTTACCGCTCAATCAGTGTGAAAGCACCTGCGCCGACAGTCCGGATAGCGACGGATTTGCAATACCATGCCATTTGCACCCCAACTGCCCAAGGGTGGCGCAAGGGGTTAGTCACCGCTATCTGAGGTGTCGAAAACCATGAAGTACTTTTTCATCGTTTCCTCTTGCTTCCACAGACCAGTGAATCCTGATGGCATGAAAAAGCTATCGCCTTTCGCAAAGGTCTTTTCGCGCCCATCTTCTTCGACAATCGTAACCGATCCCTCGATTACATGCATAAACTCGTCTTTTGGATAGTTTTCGATCTTTTCAGTGTACGCTGTTGCTTCCCAAAGACCGACACGGACTTGGCCGGGCCTCAGCCGATCACCTACGTAGAAACGATGTCTGCGGTCTTTTGGTTCGCCAGCGACTACTCCATCATGCGAGATTGTCTCCCACGGAGTCATGCCATTGGCAGGATCCCCGTCGGGCGTCAGACGTATAACGCGAGTTGCTTCCGACATATGTGATTGTTCTCCACCGGTTCGTAGCTACCATTCAGCCCATAGTGCAGCCGAGAAACTGCGAAACTCGTCAATCTATGGCAGTATCCGGCCACGGTCCGCACCTAAAGCGACGCGCCCTGGCCAAGGATATTGACCAAAAGGCTCGAATTCGGTTGGAAGAACATCGCCAACCGGTTTTCCGATTGCGCCTTTCCAGCCGCCAGGCGGGCGCGTTCTTCATTGGGGGTGATCCCAAAGAAGGATTTATAGGACTTACCGAACCAGGACGCCGTCGAATAGCCGCAGGCAAAAGCGATTTGGGAGATCGGAAATCGCGTGTTCAACAGTAGCGACTGAGCCTTTTGCAGGCGTATGGCGGTATAGAATTTCCCAGGGGATACGCCAAATTCCGCTTCGAACTGTCGATACAACTGTCGTGGCGACATGTTGGCGCGCATAGCGATATTGTCCAGGGGTAGCGGTTTGGCCGTGCAGCGGCGCATGGTTTCGACTGCCGTAGACAGTTTCTTGTCCCGGGCGACCAAAGACGCATCTGCATCATTCAGGAAAAAGCACTGGCGTACCCTCTGGGAGACCTCATCGCCCTGGTGCTGGGCCAGAAATCTTAGCATCATGTCCAGTACGGCCATCCCGCCGCTGCACGTGAAGATGCGCCCGCTTTGCTCAACGCCGGAGCTGCGGAAGTCGACCTTTGGGAATAGTTCCCGCGCGCTGTCGAATTCTTCCCAGTGAATAGTCGCAGCCCTCCCATCAAGTAGCCCTGCTTGGGCGAGAAGCAGGGGCGCCGTGTCCACCGCTAAGATCCACGTCCCGTGCCGTTCCGCAGCTCTGAGCCAGCCCAACAGTCGCGCGGAACTCGCAGCTTCGGGAAAGTAGGACGCATTCAGACAGACAATATCGGCCGGAGGGGTATTGCTGTCGAATTGTAGCTGGGCTGCGAGCGTAAAGCCGTTGCTTGCACGGGGTGCGTCGGACTGGACGCCTTTGATTGTCCAGTCGAATGCCTTCCGGCGATGGGCCAAGTTCACGAAGCGTAGTGCCTCGAGGATCAGTGTCGTGGTCAGCATGGAAAAGCCGTCCGCAAGAACAACGTCGATCAGGACGGGACTTGGAACCGTTTTCGAGGGCTCGTTTGCCATACTATCCGTGATTAAAACGCCGCGAGCTGAACGGCGCAAGATTATAGTCGCTGCGCCCTTTAGCGATCAGGTCGGAGACCGTCTTGCCGACGATTGGACCGATACCAAACCCGTGGCCGCTTAGACCGGCCGCGACGAATAAGCCGTGGGGTTTGGCAAGGGCATCGATCACCGGCAGTTCGTCTGGAGTGTAATCAATATAGCCGGCCCAGGCGCGTTCGTAGGTGATCGGGCCAGCCGCAGGATATTCTTCGAGAAAGCGTTTGGAAGCCCGCGCGAGCCCTCTCCAGTCGGGCCGGGGGTCTAGTATGCGATGGGTTGTGAAGTCGGCATACTCCCCCATCATGCTGCGGATCAGCGGCTTGCCCAAGCTAAAACGGACATTGCGCCAATTTCGCTGCGCCAGGGGAAGGAACTTCAGACCATGCACTATACTGTCGAGCATCAGATCGTGGAAACCGTCCTCCGCTACCGCGATGTTGACCCGCCCGTCGGGGCATTGCCGATAGGCACACTTGCCCCATACCACGAGTTTGCGCATCTCGATGGGCAACACGCTGGTACGGCCGACCGAGCCACGGATCCAAAGGGTAGGATGTCTGATCCCAAGCCGCTTCAAAAGAAGATTGGTCCACGCGCCTGAAGCCAATACGACAGTTTCACAGTCGAGCCGACCCTGCTCTGTCTCCACTGCGCAGACGGCGCCGTTCTGTGTGTCGACAGACACAGCCGCTGTGTAGTCCATTATCGCGGCGCCGAGCCGGGTAGCCCCCCGGGCAAAGGCCGAGGCCGCCTTTTCGGGTTCCGCGCAGCCGTCGGTGGGCGTAAAAAGCGCACCCTGACAGTCGCGCGGGTCGTAATGTGGCAGCAGTTCGGCGACTTCGCTCGGGGTCAGAATCCGGGTCGTAAGGCCAAATTCGCGAGCGGTAGGCATGAACGCTTCGGAGCGCTCGCGCATTTTCCTGTCATAGATTACTCGCATCTGGCCTTGTTGACGCCAGTCCACGCTTTCGCCGAGCTCCGCCTCGATCCCACGCCAAATTTCCAGGCAGTCGAGCATCATCGGGATTTCGCTTGGGTCGCGGCCTTGGGTACGAATGGCGCCCCAATTCCGACTCGACTGCTCCCCATTGATGCGCCCCTTTTCCACCAGAGCCACGCGCTTGCCAGTCTTTGCCAGGTAATAAGCAGCGGTCGTCCCGACAATGCCTCCGCCGATTACAACCGTGTCGAACCGACGGTTCATTTCAAGAGACCACCTTCGATAAAGCGCATGGGTAGTGCTTTGTCGCGAAATCGTCCGAAGTGAAGGCATCGCGGACGCTGCGGGCCACATCGGCCGGGGCACGTTCGGCCGGATCGCCAAAACCCGCTCCCCCTGGCGTGATCAGACGCACAGCATCCCCTTTCGCCATGATGCGGTCGACAACGTACATCTCGATTTCTTCAACTTCGCCATCGGCCCGGTGGTACTCTAGCGAGGCGCGCCCACCCTCTCCGCCGCCGAAAATGCCCGGCGCCGGGCTTTTCTTACCATCGGCCTTCGTTGAAACCGAAACGCCGTCGACCAGCGATCCGATGTCACGGATGATCGCTGCCCCGCCCTGGGTTCTGCCCGGCCCGGCCGTATCGATTGCTAAACCGTATTCGCGCACGATTAACGGGAACTCGATTTCCAAGGCCTCGGCGGGCGTGTTCGAGGTGTTGGTGATCCCGACCTGGGTACCATGCATTCCATCCTTATAAAGCGTCGCACCAACGCCGCCCGCAACGGCCTCGACATAGACAAATGGTTCGCCCGACCGGCGTTTGCCATAGAACGCCATGCCGGTGTTAATGTCCGCCGATGGGGCCACAGCCCGGTCTTGCGGCAGCGCCTGCGCGAAGGCGAGCGTAATCGCACGCACTACCCGTTGGGCTGTATATTCGCGGTTGCCGATCGCTGCCGGAAACTCGGGGTTAACGATCGTTCCCGAGGGCGCCTTGATCCGTACCGGCTGGAACATACCGAAATTGGCCGGAATCGTCGGGTCCACCATCATGTTGATGCCGCAGAAAACCGCCGCAAGGAGCGGATACGGCCCCAGATTGATCGAGCCCTTCGCCTGCCGGTCGGTGCCCGCAAAGTCGAGGGTCACGTTTCCATTGTTGATGAACACGGTGAGACAGATTTTCTTGCGCGGCCCTGGTACGCCCTCGTCATCCGTATAGACCTCTGAGCGGTATTCCCCGTCAGGCAATTCCTTGAGCCTTTGCCGCATGCGCCGTTCGGTATAGGTGAGCAGATCGGCCATGCTCTTCTGCACCCGTGCCAAACCGTGTTCTTGCGAGAGTTTCCGCAGACTCTGGGCGCCCTGACTGTTGGCGGCGATCTGCACCTTGAGATCGAGGATCCGCTCCATGGGGTCGCGGGTGTTATGCGCGATCAGATAGAGAAGGTCTTCGTCCAACACGCCCTCGCGAACGATCCGCATGTGCGGGATGCGGATGCCCTCGGCAAAGACGCTGGTGAGGATGTGATCCGTAGACCCGGGAATGACGCCACCCACATCCGAGTGGTGCCCGATGTTGCCGATGAAATACTCGATCTTACCTTCGATGAATACGGGTGTAATGATTGAGATATCGTTGTTGTGCGATCCGCCTGCCAGGTAGACGTCGTTGCAGATGATTACGTCACCCTCTCGAATGCTCTCGATACCTCGTCCCTTCAACAGTGTCTCCACGCCGCCCATTACTCCCGATAACAGCATTGGAATGTAAAGTGCCTGGCAGATGAGCTTCCCCGTTTTGTCGAAGATCGCGACGGATGCGTCTTTGCGTTCCTTGATGTTTGTGGAGAACGAGGAGCGGATGAGGGTGTTCATCACCTCATCGGTAATCGACAGAAGCCGGTTGTTGAACACTTCCACGTCGATAGCGTTGATTTGAGTCATGGTTCAGGCCGCCTTGCGAGTCAGAATGATGTTGCGCCACTTGTCGACCGTTGCGATCCAGCTTGAGGGGAGAACGGTCGTTGCGGTGAGCTCTTCGACGATCGCGGGTCCGACGATCATCGCGCCGACCGGCAACCTCGCACGATCGTAAATTCCCGCCTCAGCCCAACCGTCGCTTTCCTGGCCCATATGGACAAGACGGGTAGCGAGACGGGCGCCCTCAACCGTGCCAGTTACTATAGGCGGTTCTTCAAGAGGCCTGGCAATGTTGCCGATGGCCTCGACCCGGACATTCACGATCTCGATCTCGCGGTCGTCGACGTGATAACCGTATACCTCGTCGTTGACGCGGTAGAAAGCGCGCACAAAGGCATCCATGTCGATCATGTCGCCCTCGACGCGGACCTCGAAGTTCTGGCCAAGGTAGCGCGCCTCGATAACACGGATGTGCTGACGCAGTCCTTCATTGACGCCTTCGCTGACCAACCATTGCTCGGCTTCCGCCGTTAGGACCGCTGCGTTGTCGAGAACCTCCTGCCAGCTGGCATCCGAGAGCGCTGTCACATGCGACTTCACGAAGCTCCGCGAAATGTTGGAAAGCAGGACACCCCGCGCACACATTGTTCCGGGAGCCTCGGGGACAAGGACAGTCGGGATCCCGACCTCATCCGCCACGAAGGTCGCGTGCAGCGGCCCCGCTCCCCCGAAAGCGACCAGCGCGAAATCATTCAGATTGCAGCCGCGCTCAATCGAAACCGACCGGATTGCACGCGCCATATTGGCTACCGCTATCCGAATTATACCGTCAGCCACATCGTCGGGCGCTGCGCAGACCTTAGCCGCAATTTCCGATATGACGCGCGTCGCCGCAGTGCGGTCCACCGGCATGGCACCATTGAGCAGCGCAACCGGATTCAGACGACCCATATGTAGGTTTGCATCCGTGATTGTCGGCTCCGTACCGCCGCGCATGTACCCGACTGGCCCCGGCACCGCGCCGGCGGAATGAGGCCCGACCTTCATCGCGCCGGCGTCATCGACCCAAGCGATGGATCCGCCGCCTGCCCCGATCACATGAACATCGAGCATCGGACAGCGTATCGGATACCCGGCAACCTCCCGCAAAGGCGTGTAGGCACCGCGTCCGTCCAGAATAAGAGAGACATCGGTAGAAGTTCCGCCCACATCGAACGTCACGGCATTGGGGAATCCTGCGGCGACGGCAACCTGCGCGGCCCCCACCACGCCCGCGGCAGGTCCGGAAAGGCAGGTCCGGACCGGATAGGCTTTGGCCGTCTCCATTGACATCAGACCGCCGTTGGAGTGCACCGTATGTGGCACGGCCCGGATCCCCAGATCGCGTGAGCGATGCATAAGCCGATCCAGATAGGCTGCTATCCTCGGTGTCAGATAGGCGTTCATCACCGTGGTCGAGAAGCGTTCGAACTCGCGGAATTCAGGCTGCACATCCGAGCTGAGCGATATCGGAATTCCAGGCAATTCCTCACGCAAGATGTCCCCTGCGCGCTTCTCGTGTGCGTCAAATCGATATGAGTGCACAAAACAGACCGCGACCGCCGCAATCCCCGCTGCGCGGAACTGGGCAGCTGCGGCACGCACCGCGGATTCGTCCAGCGGAACAATTTCGTCACCGTCCGCCGTAAAACGTTCCGGCACCTCGATTCGCAACCAACGCTCGACTAGCGGCACCGGGCGGTGAATAGAATAATCATAAAGGTGCGGCCGCTGTTGCCGTGCAATCTCCAGCACATCGCGAAATCCCTTGGTGGTAAGAAGGCCGGTCAGGGAACCTTTGCGTTCAATTATTATGTTTGTCGCTACGGTGGTGCCGTGGCCAAAATGCGCGATTGTCTTCGGATCGAATCCGGCCTCGATCACCAGCTTCAACCCATTCTCGATAGCTTCGGACGGATCGTGGGGGGTTGAAGGCGTTTTGAAGTTGTTCAACGCACCCGTGAGCTCGTGGATTAGCGATAGATCGGTAAAAGTTCCGCCGACATCCACGCCGATTCGATAGTGCTCCTGTGTCATCTTAGACCATATCCTGAAAAACAACGCCCATCCCCGCTTGGGGCTCGGTCGCTAGGATTGATCGTTTTATGGTTTGAGAAACAGGCACTATCCCGCCAAAAACTAGCATAATCTGGCCGACGAACCGAGCCCTTCTCATGCCATCCTCCTCTACATCACCCGTCCAAGATTGAAACCTTAGCCCTTAGCCAAAGCTAGCTCGTCTCGCCCCAGGTACTTTTCAATCACAGGTTTTTGCCCGCTGCAGGACAAGCCAAATTTGAATGCTTGTTAAAGTGGAACGCAGGGTTTTTTGCGTCCAGAGCAGGGCGGCCAGGTACCGTCATGACGTGCGAACCTTGGCCGGATCTTGGCCGGATACTGCCAGAAGTTGGCAAGATCCTCAGTTTCGAGCGTGTTTATGCGCGTTACCGTGGAGGCCGCCTCTCAACTCGTACTGTCGTTGAAAGCGACAAATTGAAAGCGAGGTAGACGCGATACCACGCAGAGACTCATCGGCTGAGCAATTTCTTTGGGCCTCCCAAACCGCCCACACGGCATTCGTTAAGCGGTATCCGAGGGACCGACCGTCGGCGAGAGAATCAAGATGATGAACAGCATAGTCACATTAAAGAATTTCATCGGCGGTGAGTTCGTGACCTCTGCGAACGATGAGAAAGTCAATATCATCAATCCCGCGAACGAAGAGATAGTTGCTTCGTCTCCGCGCTCCGGCAAGGCCGACGTGGATATCGCAGTGAGACGGGCGAAGGAGGCGTTTCAAAGCTGGCGCAACACCACGCCAGGCGAACGTTCCGCCTATCTGTTAGAGCTGAGTACTCGGATCAGCGCCGACAAGGACCGGCTCGCAAGGTTCGAGATGCTCAATGTCGGCAAGCCTCTTTCAATGGCGGCGGGAGAAATCGACATTGCTGTTGACAATCTGCGTTTTTTTGCAGGTGCGGCGAGGATCCTCGAGGGAAAGTCGGCTGGCGAGTATCTACGCGGATATACGTCGATGATCCGACGCGAACCCATTGGCGTTGTCGGCCAAATCGTTCCTTGGAATTATCCACTCATGATGGCGGTATGGAAGATCGCCCCTGCCCTCGCCGCCGGTAATACGGTCGTGCTGAAGCCGTCCGAACTCACTCCGATCACAGCCCTCTTGATGGCCGAGCATTGTCAGGGTCTGCTTCCTGACGGCGTCTTGAACATCGTAGCTGGTGATGGCGACCCTGTGGGTGCCTCGATCTCCGCACATCCAGATATTGATATGGTCGCGTTGACAGGCAGTGGTCGCTCGGGACAACACGTTGCATCCTCGGCATCAGGCAGTTTCAAACGAGTTCACCTTGAACTCGGCGGAAAAGCGCCGGTCGTTGTGTTCGATGACGCCGACCTGCAAGCGGTAGCGACCACAATCAGGATCATGGGTTTGTGGAATTCCGGCCAGGAATGTGGGGCACCCTGCCGGATCATCCCCTCTGAGAACGTTTACAGCAAGCTTCTCACCCTTTTGAGCGAAGAATTCGGATCTGTCACCTTTGGGGACCCTGGCCAAGACGCAGCCGTCGCGATGGGGCCGGTCATCTCAAAGCAACAACAGTCTCGAGTCCACGATTTCATCGATCAGTCCTCAGCCAGGATTCTCGTGGGAGGAGGCGGGAGCCCCCGGCCAACCGGTTTCTTCGTGGCTCCGACGCTGATTGCAGACGTGTCGCAGTCGGATCGGATCGTTCAAAACGAGGTGTTCGGGCCAGTCGTGACCATCCAGAAATTCAGCTCCGAGGCGGAAGCTCTCAAACTGGCCAACGATGTCCCCTATGGCTTGGCAGCTTCTGTCTGGACCCGTGACGTGGCGCGGGCGCATTCGGCGATACGAGATCTCAATTTCGGTACTGTGTGGGTCAATGATCATCTTCCGTTTGTGTCGGAGATGCCGTGGGGCGGCTTTAAACAATCTGGCTACGGAAAGGACCTGTCCCCGTACTCGATGGAAGATTACACCCAGGTTAAGCATGCGATGGTTAAGTTCAGCTAGGCCAGAACGTCGCTTCACGGCGATCGTCCAGAAGGTTCATTAAAAGCAAACGACGCTGCCAGGGAACTATAGGTTGGCTAACGTGGACCGTTAAAACTCCTTGTCTTTAGAAAAGTCACACGTTGCCGCCTTTCGATATCGCCTTGTCTCCAGAGCTCGACGAGGCTCTTACGGAATTAAGTCGCCAAATAAACTTATAAAAAAAGGGAACAGCTATGTACACGAAGAATACGTTTCTTAAGATTGAACCCACAAGGAGAGATTTCCTGAAGGCGACGGTCGCCTTTGGAGCTGCGGCTTGCCTTATCGGGTCGTCCTCGTTTCCGGCACGATCCGCGCCGGTTCGCGGTGGTGTTCTCAAGGCGGGGATGGTCGGCGGTGCCGCTACTGATAGCCTTGACCCAGCCGTCTGGACGAGCAATGTCCCTACATTTCTAGGCAGGCATTGGGCGGAACAGCTTGTTGAGGTTTCGCCTGCTGGAGAAATCCAGCCAGCCCTCGCCGAAGAAATTTCACCTTCCACCGATGCCAAGGTTTGGACGTTCAAAATTCGCAAGGGGGTGACGTTTCATAACAACAAGGAGATGACCCCCGACGACGTCGTAGCAACTCTTGAGCGCCACGCCGATGCCAAGTCGAAATCTGGAGCACTAGGTCTACTTGGCAACATCCAGAAGATATCAACCGCCGCTCAGCACGTAAAAATTGACTTGAAGGAGCCGGACGCAGACTTCCCGTATTTGATGGCTGATTACCATCTGATGATTCAGCCAAACGGCGGCAAGGACAACCCGATCGCCGGCATAGGAACCGGACCTTATCACCTGTCAGTCAACGAGCCGGGGATAAGGCATATTGGTGAGCGGTTCCCAGGTTATTGGCGAGATGATCGCGGTTTTGCGGACCAGATCGAAGTCATCGTCATCAATGACGCCACGGCACGTATGTCCGCGCTACAGGGCGGTATCGTTGACATCGTGAACCGGGTTGAGCCGAAGGTTGTCGCCCTAATGAAACGCGTTCCGGGCGTGACAATCCGCAACGTTGCTGGACGCGGCCACTATGTGTTTGTCGCGCACTGCAATACTGCACCTTTTGACAACAATGACTTGCGACTGGCGCTGAAATACGCGGTTGATCGCGAGGAAATGGTCAAAAAGATATTGATGGGCTACGGGTCGGTGGGTAACGACACGCCGATCAGTAAGGCCTATCCGCTGTTTACTGAGATGGAGCAGCGTAAATATGATCCGGAAAAGGCCGCCTTCCACTACAAGAAGTCTGGGCACTCGGGCTCGATACTGTTTCGGACCTCTGACGTGGCCTTCCCTGGCGCGGTGGATGCTGCGCAACTTTACCAGCAGAGCGCGGCAAAGGCCGGCATCACGCTGGAGATCAAGCGTGAACCAGGTGACGGTTATTGGTCCAGCGTTTGGAACAAGCAGCCCTTTTCTGCCTCCTATTGGGCAGGAAGGCCCACCCAAGACCAGATGTACACGACAGCCTATTACTCCAAGGCCGATTGGAACGAGACGCGATTTTTCCGCGACGACTTTGACAAGATGCTTATATCAGCCAGGGGCGAGCTTGATCGTGAAAAGCGCAAAAAAATCTATGCCGCCATGGGACAGATTGTACGCGACGAGGGTGGCGTCATAGCGCCGATGTTCAACGATTTTATTGATGCCACGGGTCCGCGTGTTGGCGGCTGGATCGACGATGGCAGCCAAGAAATGATGGGAGCATACGCGTTGTCGAAATGTTGGCAGCAAGCCTAAGCTGCGCTTCAACATGTCCTCCCCTGTCCTTGAATTGATGGCCCAGCGCATTGCGCTGGGCATCGTTCTCCTGTTGGCCGTTTCGGTCCTGATCTTCGCCGGCACCCAAATCCTGCCCGGCGACGTCGCGCAAGCCATTCTCGGGCAGTCGGCGACACCGGAGTCGCTCGCCAATCTGCGCGAGCAGCTCGGCCTCAATGATCCCGCTTACATCCGTTATTTTCGCTGGCTCGGCGGCATCCTGACCGGTGATCTCGGCACGGCTATGTCGAGCGGTCAGGATATCGCAACCTCTATCAAGGGAAGGCTGTGGAACACGCTGTTCCTTGCCTTCTGGGCGGCGATCGTCGCGGTGCCGCTGGCGATCATCCTCGGCCTGATCGCGGTGCGCTACCGCAATGGCTGGGTCGACAAGCTGATCTCCGGGTTAGCGCTCGCCTCGACCTCGTTTCCGGAATTCTTCATCGGCTATGTGCTCGTCTTTTTCTTCGCGGTGCAACATCAATGGTTTCCCGCCATTTCCACGGTCTATGACGGGATGCCTTTCGGCGAACGCATTCAGGCCATAGCACTGCCGGCGGCAGCGCTGACCCTGGTGGTGCTCGCGCATATGATGCGCATGACGCGCGCTGCGATCCTCAATGTGATGCAGTCCGCCTATGTCGAGACCGCCGAACTCAAGGGGCTTTCGGCCTTCGCGGTCATCCGCAGGCATGCCTTCCCCAATGCCATCGCGCCGATCATCAACGTCGTGATGCTCAATCTCGCTTACCTGATCGTCGGCGTCGTCGTCGTCGAAGTTATCTTTGTCTATCCAGGCATGGGCCAATACCTCGTCGACCACGTCACCAAGCGTGACGTGCCGGTGGTGCAGGCGGTCGGGCTGATCTTCGCCGCCGTCTACATCAGCCTGAACATCATCGCGGACATAGCGGCGATCATCGCCAATCCGCGCCTCAGACATCCGAAATGAGGGGGGCGGGTATGCTCGTCATCAAACGCATCCCCATCCCGGCATTGGTCGGCATCGTGCTGACGGCGCTGTTCGTGCTGGCAGCAATTTTTGCGCCGTGGATCGCACCGCATGGCAATGCCGAGATCGTCAGCGACGTCCCTTGGGAACCGATGTCCGCGGCGCATTGGCTGGGCACCGACAATCTCGGCCGCGATCTGTTGTCGCGCATGATCTACGGCGCCCGCATCACCCTGTTCATCGCGGTGCTGGCGACCGCGCTGTCCTTCTCGCTCGGCGCCATCCTCGGCTTTTCGGCAGCGGTTTTCGGCGGCTGGTTCGACACGCTTCTGTCGCGTCTCGTCGATCTCCTGATGTCGATCCCGACACTGATCATGGCCCTTGTCGTGCTGTCGGTGCTGCCATCCAATCTCGTGACACTGATCCTGGTCATGGGCATTCTGGACTCGACCCGCGTCTACCGCCTGTCGAGGGCGGTCGCCGTCGACATCAACGTCATGGATTATGTCGAGGCGGCCAAGCTGCGCGGCGAAGGCAGCGGCTGGATCATCTTCCGGGAAATCCTGCCCAATGCGCTGTCGCCGCTGGTTTCGGAACTCGGCCTGCGCTTCATCTATGCCGTACTGTTCCTGTCGACGCTGTCCTTCCTCGGGCTTGGCGTGCAGCCGCCGGACGCCGATTGGGGCGGCATGGTCAAGGAAAACAAGGATGGCATCGTCTTCGGCATAGGCGCCGCCCTCATTCCGGCGGCGGCGATCGCAGCGCTGGCGATTTCCGTCAATCTCGTCGCCGACTGGGTGCTCAACCGCACGACAAGCCTGAAGGGAGGACGCGGGTAATGGCTGACAAGCAACCAAAGCCCGGGCAACCAAAGTCCGGCGTGCTGCTCGACATCCGCAATCTGCGCATCGAGGCCACGGTATATCCGCCGGGTGAGGCGCCGAAGAACATCGTGCTGGTGCACGATGTCTCGCTGATTCTCGAAAAGGGCAAGGTGCTCGGATTGATCGGCGAGTCCGGCGCCGGCAAATCGACCATCGGCCTGTCGTCGATGGGTTACGGCCGCGGCGGCGTGCGCATCACCGGCGGCGAGGTCATCCTCAATGGCCGCGACATCCTGAAGGGCGGCAACGAAGGGTTCCGCAAATTGCGCGGGCGCGAGGTCTGCTATGTCGCGCAATCGGCGGCAGCGGCCTTCAATCCGGCGCACAGGCTGATGGACCAGGTGGTCGAGGCAGCACTCCTGCACGGTACGGCGACGCGGGCCGAAGCCGAAAAGCGCGCCGTGGCGCTGTTCAAGAAGCTCAGCCTGCCGAACCCCGAAAGCATCGGCGAGCGCTTCCCCCACCAGGTGTCGGGCGGTCAGCTGCAGCGCGTCATGACGGCAATGGCGCTGTGCTCGGAACCCGACCTGATCGTCTTCGACGAGCCGACCACGGCGCTCGACGTGACGACGCAGATCGACGTTCTGGCGGCGATCAAGGATGCCATCCGCGACACGCATGTGGCGGCACTCTACATCACTCACGACCTTGCCGTCGTCGCCCAGGTCTCGGACGAGATCATGGTGTTGCGCCACGGCCGGCTGGTCGAATGGGGCGGCACCCGCCAGATCATCAAGGAGCCGCGCCAAGAATACACCAACGCGCTGGTTTCGGTGCATGAGATCGAACACCAGGAGCAGAAGCCCGGCACGAGCCCGTTCCTGTCGGTCAAGAACATCACCGCCGCCTATGGCCGCAGTCACATCAAGGTGCTGAAGAACGTCTCCGTCGATATTTTCCCCGGCCAGACGCTGGCGGTGGTCGGCGAGTCCGGCTCCGGCAAATCGACACTGGCGCGCGCCATCACCGGCCTCTTGCCGCCCGAACAAGGCACCGTCACCTTCGACGGACGGCCGCTCGCCAACCGACTTGCCGACCGGCCGAAGGAGGACCTGCGCCAGCTGCAGATGATCTACCAGATGGCCGACGTGGCGATGAACCCGCGCCAGACGGTCGGCACCATCATCGGTCGGCCGCTGGAATTCTATTTTGGGATGCGCGGGCTTGAGCGCGACAAACGCGTCGCCGAACTGCTCGACAAGATCGAAATGGGCAAAGGCTATGTCGACCGCTATCCGGCCGAGCTTTCGGGCGGCCAGAAGCAGCGCGTCTGCATCGCTCGTTCGCTCGCCGCCAAGCCGAAGCTGATCATCTGCGACGAGGTGACATCGGCGCTCGACCCGCTGGTCGCCCACGGCATACTGGAGCTGCTGCTCGAGTTGCAGCAGCAAGAGAAGGTCGCCTACCTCTTCATAACCCACGACATGGCCACGGTGAGGGCGATCGCCGATTCAATTGTCGTAATGTATAGAGGTGACATCGTCAGATACGGGCCGAAAACTGCGGTACTGCAACCACCTTTCGACGTTTATACCGACCTCCTCCTTTCCTCTGTACCAAAAATGGAGATAGGCTGGCTTGATTCGCTTAGACTGGCAAAGGGATGACGCTCCTCACGATGCGAGGAGCACGCAAGACGCCTCGTCGGCGCTGTATAAGACACATTCGCCCGGGACCGCTGCCTGCCGACCTCGGTTCTATCCCCGGCGTTTACGCCGCATATGTGGTGGCAACATTGGGGTCAATCACCGTGGCCGTGATCGCCAAACATCGTTCGCCGGATGAGCGCGGTCTTGTGGTCTTCCAGTGCGGTCGGGAGGCCGGGTTGATCTCACCGGCATAAGGCCATGCCGCTGCTTCCGAGCTCGGCCCCGCCAGGGGAAATGTTGCCAACGACCGACCGTTGCGCTGTCACGCCCAAGACCCTCCAGTCGGTAGATTCCGCGCTTCGTCCGGCGTGATCTGATGCGTTTCGCGGAAACACCTCGAAAAGTGGGACGCGGACACGAAGCCACATAAAATCGCAATTTCCAGCACCGGCAGTGACGACTGGGCAAGCAGGAGTCTCGCATGTTCCAATCGCGATTCCCGGAAGTAGCGGCAGGGAGAGCCGCCAAGGTCATGGCGAAACTGTCGCTTCACCTGCCGTCTCGACAGCCCTGCAGCAGCCGCCAAGTCCGTCGTGGTAAGCGGTGCGGCCAGGTCCCTCTGCATCAACTCTATGAGTTTGACGACCGTGGGTTGAGCCTGCCATGCTGGCGCAGCAAGGGCAGCCGCTGGCGCTCGTCGCCCGCGCGGATACGACCTGCTACGGCCAGCTCCCCACATTCACCGCGACGGCCGGAACGAGTAGCCGAGGACGTCGAACTGAGGCTCGCCACAATGAGGTTTTCCACGAGAACGACCATCATATCGAAAGCTGCCGTGCCGCCGGCGCAGCTCCAGACATTGTTGTCGACCGTCATAGACGGTCGCCGCCGCCTCAACGCGCATGAACCGCTCCTTGAAGGCTGGCAGCGACTCCCAATGAACGGCGCACCTGCGGTTGTTGAGCAAGCCAGCCTTGGCCAAAGCGGCAACCCCGCTTCCAAAACCACCTGTCCCGATCCTGCGTTGCCGGCATTCACCCAACCATGCGCCCAACACTTTGGTTTCCGGCCTTCCTTAGGCTCATCGCCGCAGACCAGAGCCAAGACAGGGCGTTCCGGTTGCATAAGGTATCTGCGCTCCTGAGCGAGGTCGGCGTCAGCCGCCAGTACAATGCCGCAGCTGGCACGCACCGCTTCACCCGAGTGAGACACGGTGCGCCAGCGGAAGCTGCGTGCCTCGACGCTTGGTTGGCAAGACGGAAGACGTCCAGGACCGACGACAAGGCGAGAAGTTCGAAGCCGGACGCCAAACACAGCGCAACCATGACCGGCTCGGCAGAAGGAGCGGACGCCCACGCGTCCTTGGACCAGTGGTGAACCATATCAGACTGTCCGCCTTGTTCTCTTAGCGCCGCGGGATAACCCGCGCCTCATGTGAGCGCCGAGTGAAAATAGCGAAAGGACGAATGCGTCGGCATGACAGTGTCGATGCCGGTGTCGCACTGCACTTAAATGTGAGATTGCGCCCAGCTCGCTCAACCGCTGCACCTAATCATGAGATTCAATGGCCCTGAGTCTCAATTCACCTGCAGCGACTGAGAGTTTCTTGAAACCGATATGCGGGCGTCGATCGCAGCGAACCGCGTATAGTAAGCCCCAAGCGTTTGGCGCTTGAGTCCGGAGACGTACGTCGGACCAGCCTGATAGACGATTGAGACACCAGCGAGCAGCGCCATGCGGAGCCCAATAGGCAAGATCGGTCTTGCAATCGTAGGTCTTGGGAGTCTCTGTTCGGCTACAAGCTCATCGAAACCCGGAACGACGGCGCCAAGGATGGTGCAGCGGCCTATCGATGGGTGATGGCGGACTGGCTTCGGGCATCGTCTGATGAGGAGTAAACGGACGATATCGATTGGCGACACCCAACCGACAGATGCTCCCGTCAGCGACTGATCGATGAGCCGCTCGCCCTGGACGGCATCTACCCAAAGATCCTCGAATGGCAAGGACGTGCTTGCGAGGGCAGATGACCCCTCCCTCGTCTCTTGCTGCCGTTGCCTGCAAACGGGACAGGTTATACGCCAACCCTCGGTCCAGCTTCGCTGTACCGCAGTTGCGGCTCCTCGCGATCTGTTTTGCTCACAGCAGGGGATGCAGCATTGAATGGCGCGTGGCGCGACGAGCTGCGCTGCCGATTTCGGGAACCCGGACGTGGTCATCGCCAAGATTGTCGAAGGTTGGGTTCGAAACAGCCTCGCAATGCCAACGGCGGCGGTTGGCCCCAGGTTTGTATCAGTTTGCCGCAAAGATGTTGCCTCCGGCATGGCATGGCGAAGCATTGTGAGCGGGGCGACGCCGTAGAAATCGGCATGGCGCGTGATCCACGACGACAGGAGCTCATCTGGGACGGGTTTGAGAATGACAGGAAGTGGCCTTGTGCCGCTGAGCTCGCGGATCATGCGTAGGCTGTTTCGGCGCTAACTGGCGGGCGCCAACTTTCCACCGCTTCATCGGTGATGTGCTCTATGCCGCTCTCGATCGACTCGGCTGCCACGCTCGTGATCGCGTGAAAAATATTTGCAGTGATGCCGCCGCTGATCTGCAGAATTCGACGTAGAGATTTCGGCGTCAGCACCGTCGGTCGGCGAAGCGGCATATTCCGCAAAATGGACGAGACTAGTGCTTCGAACTGTTCGTTGGCCGCCCACCTATTCAAGGTCAGCTCGCCGAATCGGCGGGCAAGCTGTACGTCGCCACTTATCGCTTCGCGGGCTTCAATTACGCCGAAGCAAACGAGGGAGATCTGAAGCCGATTGCTGAGAAATCGCAGCGTGTTCAGCACGACCCGCTGCTCGCGGTACGAGCCGGCGAGAATGTTATGTACTTCATCGATCACCAGGACCTGGACGCCAACCGTTTTCAGAAGCCGCAACGCCGCCTGCTCCATCTGCACGATGTCGGCGCGGGGTGCCTGTGGCGCGCCAAGTGCAGCCAGGATCTCGGCATATAGACGGCGCTCACCTGGCTTCCCCGTCATCTCGATTGCCAGAACCGGCATAGCCTGAACGCCGGTCGTCGGATCAAAGCGGGAGGGGTTATTGTCGCAGAATTTTTCCATGATCATCGTCTTGCCCATGCCACTGTCGCCGTAGATGGCGACCGAGGGCATGCGCGTGCCGCGCGGATGGCCGACCAGCAGGTTGAGACGATCGAGTGCCTGCTTGGCGCGCGGATAAAAAATCCATCGGCGAGCCTGAAGCGCGCGAACTCGGACAATATCGGGCTCGCCGAGGAGGTCTTTGGCCGCCTGCGTCAGATGGACGTTATCCGTGCTCAAAGGGGCTCAATCCAAATCTTCGACGGAGGGAACAGGTTTGCTTGAATCGACGCCACGAAGCGAGCCCACTTCATCGTCATCCACATTCGTTTTCGCAAGCCGGCGCCCTTGTGTCTTGTTTTTCGCCTGCTCGATCAGTTCGCGCTGCGAGAGCGCAGTGCGAATAAGGACGTGCATGTCAATTTCGCGTTTGCCCTGAGCGTTAAGTTTGCGTCGGGCAGCCTGCGCCTCCCACAACGTAATGGGCGCGAGTGTCACATCGGCATAGCGAGCCTCAACAAAGCTGCCTGAGGACCGCTTAACAAAGATGCGCGACAGATCGCGGGGATCGTATTTCACAATCAGGCGGGCCTTGGTTCGTCCAATATCGGCGGCCAGGGCGGGCGACCAGTAGCGGATGTTGAAAAGATGGATGCCGGTCGGGCGCAACGTTCTCTCTGCCTCCGGCAGGAAGGAGATCCAGAACTGCATACGATCGTTCGGCAGGCGCAACACCAACTCACTCTCCTGCTGTCGCCAGACCGCAATCGGTGGCCGACGGAGTGCGCCATGGATAGCATGATGGTATTGCCCAACGATCTCGAGTGCGATGTAGCGCTCAAGCTCTCGAAGCGTCAGTGTCGCATGGCGTTTGGCATCATACTGGCGCCGTTCCTCGATGTTGCTTGAGGTCGATCCTGGCAGCAGATGAACCGCGCCCATCTGCGTGCCGATCAACCGTTCGATGTGGCCGCCGAAATGAGGCGTCCCCGGCGGACGCCAATCGATCTTTATGCCGTTGTCCCGGCAAGCACGTTCGAATGCATGACTTCGAAAGTCCGCGCCGTTGTCGACATGTATCGTTCCCGGCAAACCGGCCACTGGCCACGCTTCATGGATACCCCTCTCCTGCAACCATTGGGTTTTGTCGAATACTGAGTGCAGTATGCATAGGCTTGTCGATAATCGCGACGGCGCCTCCATGGTCAGATAGAGGCCCGTCACCATCCGAGAAAAGATGTCCAACGCAAGTGTCAGCCAGGGCCGTCCGAGCGGCAGACGCGTTTCTTCGTCGACAACGAATACGTCAACTTTGGTATGATCGATTTGCACAAGTTCGAGCGGCCGCGACGCCGAAAGGGCACCTGGCGTGGCCGTTGTAGCTTTGACGACCTCGCTCTCGCCGCGCTTACGCCCCCTCACCCGTAGATCGACTTCTTCAACCCGGGATTTGATGGTGCGCCAGTTTGGTGGAGCAAGGCCGGCCGCTGCGCAGGCGATTTGGACCTGGCGAACCAACTGCGCGAAGGACGGGCGTGTCGGCTTGAGATAAAAGCCTTCAATCGTTCGTCGCACGAGAGCTTCTCGATCTTTGTCGAGGGCACGATGTCCCTGGCGCCGACCGCGCTTGCGGTCCATCAGCGAACTTACAGTGCCACCTGCTCGAAACAGCTTGATCATCCTGTAGAGAGTGGCCCGGCTCAGGTCCAGTTCCCACGCCAGATCCGCTACAGCCTGACCGCTCAGGCTTTTTGGATAGCGCTCCACGAGCTTGCGGATTGCCTCTTCGCGCCGGCACGCCTCGTTCCAACGGGTTCGCTCCCCGTAATCATTGGTGTCGTCGCCCATGCTGCCCGCGAACAATTCAAACTAACGTTAGACCGTCAGAATCTCACATTAACTGCAGCGAGCCAAGCGCGAATCTCAAATTAAATGCAAATTCTCAAGTTAAGTACAAGGCTAAGGGCTTGCAATCATTAGGCGAGCAGTCTCACCTTTAAATACAGCGCGACACTCAACAATCGGATCGAACAGGATCACCGGCGCATCAAGCGCCGCCTTCGATCCATGCTCGGCTTCAAGTCTATGGAGAATGCCCAGATCACCCTCTCCGGCATCGAGCTGGTCCACATGATGCGAAAGCGACAGGCGAGGTTCGCCTACAATCCGAGTCCGTCAATTGCCGAGCAATTCGAAATGCTCACCGCCTGATCAATGCTCCCAGGCGACGCTCTTCCCGTCCACATCCCGGAATTGCGACAGAGCCCCTCATGTTCCTTCAAAAATTCCGATGATCTGCTCTTCAGAAAAGCGGCTACGTTTCATGTCCTGGTCCTCTCGATGGGCCAGAACGAACGTCAACCGGATTAGATCAGCG
>NZ_JAMYOX010000047.1:0-38955 GCF_040320025.1 Mesorhizobium sp. M0808
ATCAGGAGTGCGGCGTGAACCGCTTCGACGCACCTCCTGCAACAAACAGAAGCGGACATCTGATGTGCTACAAAAACCGGACAACTTGAAAAGCTACCGACATGCCGACATATCGACTATGCGCGACCGACCCACCGGTTTTTGCAATCGTCAATTTGAACGGACCTATTCACCCCACACCGCCATTTCATTGCCGGCCGAATCGACGAAATGGAACCGCCTGCCGCCGGGGAATGAAAAGATCGGCTTGACGATGGTGCCGCCGGCATTTTCGACGGCGCTTAATGTTTCCTCCAGCCTTCGGAATAGAGCACGGGCAGCGGCTTGGCCGGCGCATCTTGGCCATCCGCCTGAAAACCGCCGCCCAGCCCTTCGGCAAAAGCTGAATAGGTCGGCCCGTAATCGGTGAACGACAATGAGAAGGCCGCGTGTAGAAACCCTTCACGCTGTCCAGCGTTCCGCCCGTCGCCGGCATTTCCAGATAATCTAGCTTTCCGGTCATTCTCATCGCCCTACTTTTGTTCTCGTTATGTTCTGCGACAAAGCTTTCCAAAAAGCAGTCTTTTTGGCGCCGCTTTTCCTTAATCGATTGTAGAGGCCGGCCGGCTTGGTCGATGCCTTGCCTTTCGCACTGCAGCATCATATCGCTCGATTTGCCAATATTTCCAATCTCCTGCAACCGGGGAGCAAGCATGACCAAATGGGTCTACACCTTTGGCGACGGCGCCGCGGAAGGCCGTGCCGGCGACCGCAATCTGCTCGGCGGCAAGGGCGCCAACCTTGCCGAAATGTGCAGCCTGGGCCTGCCGGTGCCGCCAGGCTTCACCATCACCACCGAGGTCTGCAACGCTTATTACGCCAACGGCCACGCCTATCCGGCCTCGCTGGAAGCGGATGTGGCGGTCGCCCTCGATCACATCGGTCGGCTGACCGGGCGCCGTTTCGGCGATCCGTCGAAACTGCTTTTGGTGTCGGTGCGCTCCGGTGCCCGTGCCTCGATGCCAGGCATGATGGACACTGTGCTCAATCTCGGCCTGAATGACGAAACGGTCGAAGCCTTGGCCACCGATTCAGGCGATGCGCGCTTTGCCTATGACAGCTATCGCCGTTTCATCCAGATGTATTCCGACGTCGTCATGGGCCTCGACCATGAGGTCTTCGAGGAGATCCTCGAAGACCAGAAGGGTGGGCTCGGCCATGAGCTCGACACCGAGCTGACAGCCATCGAATGGCAAGGCGTAATCGCGCTCTACAAGGCCAAGGTCGAGGAGGAGCTCGGCAAGCCGTTTCCGCAGGATCCGAACGAGCAGCTGTGGGGCGCCATCGGTGCGGTGTTTTCCAGCTGGATGAACAACCGCGCGATCACCTATCGGCGCCTGCACGACATTCCCGAAAGCTGGGGCACGGCGGTCAATGTCCAGGCCATGGTCTTCGGCAATATGGGCGACACCTCGGCCACCGGCGTTGCCTTCACCCGCAATCCGTCGACCGGCGAAAAGCAGCTTTATGGCGAGTTCCTGGTCAACGCCCAGGGCGAGGATGTCGTTGCCGGCATCCGTACGCCGCAGAACATCACCGAGGCGGCGCGCATTGCCGCCGGTTCCGACAAGCCGTCGCTGCAGAAGCTGATGCCTGACGCCTTCCAGGCTTTCGTCAGCATCTCAGACCGCCTGGAAAAGCATTACCGCGACATGCAGGATCTCGAATTCACCATCGAGCGCGGCAAATTGTGGATGCTGCAGACCAGGTCAGGCAAGCGCACCGCCAAGGCAGCGCTGAAGATTGCCGTCGACATGGCCAGGGACGGGCTGATTTCGAAGGAAGAGGCCGTCGCCCGCATTGATCCGGCCTCGCTCGACCAGTTGCTGCATCCCACGATCGATCCAAAAGCGGCGCGCGATATCATCGGCATCGGCCTGCCGGCATCGCCAGGTGCTGCCACCGGCGAGATCGTCTTTTCCTCGACCGACGCCGAGGAGGCCAAGACACAAGGCCGCAAGGCGATCCTGGTGCGCATCGAGACCAGCCCCGAAGACATCCATGGCATGCATGCGGCCGAAGGCATCCTGACGACGCGCGGCGGCATGACCAGCCACGCCGCCGTTGTTGCGCGCGGCATGGGCAAGCCTTGCGTTTCGGGAGCCGGCTCGCTGCGCGTCGACTACAAGGCCGGCACGCTGATGGCGATGGGCGCGACCTTCCGCAAGGGCGACATCATTACCATCGATGGCGGCAACGGCCAGGTGCTGAAAGGCGCGGTACCGATGCTGCAGCCGGAACTCTCGGGCGATTTCGCCGCCATCATGGAATGGGCCGACGGCGCGCGCCGCATGAAGGTGCGCACCAATGCCGAGACGCCGCTGGATGCGCGCATGGCGCGGTCCTTCGGCGCCGAAGGCATCGGTCTTTGCCGCACTGAACACATGTTCTTCGACGGCGACCGCATCGTTGCCATGCGCGAGATGATCCTGGCCGATACCGAAAAGGATCGGCGAACGGCGCTGGCCAAGCTGTTGCCGATGCAGCGCTCGGATTTCCTCGAGCTGTTCGAGATCATGGCCGGTCTGCCGGTGACGATCCGCCTGCTCGATCCGCCGCTGCACGAATTCCTGCCGAAGACCGAGGAGGAGGTGGCCGAGGTCGCCGCTGCCATGAACGTATCGCCGGACAAGCTCAGGCGGCGCACCGAAGCGCTGCACGAGTTCAATCCGATGCTCGGCCACCGCGGCTGCCGGCTTGCGGTTTCCTATCCCGAGATCGCCGAGATGCAGGCACGTGCCATTTTCGAGGCCGCCGTGGAGGCCGGCAGGAAGGCCGGCGCGCTGGTGGTCCCGGAGATCATGGTGCCGCTGGTCGGGCTGGCGAAGGAGCTCGAATTCGTCAAGGCGCGCATCGACGCCGTCGCCAAAAGCGTGATGGAAGAGACCGGCGTCAGGATCGGTTACCTGACCGGCACGATGATCGAGCTGCCGCGTGCCGCGATCCGCGCCCAAATCATCGCCGAGGCGGCCGAATTCTTCTCCTTCGGCACCAACGATCTGACCCAGACCACGTTCGGTATCTCGCGCGACGACGCGGCCTCGTTCCTCGAGACCTACCGGCAAAAAGGCATCATCGAGCAGGATCCGTTCGTGTCGCTTGACATAGAGGGTGTCGGCGAGCTGGTGCGGATGGCGGCCGAAAAGGGCAGGGCGACGCGGCCCGACATCAAGCTCGGTATTTGCGGCGAGCATGGCGGCGACCCGGCCTCGATCCATTTCTGCGAAAAGGTCGGCCTCGACTACGTCTCGTGCTCGCCATACCGGGTGCCGATCGCCAGGCTGGCCGCCGCGCAAGCGGCGGTGCAGGCTGCAAAGAACGGCCGCGGACAGGAGTTGGAGTCCACCGGCATCTGACCTTACCGATTTGTAACCGAATTCACGTGAACGTGCGTCTGTCGGCTCCAAATCCCGACATCGTTTCTGCCCAGTTTCCGGCCCCCGAACCCGCCCCGGTGCCAGAAACAGATGTTGCAGAACCCGCCCACGCACGTCCGCTCGATTCTCATCCTCCAGACGAAATTCATCGGCGATCTTGTCCTCGCCTCCGCGCTCGCCAGAAACCTGCGCCTCGAATATCCAAAGGCCAGGATCGTGTTCCTCTGCGAGGCGAGCTTTGCCAGTTTCCTGATGGCTCATGGCATCGCCTCGGACGTGGTGGCGTTCCGGCGCGCCCGGATGCGTGGCACCCCATTGGAGCGTGGCCGCGAGCTTTACGCGATGGTGCGCGCTCTGCGCCGGTTCCGGTTTGACCTAACCATCGACCTGGCCGATTCCAAAACCTCACGCATCATCGTCAGGCTGGTCAACGCCAAGACCCGCGTCGGATATGATCCTCCCGAAAAACCGTTGCGCTGGCTGGAACGCCAGCCCGCCAACGTCCTAGCCAAGCCGTTTGGCTTTGGTGGCCAGCATTATCTCTACCGCTATCTTTCGCCGCTTGAGGCGCTTGGCGTGGAGTTGCGTGCGCCGGTCCCAACGATTGAGCCGCTGCCGCTGGAGACCGCCAGGGCATTGGCGCTTCTCGACCGGCATCATCTCCGGCGTAACGCCTTCATAGCCGTTCATGCAGGAGCGAGCTTCCGGGGGCGGCAATGGCAGCCGGAACGTTTTGCGCTGGCGATCGACGAGATCTCGCGGCAGACCGGGTTGGACTTCCTGCTTGTCGGCGGCCCCGATGAACGGGCATCTGCCGAGCGCATCGTCGCCAAGGCCGCTTCGCCGGTCGTCAACGTGGTCGGGGCGCTGTCGCTGGCAACGCTGCTGGCGGTCCTCGGCCAGGCATGCCTGTTTCTGGGAAACGAGAGTGGCCCGATGCACATGGCGGCCGCCGCCGGAACGCCGGTTGTCGGCCTGTTCGGCCTGACCGACCCGGCCGTCTGGGGCCCTGTCGGGGTGGCTAGTGTTACGCCGCGGCCCTCCATGCCTTGCGAGTGCATAGCCAGGGACCTGTGCCGCCGACCCGATCCAAGCAAGGCTTGCTGCGTCTGGCGACTTGAGGTCAAAGCGGTGGTCGACGCGGTGCTCGCGATCCTTTCACGTAAGGTTAAGGACGTGGAGCACGCATTGTAACCTCGCGCTTGCTAAAGGTCAGGCCGGCGGTCAAATTGCCGCTGCCGACGCTTTCGCAGGGGCATCGTCCCGATTTCCGCCTTGATGGCGGTCTTGGGGTCGCCGCTTCAACTTTGATCCGGCCGACCTGGAAATAATCGATGCGCCCGTTCCAAAAGTACTTTTGCGCCGTTGCGATATCGCTGTGGGCTGTTTCTCCTGGCATCGCCCAGTTGCTCGTCGCACCGACGCTGCACATCAAGGCCGAAGCGGGCGGCGGCCGCGTCGCGCTGACGCTCGATGCGTGCGGCGGAAGGACCGACACACGGATTCTCTCGGCGCTGGTGGAAAACAAGATTTCTGCCACCATTTTCGTCACCGGCATCTGGCTGAAGCACAATGCCGCCGCCGTCGAGATCATGCGGGCGCATCCCGAACTGTTTGAATTGGAAAACCATGGCGGCCGCCATGTCCCGGCTGTCGACACGCCGCAAAAGATCTACGGCATTCGCAGTGCCGGCAGCCCGGAGGCCGTGCTGGCCGAGGTCGAATCGGGTGCTGCCGCTCTTGCCGTGACAGGCGAACCTGCGCCGAAATGGTTTCGCGGCGCAACCGCCGAATACAGCCCGTCAGCAATCGCGATGATACGCAAGCTTGGCTTCAAGATCGCCGGATTCACTGTCAACGGCGACGGCGGGTCATTGCTCGGCGCAAAAGAGACCGCCCGGCGCATTGCGGCAGCAAAAGACGGCGACGTCATCATTGCTCACATCAACCAGCCGACCCATGCCGCTGGCGAAGGCGTGGTGCAGGGACTTCTGGCGCTGAAGGCCAAGGGCCTCACCTTCGTGCGGCTCGACGATGCCGACTGCGTCGGCAATCAAGGCACCACCGACTGATCAGTCGGGCGTGGCCTCTATGGTCACCTTGTTCGGATAGAACGCGCCGTGGTCGCGGATGTCCGCCATCTCGTCGAAGGGCCGCTCATAGGCCCACATTGCATCCTTGCCTGCATCGCCGGCGGGCAGCGCGCTCCAATAGCTGGCATCGCCCTTGTAGGGGCAATGAGTCGAGTGTTCCGTCCTGCCAAGCTGCTCGAAGTCGATGTCGCCGAACGGAATGTAGAAAACGGGGGGATAGGGCGATTCGGTCAGCACCTTGACCTTGCTGGACGAGGCGATGACGGTATCGCCGGCGCGCACCGTCACGGTACCCTTGTAAGGTTCGACAGTGATCGTCTTGCCGGGATTGCGCTGAAAGCCGGGTGACGGGTTTGCGATCTGGTCCATGTCGGGTCTCCTTGCCTCAACCCCAAGATGTGTCTGGCAAGAGCATTGCGCAAGAGCTGCCTGCCGCCAGGCGGGCGTCGCCCGCGGGGAAAGTCTCGCGCGTTCCTCCGATACCTCGCCTAAACCTAGGCGGCGGCCTGGAATGCGTCCATCAGCCCGGCATAGGCGGCGGCAATGCCTGCCACCGGATTGGTGCTTTTCGAGGTGGTCTCGACCTTCAGCGCACCACCGCTGGTCGGCAAAGTGAGCAGCAGGAACTGGCGATTGCCGCCATCGCCGACGCAGGCGGCAGCGACGTGCTGGCTTTCGCCCTCGTTCTCGACGCACATCTTGAACAAGAGCGTGCCGCCGACCGCTTCGAGGGCGCCACCGACGACTTCAACGAATTCATCTTCGGAAACGGTTTTGGCGTCGGGCAACGGATCGGCCTGCATGACATCGGCCGCCACCAGATCGGCCAGACCTTCGGCAAGCGTATTTTCGAGGGCTTTTTCGTCGAACTGCGGGTCCATGCGAACCTCTTTCATTCGCCAATCGCGCCCCGCCCGTTAATCAACGTTAACGCCGAGCATGGCCGGATTGTGGCGAATTCCGCCTCATTCGGCTCCATGCACCGCTCCAGCCCGGTTCTGGCTGGACAATCCGCCGGTTCGTCCCACAATGGCGAAAAAAATAACGGGAGGAACAGATGCTCGGGCTGATGCAGGAATGGCCGCTGCTTTGCCACAAGCTGATCGACAACGCCGAGAGGCAGCACGGCAGACGCGAGATCGTGTCGCGCTCGATCGAGGGGCCGATCGTACGCAGCACATATGCCGAAATCCATAATCGTGCCCTGAAGGTCGCCGAGCGGCTCGAGCGTGACGGTTTCGGGCTTGGCGACCGCATCGCGACCCTGGCCTGGAACACCGCGCGCCACATCGAGGCCTGGTACGGCATCATGGGTGTCGGCGCCATCTATCACACGCTCAACCCGCGGCTCTTTCCCCAGCAGATCACCTGGATCATGAACAATGCCGGGGACAAGGCGATCTTCGTCGACCTGACCTTCCTGCCGCTGCTCGAAAAGATCGCCGGTGCGGTCAAGTCG
Source organism: Mesorhizobium sp. M0808 (assembly GCF_040320025.1). Taxonomy (NCBI): domain Bacteria; kingdom Pseudomonadati; phylum Pseudomonadota; class Alphaproteobacteria; order Hyphomicrobiales; family Phyllobacteriaceae; genus Mesorhizobium; species Mesorhizobium sp. M0808. Next base: position 6,969 of record NZ_JAMYOX010000047.1, read on the forward strand.
CTGAAGCAGGTTATCGTGCTGACCGACAACGCGCATATGCCGGAGACTGCGCTGCCCAATGTGGTTGCGTACGAAGAATGGCTTGCTGAAGCCGACGGCAACTTCGCCTGGAAGACATTCGACGAAAACACCGCCGCCGGTATGTGCTACACCTCGGGCACCACGGGCGACCCGAAAGGCGTCCTCTACAGCCATCGTTCGAACGTGCTGCACGCAATGATCGCCGCCATGCCCGACGCCATGGGCCTGTCGTCGCGCGATACCATATTGCCGGTCGTGCCGATGTTCCACGCCAATGCCTGGGGCCTTGCCCAGAGCGCGCCGATGGTCGGCGCCAAGCTGGTCATGCCCGGTTGCAAGATGGATGGCGCTTCGCTCTACGAGCTGCTCGACACCGAGCAGGTGACCTTCAGCGCCGCGGTGCCGACGGTGTGGATGATGCTCCTCCAGTATCTGGAAGAGACCGGCAAGAAACTGCCCTATCTGCAGAAAGTCGTCATCGGCGGCTCGTCCTGTCCACGCGCGCTCACGACGAAGTTCCAGGACAGTTACGATGTCCAGGTCGTCCACGCCTGGGGCATGACCGAGATGTCGCCGCTCGGCACGCTGTGCACCCTGAAGCCGGATTACGCCGGGCTGAAGGGCGAGGCCCGCCTCGGCGTCCAGCAGAAACAAGGCTTTACACCGTTCGGCATCGAAATGAAGGTGACGGACGACGCCGGCAACGAACTGCCATGGGACGGCAAGACCTTCGGCCGGCTCAAGGTCCGCGGGCCGGCCATCGCGCGCGCCTATTATGGCGGCATCGAATCCGAACAGTTCGATCAAGACGGCTGGTTCGATACCGGTGACGTCGCGCATATCGATCCCGGAGGGTATATGCAGATCACCGACCGCGCCAAGGACGTGATCAAGTCGGGCGGCGAATGGATCTCGACCATCGAGCTCGAGAACCTCGCGGTCGGCCATCCCGATGTGGCGGAGGCCGCCGCCATCGGCATTCCGCATTCGAAATGGGGCGAGCGGCCTTTGCTCGTGGTCGTGCGCAAGCCGGGCAGGGAGCCGACCAAGACGGATATTCTCGCTTTCATGGACGGCAAGGTGGCGAAGTGGTGGATGCCGGACGACGTCGCTTTTGTCGGCGAAATCCCACACACCGCTGCCGGCAAGATCCAGAAGATTACCTTGCGCCAGCAGTTCCGGGATTATCACCTGCCGACGGATTGACCGGAGATGCGGCGTCTTTGCGTCTTCAAGCCGCCGCTGAAAGGCACTATGCCTGTGTTCGGGTTGGGGCAGCGCGGAAACCAATGACGGGAATTCCCGAGCGACAAACGTCGAGGGCTGCCGGTTGGTCGCGGCGCGCCGGCGCGTTTTCGGCAGTCCTGCTGCTGACCGCTCTCATCGGCCATCGCTATGACCTCGTCGAGACCCAAGCTTTCCTATGGGTGCTTGGCATTGTCGCCTTGCTGGCCGCATTTGCGCTTTTGTTCGCCGGGTTTGCCTTTGCGCGACTGTGGAATTTCGGGGATGTGGGCGGCCATGACTTGACCATCGGCGCCTTGCTGGCGGTTCTGGTGCTCATCCCTTACGGCGTCGCGGCCTATTGGGCGGCGACCTATCCGCCGCTGCGCGACATCTCGACGGATCTGGACGACCCGCCGGTGCTCGATATTTCTACCCGGACAAAGGACATGAACGAGCTTTTGCCGCCGACGCCCGGCGAGCAGCGCCTGCAAATCGAAGCTTATCCGCTCGTTACAGGACGTACCTACACCTTGCCTTTCGATCGCGTTCTGGAGGCGGTCAAAACCGTGCTCGATCGGCGGGACTGGCAGCTCGCGGCGCCGTTTCCAGACGCGGCAGGGCAAAGCGACGTGACGGTCGATGCGCTGGCCAAGAGCTTCCTGCTTGGCCTTCCCGCCGATGTCGCCATCCGCGTGACGGACGATGGCGATGTGGTCATCGTCGATATGCGCTCGGCCTCGCGTTACAGCCGCCATGACCTTGCCGACAATGCAGCGCGCATCACCGACTTCCTTGCCGAACTCGACCAGGAAGTCGCCGGCCAGGCGGGCGTGGCGCCGGCGGAATGATACCCGAAGCGTACTACTTTGCCGGCGAATAGATGCCGTCTATGGCCGGCGCCCCGTCGGTGTGGACCAGACCGCGCGCCACCAGGTCTTCAAGATGGGCAAGCACCGACAGGCCGGCCGCCCCATGCAGGCGCGGGTCGGTGTCTCGATAGATCGCCTCCACCATCTCCTTGATCGTCCGGTCGCCGCTGTTGATTCGCTCCAGAATCGCCCGTTCACGCATTTTGCGATGTGTTTTCAACTCGCGCACGAAGTTGCGCGGCTCGGTCACCGACCCGCCGTGACCGGGCAACAGCAGCCGGTCGTCGCGTTCGATCAGCCGATCGAGCGATGTCATGTAGTCGGCCATGGCGCCGTCCGGCGGCGCGACGATGGAAGTAGACCACGCCATGACGTGATCGGCCGAGAAAAGGATGCCGGTTCCCTCCAGCGCGAAGGCCGCGTGATTGGCGGTATGGCCGGGCGTCAGCACCGTCCGGATCGCCCAGCCGTCGCCGTCGATCACCATATCGTCCGGCAGCGCGATATCAGGAACAAAGTCGGCGTCGGCGCTGGCATCGAGTGGATTGACCTCGCCGGTGCGCAACGGCCGCGCCGGGCGATGGCGGCCTTCCGCCAGAACCACCGCACCCGTATGCTGCTTTAGCCGAGCCGCCAGCGGCGAATGGTCGCGATGCGTGTGGCTGATGAAGATATGGCTGACCGGCCTGGTCCCGATCGCTTTGAGCAGTGTTCGAAGATGTGCCTCGTCATCCGGTCCGGGATCGACCACCGCCAGGGTCTCGCGCCCGACGATATAGCTGTTGGTTCCGTGAAAGGTGAACGGGCTGGAGTTCCTGGCGGTGACGCGTTGAATACCAGGCGCAACGGCTACGCCCTGGCCATAGGCCGGATCGAAGCGTGTATCGAATTTCAGCGCCATGCGAACGTCGCGACCTTTTTTGGGGCGAGGGCAAAACCGATTGCCGCATAGCACGGAAGCCAATATAGGAAAACGCAAGGCCGCGTTCGGCGGCAATCCGGAACGGGGAAGACTATGGCAATTGCAACGACGATGCGTCCGCTCATTTCTCTCGCTTTGCCTGAAAAGGGCGCGGCCCGGCTGGCAGGACAGCTTTTGCTGGCGATCGCCGGAACGTTGCTGCTGATCTTGTCTGCCAAGACCAAGGTCATGCTCGGACCGGTAGACATCTCGATGCAGACGCTGGCCGTCTTCCTGATCGCTGCCTCCTTCGGCATGCGCCTTGGCGTGGCAACGCTGCTTCTCTACATGGCTGAGGGCGCGTTGGGCCTTCCGGTCTTCCAGAGCACGCCCGAAAAGGGCATCGGTATCGCCTACATGCTCGGTTCGACCGGCGGTTATCTAGCCGGCTTCGTCGTCATGGCGGCGATCGTCGGCTGGGCTGCCGACCGTGGCTGGGATCGCCATCCTATCAAGCTCTTCAATGCCATGCTGGTGGCCGAGATCGTCATGATGGCAATGGGCTTTGCCTGGCTGGCGCTGTTGATCGGCCCGGAAAAATCCTGGCAGTTCGGGGTGGTGCCCTTCATCGTCGGCGATCTGATCAAGGTTGCGCTGGCCGCGAGCCTGGTGCCGGCTGTCTGGTCGCTGTTGAAGCGTTCGTGAACGCGGGTCAAGCGGCTTGAGGTAAAAAAGCGGACTGCACATCGCATCGCTGTCACCAGGTTATGGTCATGCCTTGATCGTAACCTGGTCTCCACGACGACCCATCGAAATGGCTTTTTCGTCGCAGTTGGTATGGCCGTCCAGGATCTTCTCGCTGGCGGCAGGCTTGTAGCGCGACGCCATGCAGCGGAGCCCGTCACATTAGCTTCAAGTCGACGGACTAAGTACCAGAACCAACGGGCGATTCGTCACGACCAGCGTAACCAAGCACCTACGTATGGAAATAAATTGCTCGACATAGCATCTGAGCCAGCTGAAAAAGAAAGCGGCTCGATGATTATTTAGGCACAGCTAAATTTCTGGACAATGTGTAGGAAATTCTTAACCCAACCGCCTTGACTCTAGTGGCTTGGTTGCTTGCTGGTATCCACACACTGTCGTAACCGTTGACCTGAGATCATGCCACCCACCGCCGAAGGAAGACACGTGAGTAGCGCGGAAAAAACAACGAGCAAGGCAACAGCCCTGTCGCCCGAGCCGACCGCCGCGCCGGCAACGCGCTGGTATGCGGCCAGCGTCTTTCCCGGAAAGGAGCACGTCGCCGAGCGGCATCTCCGGATCCAGGGATTTCAGCCCTTTGTGCCTCGCTGCGAGAAAACCGTGCGTCATGCCCGGCGGCTCGAAACACGGTCCGCAGCTTATTTCCCGGGTTACATGTTCATCGCCCTTGACCTCGGACTGCAACGTTGGCGCTCGGTCAATGGAACATTCGGTGTGCGCTCCCTCGTCACGCAAGGCGACCGGCCTTTGCCGGTCCCCTCGGGTCTGGTAGAGCGTTTCATTGCATTGACCGGTAAGGACGGGCTGCTTGATTTCAGTGGAGGCCTCGCAGCCGGTGCCTCGGTCCGAATCCTTTCGGGCCCTCTCGCGGAAACGATCGGTCGCCTTGACCGGCTCGATCCAGCTGGACGAGCCCGGGTTCTGGTGGCCATCATGAATGGTGAAATCCCTGTCGACTTGGATGCCAGGGATCTCGTAGCAATCGCATAGTCGTAAGCATCGAGGTGCGGCGCGGCGATGCGATGTAAATTGTTGTAGGATCGGCTCTCGGGTTTTCACCCGGGAGTGCGGTAGCCGTCGTTAGTGGGGATACACGCTGTGTGGCGAAGTTACCTCATCGGCGCTGATTGAGAGTACGCAATATGCGAATAACAATGATTGGTGCCGGCTATGTAGGGCTCGTCTCGGGCGCCTGTTTCGCCGATTTTGGCCATCAGGTCTGCTGCGTCGACCGGGATGCGGAAAAGCTTGCCATGCTCAAACTTGGCAAGATACCGATCTATGAGCCAGGGCTCGACGACCTCGTCACCACGAATACCGCGCAAGGTCGCTTGCGTTTCGACGACAATCTGGCCGATGCCGTTTCTCAATCGGATGTCGTCTTCATAGCAGTCGGCACGCCGTCACGGCGTGGAGACGGTTTTGCCGATCTCTCGTTCGTATATGACGCGGCGGCCGAAGTGGGCCGCGCGATCAAGGGATTTACCGTCGTGGTGACGAAATCGACTGTCCCCGTCGGTACTGGCGATGAGGTCGAGCGAATAATCCGCGAGCAGAATCCGGCCGCCGATTTTGCGGTGGTCTCCAATCCGGAATTTCTTCGCGAAGGATCGGCGATCGAGGACTTCAAGCGGCCCGACCGCATTATTGTAGGGACCGATGCCGAAAGGGCCAAAGCGGTGATGGGCGAGATCTACCGCCCGCTCTCGCTGAACGTCGCTCCGATTTTCTATACGAGCCGGCGTACGGCGGAACTCACCAAATATGCCGGCAACGCGTTTCTTGCCATGAAGATCACCTTCATCAACGAGATTGCCGATCTTTGCGAGCGGTTGGGAGCCGATGTCCAGGACGTCGCGCGCGGCATTGGCATGGACAATCGCATCGGCGCAAAGTTTCTTCACGCGGGGCCGGGCTATGGCGGCTCCTGTTTCCCGAAAGATACGCTGGCGCTGGTCAAGACCGCGCAGGACGCGGCAAGCCCAGTGCGGCTTATTGAAACGACGGTCTCGATAAACGACCAGCGCAAACGGGCGATGGCGCGCAAGGTGGTCGAGGCCTGCGGCGGCTCTGTGCGCGGCAAGACTGTCGGTATCCTTGGCCTTACGTTCAAGCCGAACACCGACGATATGCGCGACGCCCCCTCATTGGCCATCATTCAGGCACTCCAGGATGCAGGCGCTTCGATCAAGGCCTATGATCCGGTCGGCATGGAGCAGGCGCGCAAGATGATAGAGGGCATTGAATTCGGGGAAAGCGCCTACGCGGTGGCCGACGGCGCGCATGCGATCGTCATCGTCACCGAGTGGAACGCCTTTCGGTCGCTGGATCTGAAGCGGCTCCGTGCAGTCATGGCGACGCCGGTGATGGTCGACCTGCGAAACGTCTATCGCGGCGAGGACGTCGAGAGGGAAGGGATAACCTATTCGAGCGTTGGCCGAGAGCGGCATCTTGTCAGGTGAACGTCCGGCAACCTGGAGCTTGAATAGCCAGGGTTCTGCAGAGAACAATGGAAGCAGCCAGAGCGCATTTGGAAGAAACTTAGGCCAGACAGTCCGCAAGAGAGCGTTTTAACTTGAACATAGTCATGATGAATCGGCCGAGACAGCGGCACCTTGTGCACAGGGTCAGGTTTCAACTCCTGGGCGGTTTGGCGTTCGCAATCCTGCTTCCCGCGCTGATCCGGATTCTGGTTGACCCATCCCTTGCGTATTATACAAACCTGCAGATTACGATCTTTGCAGGCATCGTTGCTCATACAATAGGTTACTTCTCCTTTCGTCGCATAGGTAATTTCCCAGGCATTGCAGCTTCTGGTTACATATTTCCGACATTTGCATTGTCGTATGGGTTTGTTTATTTAGTCATTTTCTTAGCCAGAATTGAATATAGCGGCTTCCAGGCGGCCAGCAGCTTGACGTTGTCAATTCTCTGGTACTTTGTCTTGACCATTATAAGCCGGCGCCTTGACCCTTACAGTCTTGCTGTGGTTCCAGGCGGTGCCGTTGGTCGCCTAGAGGAGATAGGCGGGGTGAACTGGCATTGGCTTCTCTCCCCTGACATGATCATTGAACGCGTCAACGGCGTCGTTGCCGATCTGCGCGCCGATCTGTCCGACGATTGGGAGCGCTACATAGCCGACCGGGCACTTGCGGGAGTTCCGGTCTACCATGTCAAGCAAATCACCGAATCGCTGACTGGCCGCGTCGAAATCGAGCATTTGTCCGAAAACACGCTGGGCTCAATTAATCCCAACCAGGCCTATATCAAGATCAAACAGGCGATCGACTGGGTCTGTGCGCTGTTGGCGCTGATCGTGCTGACGCCTTTCCTCTTGTTGATCGCGCTGTTAATCAGGCTGGAATCTCCCGGACCCGCCATATTTCGTCAGGAGCGCCTGGGCTTCGGCGGAAAGTCATTTACGGTCTACAAGTTCCGGACGATGACCGTCAGTGAACCTGAGGCGGCAAACGTTCGCAGTCTCGCGGTCACCAAGCCGGGTGACAGCAGGGTTACCCGGCTCGGCCGCTTCCTTCGCAGAAGCAGAATTGACGAACTGCCGCAGCTGATAAATATCGTTCGTTCGGAAATGAGCTGGATCGGGCCTCGCCCCGAGGCGACAGTTTTGTCATCCCACTATTCGGTGGCGTTGCCATTCTACCGCTACCGAAATATCGTCCGTCCCGGAATTTCCGGGTGGGCTCAGGTGAATCAAGGATACGTCTCGGAAGACGACGACGAGACCGAGAAGCTGCACTATGATTTCTATTATATCAAGAATTTCTCGCCGTGGCTTGATTTCGTCATCGTGTTGAGAACGTTGAAAACTCTGCTAAGTGGGTTCGGATCTCGATAGAGACCGTGCTGAATTTTGCCTCCATCAAAATTTATCTGTCGAACAAAGCGCCAGGACAATGCTTGGCCATCATGTGTTTAAAGCTGCCGAAGGGTATGAAATGAGCCGAAAAACCGCGCTAATTACGGGCATCACCGGCCAGGATGGTGCCTATCTCGCCGACCTCCTGCTCGCCAAGGGATATGCAGTCCACGGCATCAAGCGGCGTTCGTCGTCTTTCAATACGGGCCGTATCGATCATCTCTATCAAGACCCGCATGAAACCGGCATCAATTTTTCGTTGCACTATGGCGACATGACCGATGCGACGAACCTGATCCGCATAATCCAGGAAGTGCAGCCGGACGAGATCTACAATCTCGCGGCGCAATCGCATGTCCAGGTGAGCTTCGAGACCGCGGAATATACGGCGAATGCCGACGCGATCGGCACATTGCGCCTTCTGGAAGCCATCCGGCTGCTTGGGCTGACAAAGAAGACGCGTTTCTATCAGGCATCGACCTCCGAGCTCTATGGCAAGGTGCAGGAAGTTCCGCAGAAGGAAACGACGCCTTTTTACCCTCGCTCCCCCTATGCGGCCGCCAAGATCTATGGCTACTGGATCACGGTGAACTATCGCGAAGCCTATGGCATTCACGCTTCCAACGGAATTCTGTTCAACCACGAAAGCCCGATGCGGGGCGAGACGTTCGTGACCCGCAAGATCACCCGAGCCGCCGCGGCCATCAGCCTCGGCCTTCAGGACAAGCTTTATCTCGGCAATCTGTCTGCCGAGCGCGATTGGGGACATGCGCGCGACTATGTCGAAGGCATGTGGAGGATCCTTCAGCAGGACACCCCGGACGACTATGTGCTGGCCACAGGGATCAAGAGCTCCGTTCGGAAATTTGTCGAACTCGCCTTCGCCGAAGTTGGGGTCCGCATTCAGTGGAACGGTTCCGGGGTTGACGAAAAGGGTGTCGACACGAAAACCGGCAGGATATTGGTCGAGGTCGATCCGCGCTATTTCCGGCCGACCGAGGTCGACCTGCTGCTCGGTGACCCTTCGAAGGCCGAACGGATCCTTGGCTGGAAGGCGACGACGTCGCTAGATGAGATGGTGCGCGAAATGGTTCAATCCGACCTCAAGGTGGTGGCGCGCGAATTCGAGCATCGCCGGCTTGACGAAGAGCACAACCGCAAGGCGGCTCGGTAGCCGCGACGAGTCCCCCGCGAAGATGAAGATTTCCGTTCTAACGGTCTGCTGGAATTCGGCGGCGACGATTCGTCATACGCTCGACAGCTTCTTTGCCCAGGATCACGAGGACAAGGAACTGATCGTCGTCGACGGTGCCTCGACCGACGAGACGCTCGCGATTGTCCGCTCCTATGCTGGGCAAGGATTGCAGGTCATCAGCGAGCCCGACCGCGGCATGTATGACGCGTTGAACAAAGGGCTGGCACTTTGCACGGGTGAGGCGATCGGGGCCCTTAACGCGGACGATGTATTTCACGACGCTTCCGTGCTCGGCAAGATCAGCGAGGCGCTTGCTGAAAGCGATATTGTCCACGGCCACCTCGACTTCGTTGAAAACCATGAAAGCAAGCGAGTGGTCCGCCGCTGGCGAGCAGAGCCAAGACCCCACGATGGGTTCCGCTCCGGCTGGATGCCTGCCCACCCGACCTTCTATGTCCGCCGCGCCGTTGCCGAAAAGAACGGGCCGTTCGATCTGACGCTCAAAGTCTCCTCGGACTACGACTGGATGCTGAGGGCCGTCGAGCTCCATGGCTTCAGGATCGCGACAATCGATCAGGTCCTCGTCGACATGATGGTCGGGGGCGCCAGCACAAGGAGCTTCCGTTCGCATATCGGGCACAACCTCGAAGCGTTGCGTGCCAGGCGCCGTTGGCTCGGCTCCGGCGCTGTCGACTATGCGCTGATTGCCAAACCGGCGCGGAAAATCCGGCAGTTCGTTTTCGCGCGGCGACGCTAGGCGAGGTGTGCTGTCTTCTGCCGCGAGGAAGCTAGTCACGCGACTTCTCGTCACTTGCAGCGGGGCGGACCGGCCTAGTGCAATCAGTCGCTTCCTCTAAACCTGGCAAGGCCGAATGTTTCGAAGCATCTTGACGGTCCTGTCGGGGTCGGTAATTGCACAGATCATTGCAGTTGCTGTTCTGCCCGCGCTTACACGACTCTACGATGCGGAAGCATTCGGTCGCTATCAGATCTATGTTTCCATACTGAACGTAGCGGTCATCTTTGTCGCCTTCCGTTACGAATTGGCGATCCTAAGCGCGAGACCGGGGCCGATTTTGGAGAACCTGCTGAAATTAACATTTCGGCTCTGCGTGTTGACCAGCATCATTGCACTTTTTGTCGCCGGCATCGTCGACTTGTGGATGCCAGGCGTCGCATCATCTTTGAAGGGCATTCTCTTCTTTTTGCCAGCCGCGATGGCAATCGCGGGAATCTATCAGATGCTCAGCTACTTGCCGATTCGCGAACGTGACTACCGCCTCAGTGCACGTTCGAAGATCTCTCAATCGGTGGGTTTCTCGGTCGGTGCACTTGGATGTGCCGTTCTGTCTTTCGTAGGAGTTGGCCTCGTTCTGGCCGACACGTTCGGACGAGTAGTCGGAAGTATTTCCATCCTCCTCGGTAGCGGCAAGCTCTGGGGAACGTTGATCTCTCCCGCCTCTTTTCCTGTAATGAAAATTACGGCAATTCGCTTCCAAAAGTTCGGGTTCCTCACGTTCCCGGGAGCCCTTCTATCTGCGCTCAGCGCGGCTATCGTACCGTTTGCCTTTTTTGCCCTATTCGACCTCACAGTTGCGGGACAGTACGCACTTGTAGAGCGGTTCATTTTGATGCCCGTCGGGATCATCGCGATGGCGATCTCGCAAGTCTTTACAGGGGAATTCTCTACGCTCTATCGCTCTGACAAAAGGAACTTGAATCGCGCATTTCGACGTTCGCTCCTCTACTTGCTTGCCGTCGGCCTTTTGCCAACGATTTTGGGAATGCTGCTCTCGGCGAAGGTGGTTCCCCTCATCTTTGGAACAGACTGGGCACTAGCCGGAAAACTGTGTGCCATCGGATTTCCGATCGCATACATGCGTTTCGTAGCAATCGCGGTGACCATGACTCTTGTCGTTGTCGATCGCCAATCGCTTCAGTTCACCTGGGAACTGAGCCGGTTTGTCTTTACGCTGTGTGTCTTCGGCTGGGTCTGGTGGGTGGATCCCGGCAGTCCAGCAATCGTCATGGTCTGGTATGGTCTGGCAACTGCCGTCAGCTATGCTCTTCACTTGGCATTTTGCGACCGGGCGACGAGAGCGGTAAGTCTGCAGGCAGAGATGAGCGAACGGGTAATGGCATGAATCTAAGGATAGCAATGTAAATGCTGTCTCCCAATCAAACTGTTGGCACGAAGGGTGGTGCGGTGGTTCTCAAGAGGTTTATCGGTTGGAACAGGAGCGGCGCCGCCTGGCTCGAACGCCGCTTGCCCAGGGTTTTCGGCGCCCCGTCCTACAAAGCGGAGCTCGAGCGCCGTATCGCCGACGACATTGCGCGGCTCAGGCCTTCCGCGATCCTGGAGGTCGGCGGGATCGACCGGCCACTTCTGCAACGCGGTCACGGCTTTAGCTATATTGGCCTCGATATCGAGGACAGGCCTGACTGCTATACCGTCTACGATCAATTTATCGTCCAGTCGATCGAGCAGCCGGTCAATGTCGAGGCAGATATGCTTATTTCCATCACGTTGATGGAGCATGTGCCGGACAACAAAGCCGCATCGGACTCGATGTTTTCCGCATTGCGGCCAGGCGGTGCGATGCACCACTACATGCCCTCGAAATGGCATCCTTATTCGATCGCGCTGCGGCTCGTCGGGCCAGTCATGCAAAAATGGCTGATTCCGTACCTCCGACCGTCGGCGGTGGGCGTTACCGGGTATCCGGCCTTTTTCGACCATTGCTCGCCCTCAGGTATGGCAAAGGTGTTTCGGCAGCAAGGATTCGCGAAGATCGACGTCATGCCATTCTACCGTGCCAGCGATTACTTCGCTTTCTTTCTGCCTGCCTATGTTTCCGTCGCTCTATTCGAGAACCTTTGTGCGGCCTTGAACTGGCGCATCTTCTGTTCAGGTTTCGTCATCAGCGCCATAAGACCCGCAGACTAGCTGCGAGCAAGAACGAGGCCATGCGACTTTTTCAAAATTCCGGGATCAATCCTGTCTATCAACCGCGGCTGGCCGATCTCGTCGGCGGCACCAGCGGATTCGAGCAGCAGAAGGACGTATTTCTGAACGATCGCTACGGCGCCGCGCACATCCTTTTGCCGGTGCTCGACCGTCATCCGGAGGCGTTCTTTACGAATGGCGATGACGAATCGCTGCAGCGGGCGTGGGCACGCGAAAACGGGCTTGGCGAAGACACGCCATTGGAAGACATCCTTCTTGCCCAGATCGAGCATCATAAGACAGACGTCTTCTACAATCTCGACCCATTTCGTTACGGCGCCGCTTTTGTTTGCCGCTTGCCTGGGCACGTGAAACGAAAGATTGCCTGGCGCGCCGCACCAGGCAAGATCGACTTTTCTGGTTATGACCTCGTGCTTTGCAACTTTCCGTCCATGCGACAGATCTGGGAAGAGCAGGGCGCCAGGACGGGGGACTTCTTTCCGGCTCACGACCCGGAGCTCGATAGAGTGGCTGCGAATCGGAACAGAGACATCGATGTCCTGTTCTTCGGCGGCTATAGTCGCCACCACCAGCGTCGGCGGGAGATCCTGGAGACGGTCGCGCGTCTTGCCGGCCGCCGCCACGTTGTCTTTCATTTGCATTTGTCACGCTATACGCCGCTCGCGGAGACGCCGCTTGGCTGGTTCGGTCCGCTGAACGCGGTGCGCCGCCCGCCTGCGATCCGGAAGGTCAGCGCGCCTCCCGTATTCGGTCGCGCCATGTATGCAGAGCTTGGAAGGGCCAAGGTCGTGATTAATGCCTCGATCGATATGGCAGGCCCGGATCGTGGCAACATGCGTTGTTTCGAAACGATGGGAGCTGGAGCTCTGCTGGTTTCCGACTCCGGTAACTACCCCGGGCCGATGCGCGATGGCGAAACCATGATTGTCTACGAGCAGCCGCAAGACGTCTTGAAAAGAATTGAGCAGCGGCTGGACGATGGGAGCTGGGACAGGATCGGCTGGGCCGGCAACCGTGCGATTCGTGAAGAATACAGCAAGCAGCGCCAATTCGAGCGGTTTGTCGAACTGGCCTAGCCGCCCATTGACTTCACGGCCAACAGCGACGTTGTGTTTTGATGGCTGGGAATCCTCTGTGTGCCAACGAATTTTTGGTATGCTTGCTCTGAACACCTGCAGGATTTCTTGTCATAGCCGGCCCTTGAGGCTCCTTCGTGGGAGGCGAGCCTTTGTCAGACGATTGGTTTTTTTGGAGATACGCACATGTATGGAAAAATTGCCGACGAGGTCGAACGGCGCCTGGCAACCTTCGGGTTTCGTATCGCCACCTGGGACGATGCGCGATCGTGCGGCAAGCTCTACGCGGGGCGGCTGACACGCAATCTCCCTCAGTTCGATACGCATATCGGACTGACGCCCTACAGCCCGTCACCTCGCAACATCAACCACGATGTGACGCAGCCGATGCCGCTAAGGGAATGCATCGATATTTATCAATCGGAGGATGTCTTTGAACACGTAGCGTACGAGAAACTGCCGCAGATTTTTGCGTACATCCATACCGTGCTGAAGCCGGGCGGATTGTTCCGGATGAGCGTGCCCGATTATCGTTTCGATGTTTACCGGGATCGGTCCGTCAAGGATGGCGATCGGTTCGTATTCGACCCTGTCGGCGGCGGCAGATATGAAAATGGCGTCGTCACCGGCGGCGGGCATTTGTGGTTCCCGACGTACGAAAGCGTCGCTGCACTCGCAGCCGCAAGTCCATTCTCGAAGTGGGAGGTGCTTGAAGGTTACGATCCGGACGGCAACGCGATCATCAAGCCCGTCGACGAATCATATGGACGGGTGCTGCGCACTTCATATAGAGACCCCCGTGTCGCGAGCCGCCCACGCCCATTGTCCATGATCATGGACTTGTGGAAGTAGCTCGACCGCTACGGCGCGGAAGCCGGCTCGCAAATTCCATTTGGGCATTCGGTTGCCCGAGAACCGCGGCGTGTTACCGGATCAAGCTTAACGGCAACTTTAGCCAACATGTATGATGGCCGGTGCCAACGGTTGTCTCAACTCGACAAGGCATGGTATCGCTGTTGCCGTTTAACTAGTGAACCTCCAGCCCCATGTACATCAGCAAACACGTTCCGATCTACAAGGACTTATGGGCCTGGAGTTTCGCCCTGGCGGTTGCCGGCTATCCACTAATAGGAGTTTTCTCGTCTGCTACGGGGCGGGAGGACGCAAAATTATCGATCGCCTTCCGCATCTTGGTAATTGCTCTAAGCGGCATCGCATTTTTTTGGTCGGACCGGCACAAGGCGTGGCGATTCGGGGATGTGTGGCTATTTGCCTTCGCCGCGCTCTACCTAACAAAACTCGGCATCGATGCCGATTACAACATAGATGGAGCGTCGGACGCGCTCGTATTTGCCCTGATCACTTCGGTTGTGCCAGCTGCTCTTCTGGCGTTATCGACAAATACGTGGTCGGAGATCAACGTGGCGTGGGCACTTTTCACCGTCGGCGCATTGAGTGTGGCGGGTATCGTTTGGCTCCAATACAGTGGTTCAAATGCGGTGCTGGTCGATACGACGGATCGTGTTTATTTCGAAAGATTGAATCCCATATCCGTAGGTCATGCCGGCCTGACTACACTGCTAGCGTCATACACCCTGCTTAGGTTTGATCAAAGCAAGATCATAAAGATTGTCATCCTGAGTGTAGTGTCTGCCTCGGCAGTCGCTATCTATCTAGCGGCGGCCCGCGGGCCGCTTGTCGCTTTGGGGTGTTGTATCGTTTTATTTCCCTTACTCCGTCCGAATTTCACGACCATGCTCGTGTGCTTGTTGTTTGTTGCCGGAGCGGTATTGGCGTTGGCCATCACTGACATAACGCCGCTGCTCGACAAATTCCATCTGACGGTGATCGGGAAAGACAATTCGACCACCGAACGGCTCGGATCGATTTCGCTCTCGTGGGGACTGTTTCAGCAAAGCCCTTTGTTTGGCTGGGGCACGCAATTGCCTCTGTTCGTATACCCCCACAATATGTTCATGGAGATCCTTCAATCGGCTGGTCTTCTCGGTATGGCAATATTTATCCCGGTTTTCGTTAAACTGGGAATGGCGATAAAATTCCTAGCCGACAAACGCCTGGTGCTTTTGCCGCTTCTGGCCACGCAAGCCATCGTCGGCGCGCAGTTCTCCGGATCCCTTTGGGGGTCAGCATTCCTCTGGATCGTCGCTACGGTCTTGATTTTCCGTGTCAATGCCATGAGGTCATTTGACCAATGGTCGCAGCGGCGCATGGCGTGGGGTACCCCTGCTCGATTTGCTGTGCCCGGTGAGGGTTGGGCAGCGAGTAATGTTGCCGCTCGGAAGTGAGATGCGTGTTCGCTTGCGATACCGTTTTTTCGGCACTATTGCGCTTCGTCAATCTCGCTCAAGAATTTCAAGGTAGCCTGCCACCACTCGGCTTTTTCATCCCATTTTACTGGCCCGTCGCTTAGACCGCCACGCATCGTACCCCAGATGACGATCCCGTCTGCCAATCTTCTGCAAGTGTCTAGTTGAGCATACCAGAAGTCGCCGGGCAGGAAAGCTAGGGTCTTTTGAAACTGCGGCCATAGGAAGCAGTAAACCGGTTTTCCTTGCGCGACCCGTCGGGCTTCGCCGATGTTGGCTTGCGCATAGGCTATCCAGGCATCCTGATCCCCATAAAACGTGTAGAGGGATGGAAACAGCGCGTCGACGTAGGGGACAAGAGCGGAGGCGATCCTGGTGTTTTGCTGCTTCCAGTCCTCCTGAGCCGCGGCACCATCATGGCCGATCGCTCTCCAATGATCCCTGATCGGCATGACGCCGTAGAAGCCGAGCTTGACGTTCGGGTCTGCCCTTCTGAAAACGCTCAAAGTTTGTTGATATTTAGCAATTGAAGATGCTTGATCGGGGCCTTCCAACGGCCAGTTTTCGATGTCGATCACCAGGAAATGGTTGCTCCTTGGCAGTTCTAGAGCTTGCTGCACCTGGTTGGCATTCGGTACGTCCAATCCCAGGACGTGTGGATCCGCAATCGTGAGATGGTCCAGGCCGAACGAGCGGAAATCTTTTGGCCCGTTCTCAAACAGCAAAGTCTCGAAAACCTTGAACGGTTGGCGTGCCTGCGGCAATGCGGGCCACGTGCCGGCCAAAAGGCACATCACACAGGAAACAGACTTGAAAAACGAGACGTTGCGCATCCGGCCTCGCCAATTCGCGAACGTTTGCGCTGGTGAAAATCGCATGGATTGAATTCCTCATGACCTGAACTAGAAACGGTAGCGTAGCTGGAAAATTCGAACAACGTCCTGGTGAACGAGGGATGCATTGTCGCAGGGTGACAGGGGCAGGCCGTGCTTCTTAGCGGCCGGAAATTATCCGCGGTGGAACAGTGGACGAGCGAAGCACGCAAGCCTATGACCGAGGCGCTGCTGCACGCGCCAATCTGGGCCTCGCGGCGGCTGTTGTGGACGCATCTGACAAATCTGACGAGGAGATCGAGATCGCTGTGACCAAGAACGTGCCGCCTCACGCAGTTGCCGAACATCCGGCGCGGATCATTCAGCACGTGGTTTCTCTCGATGCCTGAAATGGCCATGACTTGGGAAGATGCCGTCCGCTGGTGCATGAGCGAGCCTTCGATGAAGGATCTCGCCCGCGCCGCCTATTTCGATGATCCGGTCGCCGCGGCGCAGCGTTACCACGAAAGTGCGGAGTTTCAGGCGGTTCGCGGCATGATCCCGCGCAAGGCCGGCCGTGCTCTCGATCTCGGCGCCGGCAACGGCATCCTCTCCTATGCCCTGGCGCGCGAGGGCTGGTCGGTTACCGCTGTCGAGCCCGATGCCAGTGCACTTGTCGGTGCTGCTGCAATCCGGACGCTTGCTGAGAAGACAGGCACGAACATCGATGTGATCGAGGCATTCGGCGAAGCTATTCCGTTGTCCGCCGCCGGCTATGATCTGGTCGTTGCCAGGCAAGTGCTTCATCATGCGCATGACCTGCCGGCATTCTGCCGCGAAGTTGTGCGGCTCGCCCGCAATGGCGCGACGTTCCTGTCGTTGCGCGACCATGTGATTTCCGGACCGAAACAACTGGAACCGTTTCTGCGCGCTCATCCGTTGCATCATCTCTATGGCGGGGAGAATGCCTTCACGCTGGCAGACTACCGCGCTGCTCTCGAAGGGGCAGGGCTGACGATCGATCGTGAAATGAACTCTTTCCAATCGGTTGTGAATTATGATCCGATGACAGCATCCGAAATTCGCGAGAGGCTCGCTGCGGCCTTCGGTCCCCTGTCGGGGCTCGCGCGCCTGACTTTGTCCCCGCTACCCTTCGGTGCCGTTGCCGGAGCTGCGGCACTGCTTGACCGTCGGCCCGGGCGGCTGGTGTCTTTCCTTTGCCATAAGCAAGGGAATGGCTGATTTGGTGGCGCAATTGAACGAGGCGAAGCCCGTCTGGGTGACTGGAGCCGGTGGCTTCATCGGCCTGCACCTATCGCGATTTCTTGCCCAGCAGGGCCACGTTGTCCTTGGCTTCGGCCGAAGCGAAGCGCCTGGGTTCGCCATCGCAACTGGCGGCGCTTTTTTTTCCGGCGGCGTGACCGCGGAAACAATGGGCGCTGCTCTGGCCGCATATGGTCGCCCGGCAGCCGTATATCACCTGGCAGGCGGCTCTACGGTAGGCCGGTCGATTGCCGAGCCGCTGAAGGACTTTGAACAAAGCGTCGGTTCCACGGCTTGTGTCCTCGATTTCCTGCGTCGTCACGCACCGGATGCCTCCGTCGTTCTGGCATCCTCCGCTGCCGTTTATGGCGGCGGCCATTTCGGCCCGATCGGGGTCGACGCCGCGCTCGATCCCTATTCCCCTTATGGCTATCACAAGCGAATGGTGGAGGAACTCGGCCGGTCATACTGCGCGGCATACGGGCAGCCGGTCTCGGTGGCACGGCTTTTCTCTGTCTACGGCGAGGGGCTGCGCAAGCAACTTCTCTGGGACCTCTGCGGCAGGCTCGCGGCAGGCGAAACCGACATTGTGCTTGGTGGCACCGGAGCGGAAATGCGGGATTGGCACCATGTCTCGGATGTCGTGCGATTGATCCATCGCGTCTTGCCCGCCAATGCAGCAAGCTTCGCGGTCTATAATGGCGGTGCCGGCGCCGCCGCGTCTGTCAGCACGATTGCCGGGATGGTCTTGGAAGCCTGGGGCGGGAAGCATCGCCTCGCGTTTTCGGGAGAATCCCGGCCGGGCGACCCTGTCAATCTGATCTCCGATCCCTCCGGCGTCCCGGAGGGACTTCGGTTGCAGATGCCGCTCGGCAAGGGCATTGCGGGATATGTCGATTGGTATCGCGCCGAGGTTCTCGGCGAGCCGGTCGGCGATTTGCGACGCTTCGCGCCTTGATCACCGTCGGCTTCACGCTTATCGGCCGTGGAACCTGGTCCGGCGGCGAATCCTATCTGCGCAACATGCTGAGCGTCATCGCCTCGGAGTTGGGCGGCAAGGTTCAGGCGAAGCTGTTTTTGACGCCCGAGCAGCATGCGAGCGTTGGCACGTCCTTTGATCACATGTTGGCCGCGCCTGCCATCGTCGACGACCGGGTCACGGGCGCCGGGCTTGGCAAGCGAGGGCTGATCGCACTCGCTGGCGGAAGCGATCGGGCTTTTGCGAATCTTGTCGCCGCGCACGGCATCGATCTTGTGTTTGAAGTCGCTCAGTGGTTCGGCAACCGATTTCCGCTACCGGTCATTTCCTGGATTCCGGATTTTCAGCACCGTCGCCTGCCGCATCTGTTTCCGCGTCGCGCCTGGTGGCGCAGAGATCTCGGGTTCCGTCTGCAGACGTCCGGCAACCGCACCATAATGCTGTCTAGCGAGGATGCGCTCGCCGATTGCGAAACATTCTACCCGGCCTCGCGCGGCAAGACCGCCGTCGTGCGCTTCGCCATCGATGTCGATCCAGGCGCCGTCATGGCGCGCACCGAAGCTGCACGCCTGGCGCATGATCTGCCCGAGCGCTTCTTTTTCCTGCCCAACCAGTTTTGGATCCACAAGAATCACAAAGTGGTCGTCGAGGCGTTGAGGCATATAGACCGGCTCGGAGCGTTGGACGCCTTGCCGCCAATAATTATGACGGGGCGCACCACGGATCCACGCGATCCGACCTTGTTCAAGCATCTGATGGGCCTTGCGCAAGCACATCGGCTCGAAGGCCATTTTCGACACCTCGGATTGATCCCCTATGAGGATGTCGTTGCTCTGATCGGTGCGACAGACTGTCTTTTGAATCCTTCCCACTTCGAGGGATGGTCGACCACCGTTGAAGAGGCGAAATCGCTGGGTGCGCCCATGTTGCTGTCCGACATCCGGCTGCATCGCGAGCAGGCTCCGGACGCGCTCTTCTTCCCGCCTGACGATGCGGAAGCCCTGGCGCAGCGTCTGCTCGAAATCGGGCAGCGCCCACGCTTTGTCCGCGACAGCATCGCCGTGCTGCAAGGCCGGCAACAGCTCCGCCGACGGGGTTACGCGGCAGCACTCCTTGCCTTATTTGAAAAGACCAAAACCGCCGCGCGTTGATCGTTCAATCGGGAGTGGGAATTGTCGGTCGGGAAGGTAGCCGCACTTGCATTCATAGCGCTGGCGTTTGCGGGCGGCTTTCTTTTCATCGTCATCAACAAGGGAACAAATATTCGCGCACCGGCGCCGAAGCCGGTGGAAGTCCTCACATCGTTCGATGGCAAGCTTGACGTCCAATCAATCGACGATCTGCGGGTCGCCGGCCGCAAGATCGTGCTGTGCGGCGTCGCATTTGCCAAGCCCCAGTCAATGCGGGTCATGGTCACCGAGGCCATGCGCCGGGACTATCAAGGACTCGCATTGACATGCAAACCCGTAGGCTTGGGGACACCGTGCGACGGCAATGTCGCGCCAAAATTTCGTGACGCCGTCGTCGTGCAGTGTCTCACCTTGGGCGGAACGGATCTGGCTGCGAAGCTCGTCGAGGCAGGCATTCTGTGCGGGCAGCCCGCGCAGGCGGGCTCGACCTATAAACCTTGCGCGCCGGGCTCGTAGCTCCTGCGGACCCGTGGCGTAGCCGTCGAAACGAAGGTGACGCCAGCGCCCCAAGAAACGCCGGATTGGCTCGCTGGCAAACGCGCTGTATTGCGGCCGACAGCAAAGATGATACATTTCGATCTTCTAATGGTGTGTTCAATCAACCACACCGAAACCAAAAATTATCTCGCATTTGCGAAATGGGTTGGAATTGGCGCAGAAAGCTGTTACGCGCTTTTGAGTACCTTAGCGGTTGGGTGGGCCTCAGGTAACGTGGGACAGAAGGATTGATGCGGATGAACCTAGTTTTGAAAAGTGCGTTGGCCGGAGTTGTTGTGTTGGCCGGCTTCGCCCCGGTGTCGTCTTTCGCGCAGGATGGGTCGTGCACCTGTGCAACCGCCTATAACGGCGTAAATCCGATTGGATCGCTCGGCAGCGTCAATGGCGACGTGATGATCTCGCAGGTGGCTGGCTACGGCCCGGCGCAAGCGGGCGGCGCGCTTGATTTCGGCAGCCGTGTCGTGGTTGGCTCCAAGGGCTCGGCTTCGGTTCAGGTTGGTGGCTGCAATGTGAGCGTCCCGGCGAATTCGACGCTCGATATCTCGCGTGTCGAGAATAAGATCTGCCTCAATGTCTTGGGTTCTGAGAAGACCGCCCAGACGGGCAATACCAACAGCACCAACTACACGCCGGCCCTTATTTTTGGCGGCATGGCTCTTGGGGCTGGTGTTCTGGCTGCAACGGCGGACAAAGATCACGGCCACGCCGTTAGCGACTAAGTTGACCGCGTAGTAAATAAGGCAACGGCAGCAGAGGCGTATGGCGCTTCTGCTGTGTGTCTGTTGTTGGCGGTGGAGCGCACTTGGCGTGTATGCTGGTGTCGCGTCGGTCGGGTCGCCTAAGCCAAGGCGGCATGCGGATGTCTGAGGCTGGCGAACATGCCGGGATGAGGGGCGAAGTGCCGGTCTATCCAGGCAAGATGGTCGAATCGCAATCTGTTGCTGCTGCGTGTTGGTGCAAGTTTCGGATACGGCAAACGCGACGATCAAGGTCAATCCTGCGGAAGGGCGGCATGTGTGTAGCGCTCGAAACATCAGGCGCAGCTTTTGCCGCCGGTGCGGCGCTGATCATCGGCCTGCATGATGACGACGACTCTGTCCGCCAGTAGCCGGGACCTAGCATCCATCGTATCGCATGAACTTGACAAATGCGTCATTCGCTGTCTTGCGGATGACGCATTTATACTTTTTGGGGATGACGTCGCCACGTTGCTTCGCTGCAGTCACAAACGCCCATGATCGATCTACATTCCCATATCTTGCCCGGCCTCGACGACGGCTCGCCCAGTCTTGCCGAATCACTGGAAATGGCTCGACTGGCGGTGGCCGACGGAACGACCCATATGGCGTGCACGCCACACGTGACGCCCGGCGTATACGAAAACGGAACATCGAACATCGTTCGGGCGGTTCAAGAGTTGCACCAGGCATTGCGCGGCGCCGCAATACCACTTGCTCTCTACGTCGGTGCAGACGTTCACATAGCGCCGGATCTTCCGGACCAATTGGCGGCGGGCAGCGTGCCAACCTTAAACAGGTCGCGCTATTTTCTGTTCGAACCGCCGCATCATGTTCTACCTCCACGAATGGAGGATCTTGCTCTACGCCTGATAAATGCCGGCTTTATCCCGATTCTTACTCATCCGGAGCGTTTGACCTGGATCAAAACGAATTACGACGTTATCGAGAGGTTGAATGCGGTCGGCTGCCTCATTCAGCTTACCGCGGACTCGATTGTTGGTGCTTTTGGACGCACGGCGCTTTATTATTCGGAAAAGCTGATTGACGAGGGCAGGGTGGATATCATCGCATCGGATACTCATAGCGCAACGCGCCGCCGTCCTGGGCTTTCCAAGGCGGTTGCTGCTGCTGCCAAGCGATGTGGGGAAGACGAGGCCCGCAACATGGTGTTGAAGCGTCCAGGCGAAATATTGGCGAACCGGCCCATTGAGCCGATCGGAAAAGCACGTCCGAAAAACCCAACCGCCGGTAACGCCGGCCGTTTTGGAGGATTGGGCCGCCTATTCAAGGGCGGGACCGCGTGATGGGCATTTTTCATTTGGCAAAAAGCCACATAGGCATGGCACTCGTCTTGCTAGCTTCGCTTGCAACGTCGGCATGCACGAGCACCTCGTCGACGACACCTACTTCCTCGAGTGCGGTGGATGCGCTGCAATTGACGTCGTCATCGACGCCACTTTCAGGCGGCGGCGCGCTGAAAGTGGTGAAGGACCTGCCTCCGCCGCAAAACACCCAGAACGGCAACGAGCAGCCTTTGTCTCCGAACGATGTGCTCGAAGTGAATGTATTCCAGGTCGACAATTTGAGCCGAACAGTTCAAGTCGACTCCAGCGGCCAGATATCGCTTCCGCTTATCGGAACCATTACCGCGGCAGGCAAAACCGTTCGTCAGCTGGAGCAAGAGATCGAGACGGCCTACGGCGCCAACTACCTGCAGTCACCCGATGTGACGATCTTCGTAAAGGAGTCGATTGGGCAGCGCATAACCGTCGATGGCGAAGTCAACAGGGCCGGTATCTTTCCGGTAACGAGTAATTCCTCGCTTCTGGACGCGATCGCTCTGGCAGGAAATTTCAGCCCGGTTGGGGACGCAAGCAAGGTCTTCGTCTATCGCAATATCGGCCAGAATACCTTGGTCGCAAATTACAACGTGGAGGAAATTCGTGCCGGCAAGGTCCGTAACCCGCGGATCTACGGTGGGGACAAGGTCGTCGTCTTTGCCTCAAAATCGAAGATTGCCGTGAACAATCTCAAGGACGCGCTAGGCATAGCCTCCAGTGCCGCGCGAATTGCCGTCATCCCTGGGATATAGTTCGTAGCCGGTCAGTCGAATAGGATCACTTCGCACCATGCTCGATCGCAACAGGCAGCATCAAATTGCAGGTCCAGGACATGGCCAAGCCTTGTCCGCCGACCTCTATTATGACGGCGGGCAAAACTACAGCCCTTACGGTCGCGATTATTCGGAGCAGGAACAGGGCTTCAATCCGCTCAAGCTGCTCTTCTACGTCGTCCAGTATCGGTGGCTGTTCGTCATTATGGCGGCAGCCGGGCTTGTCGCCGGTGTCATCATCACGATGATGCAGACGCCGAAATACCAGGCAACGACGCAATTGGAAGTGCTGGTCCCTTCGGCCAAGGTCTTCCAGGACATCGAGGTAGTTTCTGAAAATGCCGACGTGCGGGCTTTCCTGACCGCACGTGAAAAACTCAAAAGCCGCGCATTGGCGCAGCGTGTTGTGTTTCAACTGGGTCTCAGCGAAAAGCCGGATTTCCTTTTTCCCACGCCAGCCTTTTCCCTCAGCAATATTTTCTATCGCGCGTTCGGTATCTCCAAATCGCCTTCCTTTGAGGAGAAGACCCCAGAGGAGCGCGAGGAAATTGCTATCAAGCGTGTTTTGGACGACCTCACGGTCAACCTGGTCACCAACACGAGCCTGCTATCGATCACCTTCGTCGATCAGAAGCCGAAATATGCAAGCGATATCGCCAACCAGGTCGCGCAAAGCTTTATTGACCAACGCCTCGACCAGACCAGCGAAACATCCGACCTTGCACGACAGTTCATCCAGGAACAGGTTCTGCAGGTGAAGCAGAAGCTCCAGAAATCGGAAGAGGATCTGGTCGCTTACGCGAAGGATGCCGGCATCACGATAACCGGCGACGACAAGTCGCTGATAGGATCGAACATCGAGGCGCTGAATACCGCCCTTGCGACAGCGATCCAGGACCGTCTCGACGCAGGACGTGTTGTGGACCAGATAGATAAAGGTCGCGGTTCGAGCTTGGCCCCAGTTTTGGAAAGCGAAGGTCTGCAGAAGCTCAATGAAAAACTGGCGGATTTGACCAGCCAGTACCAGCAGAAGCTGGGCATTCTCAAGCCCGGTTTTCCCGAAATGCAGCAGCTTCAGTCCCAGATCAAGGAGTTGCAGCGGCTCTATAACAACGGCGTGCTTGCTATAACGGATTCACTGCGGCTGAAATATCAGGAGGCGCAGAACAAGGAGGCCGATCTCAAGTCCAAACTTGCTGAGATGGAAAAGCAGCAGGTCATCTTCAACGACAAGAACATCAAATACACAATTCTCAAGCGCGAGGTCGATTCGAACCGGTCGCAATATGACAACCTTATCGCCAAACTGAACGAAGTTGGTGTCAGCTCCGAGCTCAAGACGCAAAGTGCCGCAATCGTCGATTTCGCGTCATTGCCGGATCGGCCATATTCCCCGCGCTTGAGCATCAATCTTGCAATCGCGCTGGCCCTTTTCATGGCTCTGAGCGCGTCTGTCATTTATGTCATTGAACTGCTGAACAACACCTTCACCAATCCCGAACAGGTTGAAAAGGAGCTCGGCTTGGCAATGCTCGGCATCTTGCCGCTCGTTGATGACCGGGAACTCATGGCCAGTATTGCCGATCAGAAGTCCGGCCTGTCGGAAGCCTATCGTTCGCTTCGAACATCGCTACAGTTTTCCGGTGCGGAAGGCGCCCCACGATCGCTGGTCGTCACGAGTTCGGAGCCTTCGGAAGGCAAGTCGACCACATCGTTTAAACTCGGACAAGATTTTGCAGCACTCGGCGCAAGGGTTCTCATTGTCGACGGCGATCTCCGTAAACCAAATCTTCATCGCCTGTTTGGTCTCGACAATACGATCGGGCTAAGCAATCTGCTGACAAATACCGTGCGCAAGGAGGATCTGGCGAGCATCTTCAGGGCGACGAAATATCCCAACGTGACCGTTCTAACTTCGGGAACAATCCCTCCAAATCCTGCGGATCTGCTCTCCTCACCGAAGATGGCTCTGATAGTAACCAATCTCGGCAAGCGCTTCGATCTTGTTATCATCGACGCGCCGCCGATCGTCGGCCTTTCGGACGCTCCTATTCTCAGCCGGCTTGCCGAAGGCACATTGATGGTCATCTCGACAAATCAGGTGACACGCAAGTCGGCCAAGACCGCGTTGAAGCGCCTGCGAGCTGCTGGCGCAAACGTGGTGGGAGCCGCGATGTCAAAGTTTGCGGTGAACAAATTCGACTACAACTACGCCTACAAATACATGAACTATCAGTACTACAACTACGGGACGGACACGAATACTCCCAAGATTGAGGGCAAAGTCGATGATGGAGCAAGCCAGCCCGCTTATGCAAAATCTCCGACATTCAGTCGTTTGGTTCGTCGCATCCGTTCTAGTGTTGGTGGCTTCCTCGATCGGGCTAAGTCGATTTCTTGAAACAGAAACACCGGCTGTTTCTCTTGTGCTGGACCCGCTCAACACCGACGCATTGACAGCTGAAATCAGCAGTGACCTGAACGATACGAATAATGCTACCGATCTTGATGCCTTGCTTGCCAAGGCCAAGCGCGCGCTCACCTTCGATTTGGCCGATGCACGTCTCTATAGCCTGATTGGTGAGATCAAATACCGGCAAGGCGAAAAAGACGAGGCCTACCAGCTCTTCGATCAAGCCCGAAAATTGTCCAAGACAGAGATCCATGCGCTACAGAGGTCAATTGGCCGCAACATCGAAGCAGGTGATTTGCCCAAGGCCGTTGGCGAGATCGACATCTTGCTGCGCCGCTGGCCGGACCAATTTCCGGCGATCGCCGAGGGCATGCCGCCAATTCTCTCGAATCCCGATGGCTATCAAGCCGTGCTGACGGCCATCAGGGCGCAGGCGCCCTGGAGAGCCAGTCTGATCTACGCTCTTATCAAAACTCCTGAGCAGATCAATTTCGCAAATCGGCTGCTGCTCGATTTGACCGGATCAAGCGCACCACCGAATTCGAGTGAACTCACAGCTGCGATCAGCGGCTATATTCGTCAGAAGCAATATGAACCAGCCTATCGGCTGTTTCTTTTCACCCTGTCTGAGCAAGAGCGAAAATTAGGCGGATACATTTTTAACAGCACGTTCGAGCCGGTCCCCAGCGGCAAGCCCTTCGATTGGCAGGTTCCCGGTCAATCGGGCTTGGAAGTGACATTTGCAGCATCCCAGGATGCTGTGGAGGGTGAGGGTGGGGCAACGGTCCGGTTCTTGAATACCCCGGTCAAGAACACTGCCCTTCAGCAATATGTTCAATTGCCTCCAGGCTCGTATAAGATTTCCCTCGTTGCCTCTGCGCGAAACCTGAAGCTTCCAAAGGAATTGTTCTGGTCGATCAAATGCTTGGGGCCGGCCGGCGAAATAGCGAGGTTCAACATCCCCGAGGGTACATATAACCGACAAAAGCTGAGCCAGGACTTCTCGGTCGTACCGACTGGCTGCCCCATGCAACTATTGACGCTGCAGACCGCCGCCATTGCCGAGAGCTGGCGATTTCGATATGTCGGCACCTTGATAATGCACAAATTGAGCGTTGAGAGACTTCCATCTTGAACGACCGTCCGTCGGAATGGGATAAATATCTCCTCGGCACGGTCTTGTTTGTATCGCTGCTGATCGGTGGTGGTACTGCGAGCGGCCTTTACACAGACACTCTGATCGAGGTCGCGGCGATAGTTTCGGCCGCGGCCGTCTTTTCGCAAACCCCCGGCCACAGAATCGCCCGGCCTGTTCTGTGGCTGCTGGTCTTCGCTATGGCGTTGATCGTTTTGCAAATCGTCCCATTGCCGTCAGCCATATTCAACGGGTTGCGGCCGGAACTGTTGCTCGGAGATCCCTGGGTTGGAGAAAGCCGATTTCGTTTCATCAGCGTAGGGGTCGGCCGGACGGTCGAATGCCTGCTTTATCTTCTGGCCGCCGCAGCGTTTTTTTTGGCCGTATTGCGTTTGCGTGCCGAGCAGGTCAGCGCGCTCCTTCCGTTTTTCTTCATGGGTGTTATCTGCAATGGTTTGGCGGGAGCGATTCAATATTCGCTCTCCGACGACGTCGCTATTGTCGGGCTGTTGCCTTTTACGATCAATGCCGGCCTTTTTGCCAACGTAAATCATTTTTCGGCGTTGCTTTTTGTGTCTATTCCCTTCGTCGTCTATTATGGTCTGTTCCGCGGGCATCTCTTGTCCGGATCCTTCGGCTTGATCGCGCTTTTGCTGCTTCTTTTGGCCGCCGGTTCTCGCGCCGGTGTTCTGATCGGGTTGGCGATCACCGTATTGTCTGTAGTCTTTCTCTCAGCTCGTTCGAGGGCGAGTGGGTTCGGCGTTCTCCTGATCTTTATCGCACTTTCGATCTACACGATAAGCGCCTGGACCAAATTGGATGCACAGGCGCTTGATCCGGCGTTCGGGCGAGGAGAATTTGCGCGCACCACAATCGAGGGCATCAAAGACAATTGGGCGATAGGTATTGGATTCGGGAATTTCCAGAAGGCCTATCAAATATACGAAAGAGCAGGCATGATTTTCAGGGAGTATGTGAATCATGCTCACAATGAATACCTTGAAATTACCTTCGAGGGGGGAATTCCTGCTATCCTGCTTATGGTAGGCTATTTCGTATTGCTTTTGATTGCATTGGTTAGAATTCGCCGTGACCCACTGCAGAAAGCGGCATTCCTCTCGGTATCTTTTCTTCTCATTCACTCGCTGGTTGACTACCCATTGCGAACCGGGGCGCTGGCGATGACCTTTGCCTATATGAACGCCGTCATCTTCCACAAAGGATTTGCCGAACGCTTGAGCCGCAAGAGCGAGATGATCGAGATCGATCACAATGGTGACAAGCTGTTTGTTCCCATCGGAACTTCGTCCTAGCGACCTCGTCGCCACGGCTGGCGTCGCCAGAACATGGCGGACCGCTGTGAGGCGAGCCGGCTCCTGGCTCTCGAGTTCCGAGGCTCAGGCAACATTTTCCTGCCCCTACCAAGTGCAATCGCTCGCTGAGCAGAAATTTCCCGATTTTGCTGGCCGTACGGAAAATTCATTCCCGAACCATTCGGCCGCAAGCCTGTCTTGTATTGTTCTGAACCGGAACGATCTGCTAGAACGCCCGCACGAGAATAGATTGTCCGGAAGTGCAGTTTGAATCGGGCGGCTGAAGGTCGCCTCCGATGCAGGCCCTTCCGTGGATCGGTACGAAAGAACGCTCGCAGTCCATGAACATCGCACTTACGCACCTTCAGCGGCTTGAGGCCGAATCCATCCATATTTTTCGCGAGGTGGCCGCGGCATTTGCCAAGCCGGTCATGCTCTATTCGGTCGGCAAGGATTCGTCCGTGCTCATGCACCTCGCGATGAAGGCATTCTATCCGGCCAAGCCGCCCTTTCCCTTTCTCCATGTCGACACGACCTGGAAATTTCGCGAAATGATCGCCTTTCGCGACCAGATGCAGCAAAAGCTCGGCTTCGATCTCCTGGTCCATGTCAACGAAGACGGCGTGCGCGACAACATCAATCCGTTCGACCACGGCTCCAACACCCATACGCATGTGATGAAGACGGTGGCGCTGCGGCAGGCGCTCGACAAATACGGGTTTGACGCTGCCTTCGGCGGCGCGCGACGCGATGAAGAGAAGTCGCGGGCCAAGGAGCGGATCTTTTCGTTCCGCAACGCTCAGCACGTCTGGGATCCGAAGAACCAGCGGCCGGAGATGTGGAAGATTTTCAACACCCGCATCGCCGCCGGCGAATCGATCAGGGTCTTTCCGCTGTCGAACTGGACTGAGCTCGACATCTGGCAGTACATTCTCCAGGAAGACATCCCGATCGTGCCGCTGTATTTGGCCAAGGAGCGGCCGGTCGTCGAGCGCGACGGCATGCTCATCCTGAGGGATGACGAACGCATGCAATTGCAGCCCGGCGAGACGGTGCAGAACCGGATGGTGCGGTTCCGCACGCTCGGCTGCTATCCACTGACCGGCGCGATCGACTCGGAAGCCGACACTCTGGAGGCGATAGTCGGCGAAATGCTCACGGCGCGCACTTCCGAGCGGCAAGGTCGCCTGATCGACCGCGACGAAGCCGGCTCAATGGAAAAGAAGAAGCGCGAGGGGTATTTCTGAGTATGCGCCACATCATGGCCAAGAGCCTCGCCCCGACCGACGGCGTCCGCGACTATCTGGCGGCGCAGGAACGAAAGTCGCTGCTGCGCTTCCTGACCTGCGGCTCGGTCGACGACGGCAAGTCGACGCTGATCGGGCGCCTGCTTTCCGACACCAAGCAGATTTTCGAGGACCAACTGGCCACGCTCGAGCGCGATTCGCGCAAGCACGGCACCACCGGCGACGACGTCGACTTCGCGCTGCTGGTCGACGGCCTCGAGGCCGAGCGCGAGCAAGGCATTACCATCGACGTCGCGTATCGCTTCTTCGCCACGCCAAAGCGCAAGTTCATCGTCGCCGACACGCCCGGCCACGAACAATACACGCGTAACATGGCGACTGGTGCATCGACCGCGGATCTCGCCATCGTGCTGATCGACGCCCGCCAGGGGGTGCTGCGTCAGACCAGGCGGCATTCGATCATCGCCTCGCTGCTTGGCATCCGCCACATCGTGCTCGCCGTCAACAAGATCGATCTTGTCGGCTTCGACGAGGCGGTGTTTAAACGGATCGTCGCGGATTACGGGGGATTCTCACGTGAGCTCGGCTTCCAGACGATCGTGCCCATTCCGATGTCGGCCCGTTATGGCGACAACGTTACCGGCCGTTCCGACAGGACAGACTGGTTTTCCGGCCCGACGCTGATTGAACATCTCGAAACCGTGTCGGTCGACGAGGCCGCGGTCGAATTGCCGTTCCGGTTTCCTGTCCAATATGTGAACCGTCCCAATCTCGATTTCCGCGGCTTCGCCGGCACCATAGCGACCGGATCGGTTGCGCCGGGCGACGAGGTGGTCGTCGCGAAATCCGGCAAGTCCTCCCGTGTCAGGCGCATCGTTTCGCATGGCGGCGATCTTCAGCAGGCTATCGCCGGCCAGGCCATCACCCTTGTCCTCGACGACGAGGTCGAGGTCTCGCGCGGCAATATGCTGGTATCGCCGGCGGCGCGGCCGCAGGTCGCCGACCAGTTCGCCGCCAACATCGTCTGGTTCGACGAACACGCTCTGCTGCCCGGCCGCTCCTACATCCTGCGCACCGAGACCGACCAGACCAGCGCCACCGTCACCGACCTGAAATACCGGGTCAACGTCAACGACTTTGCCCATGAGGCGGCCAAGTCGCTTGAAATGAACGAAGTCGGCATCTGCAACATCTCGACGCGGTCGCCGATCGCCTTCGATCCGTTTGCCGAAAACCGCACCACCGGCGCCTTTATCCTGATCGACCGCATCACCAATGCCACGGTCGGCGCCGGCATGATCCTGCATTCGCTGCGCCGCGCCGAAAACATCCACTGGCAGTCGCTCGATGTCGGCAAGCGCGCCCGCGCCGACATGAAGAACCAGCGGCCGGCGGTGTTCTGGTTCACCGGGCTTTCGGGCTCGGGCAAGTCGACCATCGCCAATCTGTTTGAAAAGAAACTGTTCGCCACCGGCCGTCATACCTACATTCTGGATGGCGACAACGTCCGTCACGGACTCAACCGCGATCTCGGCTTCACCGACGCCGATCGTGTCGAGAACATTCGCCGCGTTGCCGAAGTCGCGCGCCTGATGGCCGACGCCGGGCTGATCGTCATCGTGTCGTTCATTTCGCCGTTCAGCGCCGAGCGGCGCATGGCGCGCGAATTGATGGCTGATGGCGAATTCGTCGAGGTGTTTGTCGACACCCCCTTCGAGGAATGCGCCAGGCGCGATCCGAAGGGTCTCTATGCGCGGGCGTTGAATGGCGAGATCAAGAATTTCACCGGCGTCGATTCACCGTATGAGGTGCCGGAAAAGCCCGAAATCCATCTCAAGACCCTCGGCAGATCGGCCGAGGAGATGGTGGACGCCCTGGAACACTGGCTGAACGAGCGGGACATTGCCGAAGACCAATATGATAGCGGCGGCGGTATCTGACGACGAAGCGATGCTCGCCGTCTTCGAGCACCTTGCCTTGGCGGCAGGGCGCGAGGTGATGCGTGTCTTTCGTGTCGGCTGTGCGGTCGACAGCAAATCGGACAATTCGCCAGTGACGGAGGCGGATCGCGAGAGCGAAAAGATCATCCTTGCCGGGCTACGCGCCGCATTTCCAGAGATTCCATGCGTGGCAGAGGAGGAAGCCTCTGCCGGCATCATGGCGCCGGATCTCGGCGACGCCTTTTTCCTGATCGATCCGCTCGACGGCACCAAGGAGTTCGTCAAACGGCAGACCGATTTCACTGTCAATATCGCGCTGGTTCGCCATGGCGTGCCTGAGATCGGCGTCGTCTTCGCGCCTTGCACCGGCCGCTTCTTTTCCGGCCGGCCGGGCCAAGCGGAAACGATCGAGATCAATGACGACTACGAGATCGTCGATCGCCAGCCGATTTCGGCAAGGGCCGGTATGGTGCCGCTGACCGTCGTTGCCAGCCGCTCCCACAACACGCCGGAAACCGACGCCTATATCCGCGCGCTTGGCGCTGCCGAGATCGTCTCGGTCGGCTCGTCGCTGAAATTCTGTCTTGTCGCCGGCGCCGAGGCGGACGTCTATCCGCGCTTCGGCCGCACCATGGAGTGGGATACGGCCGCGGGTGACGCGGTGCTACGCGCCGCCGGCGGCATGACGCGCACGCTGGATGGTGAGCCGCTCGCCTACGGCAAGCGCAACCAGAGTGACGACGAGGATTTCGCCAACCCGCATTTTATCGCAAGCGGCAAGGCTGCTGGATTTGGCTAGACGGTGATTGCGCAGTTCCAGACCCGTACGAAAGTGCGGGTGTTGCAAGTGACTTGTGCAAGCGACCTCAGATACTGCTCGAGATCTGTAAACACAGCGGTACGATCCCCATCCAGCCGACATGTGGGTCGGCGTGGCCGATTCGCTTCGTGTCCGGTCGATGCTGCGGGGCCTTCACACGGTGTATCCAAATTGCTGCATACCGATACACTTGAACGTAAGCGCCAAGCCGACCCCATCTGGCGCGGCTTGAGGTGATGAGCGAGAGATAGTGACACTGAAGAAGCCGAGGAGCTTACAGTGTCAATTTCTATGTCTG